>DATDQG010000050.1:0-40129 GCA_035292365.1 Dehalococcoidia bacterium
GGCGCCGCCGTCCGCTTCGCCGGAACGACGGAGCTCGGCGCGCCACCCAAGGCCCTGCCCACACCCCCCGCTTGGGGTGCCACCGTCCCGCGGCCATCGCGCTCCGAGGGCGCGCTGCCCTTCCTCACCGTCGCCCAAGCGGCCTCCCTGATCAAGCGCCGGCGCCTCTCCCCCGTCGAGCTCACCCAGGCGCTCCTCGCCCGCATCCAGCGCCTCAATCCCCTCCTCAACGCCTACATCACCGTCACCGCCGACCTCGCCCTCCGCCAAGCCCGCGACGCCGAGTCCGCCATCATGCGCGGCGACTACCTCGGCCCCCTTCACGGCATCCCGGTCTCGCTGAAGGACCTTATCGGCACCGCCGGCGTCTTGACCACCGGCGGCACCGGCGCCCTCTCCGACTGGGTCCCCACCGAGGACGCTGTCGTCTGGCAACGCCTCCGCAAGGTGGGCGCAGTCCTGCTCGGCAAGGTGGGCCTCCACGAGATGGCGGCCGGCTTCTCCAGCATCAACCCCTTCTTCGGGCCCACCCACAACCCCTGGGATCCGCAGCGCGTCACCGGCGGCTCCAGCGGCGGCAGCGGCGCCTCCGTCGCCGGGCACCTCGCCCTCGCCTCCATCGGCAGCGACACCGCCGGCTCCATCCGCGTGCCCTCGTCCCTCTGCGGCATCGTTGGCCTCAAGCCCACCTTCGGCCGCGTGAGCACGCGCGGCGCCCTCTACCTCTCCTGGAGCCTGGACCACCTCGGCCCCATGACCAAGACCGTGGAGGACGCCGCCCTGCTCCTCAACGTCATCGCCGGCTACGACCCGCTCAACGCGCTCTCTGCACCCGCGCCCACGGACCGGTACACCGCCGACCTTCGCAAGGGCGTGCGCGGCCTGCGGCTCGCCGTGCCCGCCAACTACTTCTGGGAGTTCGAGGTTCCCTCGCCACCCTCGCCCGACGCTCATCCTGGTGAGCCGAGCGAAGCGAGCCCTGACCGTAGGGAAGGGTTTGTCGAAGGACGCCAGGGCCTCGATCCGGCAGTCGCCGGCGCCGTCCGCGACGCCATCCAGGCCCTACGAGACCTCGGCGCCACCGTGAGCGAGGTCGAGATCGAGGGCCTGGAGGAGCTGCAGGCCAGCACGATCAACATCGAGCGCGCCTTTTTCGTCGAGGAGATCCCGCTGGAGCGGCGGGAGCGCTTCAGCGAGACCTACCGGAACAGCATCCAGCGTGGCCTGGAGTCGCCGGCGGCCGAGTACCTACGGCACCTCCAGCGCATTCAGCGCACCCAGGAGCTCCTGCAGAAGGCCCTCGAAGGCTACGACGCCTACGTCTTGCCAACGACCCCCCTGACCGCACCCACCATCGAAGCAGTCGAGGAGGCCACTGCGGCCGCCGCTGCAAGAGCTGCCGCTGCGAGCGCCGCGGGCGCCCCACCGCCCACCGGCGGCGGAGGCACGGGCCCGTTGGCCAACGTTGGTCGCTACACCTCCCCCTTCAACCGCAGTGGCCAGCCCGCCCTCTCCATCCCCTGCGGCTTCTCCCACGGCCTGCCCATCGGCCTCATGATCGTCGGCCACCGCTTCGACGAGCGCACCGTCCTCCGCATCGGCCACGCCTACCAGCAGGCCACCGACTGGCACAAGCGCCGACCAGCGTTGTAACCAGGTTCGTCATCGCCGTAGGGGCGCAGCGTGCTGCGCCCTTCAGTCGCCACCAGTGCAGCGAAGCAACCTCTGCCTCACTGCGAGTTTGCCGCAGGATCACCTCTGCCCAATCATCGCCGCGGGTCAGGCTTCCAGCCTGACCAGAATCACGGTGTGCGCTGTCTTCCCTGCGGACCCATAGGCGCCATCCCTTGGGCCTGGCCACTCGCACAACCCACCCAAGTGGTTCGGTCGGGCCCGAGACAATAAGATCCGTTCGCGGCTCTGCTTGGGAGGGATGTTGGCTAGACTAATCCACGTGACGCCAAACGACTAGCCCAGGGAGTAGTGAGTGAGCAGGTAATCCAGGTCTGCGTTGCCCGTGAAGAGTTCCGTCGTCATGCCAACCTCTCGTGCGGCCACGAGATTAGCGCTGCTGTCATCGATGAACAACACCTCGCTGGGCAGGACTTTCGGAAGCTGGCTAAGTATCTTCTCGAAGAACGCGGGCGAATCCTTGCGTTGGCCTAGCTCGCAGCTCACGAACATCCCATCAAAATCGCGGCCAACGGCCAGGAGTTCACGCAGGTAGGCAGCTCGATGCCGCTCCTGCACAGTAGCCAGGAAGCAAGGCACGCCTGCCCTTCGCCAGTCTTGGAGCCACGATACCAGTGTGCTATTGATCTGACTGTGTACCTTGAACCAGTAGTCCACGAACTCCTCGGCTGATTCCATCCAGCCCCAGTTCGGAAGGTGAGCAGGCAGCAGTTCCATGAGATCGGCGCGACCCAGAACGCAGTCGATGAAGCGCCCTTGGAAGAAGGCCGCAGTCGTCTCCCGGGTGATCCCGTAGTCTCGGGCAAGGCTGACCGGGAAGGTCTCCCCCACGATCAAGACGCCATCGACGTCGCAGAGTATTACGTTGATCATTCCCCTTCCATTGCGGCTCTACGCGGTTTCCCGATCCAGCAACTCGTGGGGCGGAGTGAACTGGTCCATGACCGCCATGTTGGCGCTTACCTGGCCTCTGTGCACCATGACCAGCCCATACTGCGCGAGATACGCCAGATCGCGCACCAGCGTCTTCTCGCTCAGCCTTCGGTAAAGTCTTCCCGTGTCTGCCCTGCCCGAAAGAAGTGCATCGGTTGAGATGGCGTCATCCACCAACATCTGTGCAAGCAAGATGAGGCGCCCTCGCCTCGGGGCAGACAGACTCGTGTCAGCCATCAGAAGCGATCTGGCATAGTCGCGATACGCGAGACGTCGCACCTCTTGAAGCACTTCATTGTGCACTGCCTGAAGTTCCGCGGCGAGACCTCTCAACCCGAATAGTACGAACGGCATCAAGTCGCCACCAGATTCAAAGCGAACGTGGTCCAAATGCTGCACGTACTCCTCCCGATGCTGATAATAGTAGTTGGCCAAGGAATAGAACCCTCTCGCGTTGACCATGCCCTTGAAAAGCAGCAGGCTCTCGACTCCACGTGCCGTACGGCCATTGCCATCACCAAAAGGATGGATACTGACGACATAAAAATGCGCCACCAACGCTTGGATAATGAGGTCCCAATTTGACGGGGGCCCGTCGTTGAACCATCGGACGAATTCACCCATGAGGCGAGGCACGTCCGATGAGGGAGGAGGGATATAACTCCCAGCACTTACGGAGTGGGTTCGGTAGTGGCCGGGAATGTTCCGTGGATAGTCAATCCCCCGAGTAATCTGATCATGGATCTCGCATATTAAGGTCTCCGTCAGGCTGAGACCGGGTTTGGCCCGGAGAGCTTCAGCCACGAAAAGCATCAGTGCATGGGCATTCCGGGCCTCCTGTTCCTCGCGGCTGCGCGTTGCAGGAAGGACCGTCTGTTCACGAGGAGTGGCGATGATCTCTTGGGCCTCGGCTTCCGAAAGCTCAGCTCCTTCAATGCCCGTTGTCCCGCGTACCGCCCGCATGATATTGAGCGCGTGAATCCGGTCGGCAGCGGGCGCGGGAATCGGGATTGCGAGAATCACCGATGCCAAGGCATGAGCTCGCTCCAGCAGCCTCACGACCTCGGGAGCGTCGGCGTCAAGCCTGAATTCAAAATGAACATCCCATCGCGGCATCGCTGTCTCCGAAGTTGTCCAGGACAATGTCGTCAGAATCTGTGCCTGCATTGTGGGACAATATTGTCCAGCTGTCCACTGGGTTGTCTCACAAGTTGTCCTTCAGCCTATCAATCGGTGTGCCGGATCAGGCGGTGCACACCATCATTCGCTTCAACGGACTCAGCGACAGAACGTTGATGTACATCCGCGCTGCCCACCCTCCCGCGCCATCTCCGCCTATCCCCAACCTGCCTCGCCCGCTACCATAGTCTCATGATCAAAGATGCCCATACTCTCACCGTACGCTCAGCGCTATCTGCGGTTACGTCCACTCCCGACGATCAATCAAACAACACGCAAAACTCACGAACGAAATGGCCTCAAAAACGTCTCTTTTTTTCAATCTATCAAAGAACGCTCGGCCCTCGCCTCCGGCCCCGTCGTTGACACCCCCTCAGCCCCACACCTACACTGACCTAGACGCGGAACGAGCCCGCCTCCCCGGCGGGCAGGAGCAAGGATGTCCTTTCGGGAATACGCCCAGGTCTTCTTCAAGCGGTGGTGGCTCATCTTCCTGGTGGCCTTCGTGGCCAGCGCCGGCGCCTACGCCGCCAGCAAGCTCCAGCAGCCCCTCTTCCGCTCCACCCTCAAGCTCTACGTCTCCCCAGCCCGGCCCGACTACGGCGGCGTCCTCACCATCAAGGACATCATCCGCCAGTACGGCCAGCTCATCCAGTCCGACCGCATCCTCCAGCAGGTCATCGACAACCTGCGCCTCGACCTGAAGCCTGAGACCCTTCGCCTGCGGCTCTCCAGCAGCGGCACGCCCGACAACCAGGCCATCCTCCTCACTGTTGACCAACCCGACCCCGGCATGGCGCCGCGCATCGCCACCGCCGTGGCCCAGACCTTCCTCCAGGACCACAGCCTGCGCATGCAGAACGTCAACCGCTCCGACCAGATCGACCTCCTCCTCTACGATAAGGCAACGCTGGCCGTCCTTTTCCAGCCGAAGACGCGGCTGAACGTCCTCGCCGGCGGCATCTTCGGCCTCGTCTTGGGGTCGCTCCTGGTCTTCCTCATGGAGTACCTCGACGACACGCTCAAAACCCCCGAGGACGTGGAGCGCATCCTAGGTGTGCCGGTGATGGGCGTGATCCCGACACTGGCACCCGGCGATGGGACCACTCTCACGCCGCAGAGGCAGAAGGTCCCGGTATGAGCTCCCCTAACGGGCGCGCCCGGCTCGTAGTCGCCAGCCAGCCGTCCTCGCCGGCAGCGGAGGCGTACCGGCAACTGCGCACCAACATCCTCTTCACGAGCCTCGACCGGCCGCTGCGCACCCTGCTCATCACCAGCACCGGTCCCGAGGAGGGGAAGAGCACCACCCTGGCGAACCTGGCGGTCACGCTGGCCCAGGCCGGCAGCCGCGTTATTCTGGCCGACTGCGACCTCCGCCGTCCTAGCTTGCACACGCTCTTCAGCGTCTCCCAGGTGCCAGGACTCACCAACGTCCTCATCGGCGGCGGCGACTTCCCCCTGGCCGAAACGGGCATCGAAGGACTGCAGTTGCTCCCATCCGGCCCGCTGCCGCCCAACCCGGCCGAGCTCGTCGGCTCCCTCCGCATGAGCGAGGCGATGGCGCAGCTCCAGGAGCGCGCCGACTACGTCCTGTTCGACTCGCCGCCGGTCATCGCCGTCACCGACGCCGCCATCCTCGCCACCAAGGTGGATGCGGTGCTGCTGGTCGTGCGCGCCGGTGCCACCAAGCGCGACCTCGCGCAGAGGGCCAAGGCCCAGCTCGACAAGGTGAACGCGCGGCTCATCGGCGTGGTGCTGAACAACGCCAAGTACGACACCAGCCTTCACCACTACTTCTCGGCCGACGTCAGGACCTAGCTCCACCCAGTCGGCGCTCCTGCCTTGACCGGCCCTGTCATCGAGTTAGACCAGGTCGTCAAGCGCTTCAGCGGCGGCACCCTCGCCCTCAACGGGGTCAGCATCGCGGTACACGCGGGCGAGCGCGCCTGCCTCCTCGGCCCAAACGGCGCCGGCAAGACCACGGTCATCCGCGTGCTCAACGGTCTCCTTCGGCCCAACGCCGGCCAGGCGCGCCTCTTCGGCATAGCGACCGACGCAGCGGACTTCCTGGCTGCAAAGCGGCGTGTGGGGGTAGTGCCGCAGGGACCAGGCTTCTACGACGAACTCACCGCCGCCGAGTACCTCGAGCTGGCTCGTCGGGTGTACGGGCGCGGGGAAGTGGAGGCCACAGCCGCACTGTTCGATCTTGAGCCCCATTTGGCTAAGCCGATGGCCGCCCTCTCGTCCGGATTCCAGCGGCGACTGCTCATGGCGGCGGCCTTGCTGTCGGAACCGGAGGTGCTGCTCCTCGACGAGCCCACCGTGGGCCTCGACCCCGTGGCCGCCCGTGAAGTACGCGCCCACCTCCGGAGCGCCATGGCGGGCCGCACGGTGCTCTTCTCGACGCACAACCTGGCGGAAGCCGAGGCCCTCTGCGACAGCGTGATCGTGCTTCGGGAGGGGCGCGTTCTGCTGCACGAGCCCATCGCCACCGTGCGGCAACGCTTCCCACAGCACGCGCTTCTGGCCGCGCGGCAGGGGCCAGAAGCGTTGACTCGGGCGCTCTCAGCCGACGGCTTCGAGTCTCGAATCGCGAACGGCGCGGTGGAAGTGCCCCTGGCCAATCCGCAGGACGCCCTGCCCGACCTCCTCCGCCACCTCTTAGCGCAGGGCCTCGATGTCTACGAAGCTCACACCGTCGAGCCGAGCCTGGAGGACATCTTCGTCGCGGTCGTCAAAGACGGGGCCACTGGTGGCCCGGCATGAGTCCCGCCGTGAGGGCGCTCCTCTGGAAGGAGCTGCGCCAGCTGCCACGCAAACGCGGGGCGCTGATCTCCGCCACAATCTTCCCGCTGTTTTTCCTCTTCCTTCTGCCGCTGGGCCAAGGCTTCGGGATGGGCGCTGTGAGCCCCTCGAGCTTCGCCCAGATCGAAGGAATGCCTCCGCTGCCGGGGCTGGCGGCGCTTGCCGCCGACCCGCGGCTCCTCTATCGCGAGTTCACCCTGCCTTTCTTCGTTGCGATCGGAGGGCTCGTGGTGCCCGCCATCACGGCAACGTACAGCCTCATCAGCGAGCGAGAACGACGCAGCCTCGAGCTGCTGATGGCACTACCGGTGTCGCTCTCGCAGATCCTGTGGGCCAAACTCATTGCTGTCCTAGTCCTAGCCTCGGCAACGACGCTGCCGTTCTTCTTCCTCCAACAGGGGATCGCGGTCGCCCACGACCTGCTGACGCCAACGCGGGTCCTGGTGTTGCTGGTCGTCCTGCTCGCCGCGCAGGCCTATTCGACAGCGAGCGCGCTTGTCGTGTCGCTCCTGGCCCGCGACTATCGGACGGCCAACAACATCAACGGCGCGCTCCTGGGCCCTCTTATCGTCGTCATCCTGGCGCTTCTGTCGCTCACACCTCCCGGAGAAGCGCGCCTGCTGCTTTTGTCACTCGGCCTTGGAGTGCTGGCGGCCGGCTGCCTGGTCCTCGGCATCCGTGTAATCTCGCTTGAGCGCTTCTTGCGATGACCTCGGCCCAAGAGCCCTTCCCGGTGTCTATCCAGCGTCTCCGCGGCGCTTTCGGCGCTTTGGGTCGGGCCATGCTGGACCTCCTGCTGCCTATCGCCTGTGGCGGTTGTGGCCGCGAAGGCGACCTGTTCTGCAGCGCCTGTCGCGCCTCGACGCCCATGATGCCCGCCCCGCGCTGTCCACACTGTGACAGGCCGCTACCGGCCGGAGACGCACGCTGTTTCCAGTGCGCGCGTCGTCCGCTGCGCCACTTGGCGGGACTGCGCACCGATTATGCATACACCGGCCCACTGCGTCATGCGATACTCGCGCTCAAGTACCGCTCGCTCCATGCCCTCGCCGAACCACTCGGTGAGTTGCTCGTCGCCACGTGGGAGCGTCGCCGGCTAAGCGTTGACCTCGTCGTGCCAATACCGCTGCACCAACGACGAGAACGGTCGCGTGGCTTCAACCAGGCCGCGTTGTTGTCCCGGCTCGTCGCGAGCGATTGTGGCCTTCCTATTGCGGCAGACGGTCTGGTCCGCTTGCGCGACACACCACCCCAGGCCCGGGCAGCAGGCGAGCAAGCCCGCCAGGCACAGGTGGCCGGCGCCTTCGCGGCTCGCAGCGACATGGCAGGGCAAACGGTGCTGCTCGTGGACGACGTCTGCACAACAGGCGCGACGCTGGACGCGGCGGCACTGGCCTGCCACGCGGCGGGCGCCAGGCAGGTGTGGGGACTCGTGCTCGCGCGAACGCTGTAGTCTCAGGAACGCCAGCAACCTCGACCTTCAGGTTGACTTAACGTTACAATGCCGCAATGACACGTCCTACGTTCGTCACGTTCGCCGGGGGCTGGGGCCCGGGCCCGATGGGACGCCTTATGGCCGGCGCTCAGGCGGCGCTTACGCTTGACCTCCTCGAAGTGGCCCGGAACAGCGGCGGCTTCGATGGCTGCCTGCTGGTAACCGACATGCCGGAGCTAGCAGCAGAGACCCCGTCCGGCGTCACAGTAGAGTGCGACACCGGCGAGTTTCACTTCGGGCAGCGGTTGCGCGAGATTGTGGAGCGCTACGACATCGCGCGGCCGTTCTATCTCGGGGGTGGCAGCGGACCGCTCGTCACTGCCGAGGAGCTCGCCGAGATAGCGCGGCAGCTCGCCGACGCCGATTCCGTGGTGCTGACCAACAACTTCGCCTCCGCCGACCTCGTGGCCTTTACGCCGGGCAGCGCGTTGAGCAGCATCGATCTACCTGCCAGCGACAACCCACTGCCGCGGCTTCTCCAGCGGCAGGCCGGGCTCCAAGTCGTGAACCTGCCGCGAACCACTGCCACGATGTTCGACATCGATACGCCAACGGACCTGCTGATCCTAGGAATGCATCCCGAGGCTGGCCCGCACGTCCGGAGCTATCTGGGCGGAATGCCGGACAGACAAGGCCGGCTTCGTGAGGCAATGATGTACCTCACTGATCCGGCAGCAGAGATCCTGGTGGCCGGCCGCGCGGGCTCGTACCTGTGGGCCCATCTTGAGAAAGAGACGGCGTGCCGTGTCCGCTTCATTGCCGAGGAACGGGGTATGCAGGCCGCCGGCCGCGACCGCCCAGGGGCGGTCCACTCGGTCCTGGGCCACTACGTCGAAGCAGCGGGGCTGGAGCGTTTCTTCGCGATGCTTGGGACGTTGGGCCAGGCCGTTTTCCTGGACACTCGCGTGCTTTTCTATCATCTTGGGCTCGACCCGAGCGCCGAGGACCGCTTTGCCTCAGACCTTGGGCTCTGGGAAACGATTGCCGAGCCGACGGTCCGAGCTTTTACGCGGGCTGCGCTTGACGCCCCGGTGCCGGTTGTCCTCGGGGGCCACTCACTGGTCGCAGGGGGGCTGATGGCCCTGGTGGACGCGGCCTGGCTGGAGCACGACCGCCTGACCGGCAAGGAACTTCCTTCGCAATGAGGCTGAATTGCGATCGCGCTTGTAACTGGCGACCGTATGAGTACATAGTTAGCGATATGTTGGTGAGAAATGCTGGAGCAGGGGCCTTGACAAGCAAGCGTACGTATGCGTATGCTCCGTCTGCACCCGCTTGGATGCAGCGGGGATGGTGTATCCACTGAGCCTTAGCTGAGAGAGGGACCGCTGATGCAACGCTATATCATCCGGCGGGCAATCCTTAACATCCCGGTCATCATCATCGTGATGGTCTTCATCTTCCTGCTGCTGCGCCTCCAACCAGGAGACGTGCTCTTGGCCAGCATCGGTGAGACCGGCAACTACAGCCCGGAACAGCTCGAGCAGTTCCGGAAGGAGTTGGGACTCTCGGACCCCATCCATATCCAGTTCGTCAATTGGACGGGGAACCTGTTGCAGGGCGACTTCGGCAATAGCCTATGGACCGGCCAGCCCACGTGGACCCGCTTCTGGCAGGCTGTAGGTGTCAGCATTGAGCTCACCATCATCGCGATCGTTCTAGCCTGGGTCATTGGCATACCCATCGGCATCCTGTCCGCGGTGAGCCAGGACACGGCACTTGACTACATCGGCCGGTTGATCGCCGTGTTCGGTGTCGCAGCGCCGGCTTTCTGGCTCGGCACGATGGCGGTGGCCTTCCCTGCCATCTGGTGGGGGTACCAGGCGCCGCTGGGCCAGAAGAGCATTTTCGACGACCCGCTGGTGAACCTGCAGCAATACCTCCTCCCGGGGTTTATCCTTGGCGTCGAGGGGGCCGCTGGTCAGATGCGGCTCTGCCGCTCCCAGATGCTCGAGGTCCTGCGCCAGGACTACATCCGCACCGCTCGCGCAAAGGGGCTGGCGGAGCGGACGGTTATCTACAGGCACGCGCTGCGGAATGCGCTCATCCCGCTGGTCACACTGTGGGGCGCCCGCATCGCCGGCATCCTGGGAGGCTCCGTCATCATGGAGCAGCTCTTCAGCCTGCCTGGGGTCGGCCAGCTGACCCTCTCATCCTTCCAGCTTCGCGACTACACGCAGATCCAGACAAACATCTTGGTCGTCACGATCCTCCTCGTCTTCGTGATCCTGGCGACAGACGTCAGCTATGCTTTCGTCGACCCCCGTATTCGCTATTCGTGAGTTGGAGCGGGTTGGCTGGGCCTGGGTTCGCCTGGGCGCACATCTTGAGGGAGGATAGGAGCCATGTCGATAGCAGCACAAAAGGCAGCCTACGAGGAGTCCCTAGAAAGGGCCGAGATGCTCGCCGGGCTCCGCGCCCAGCGACCATGGTACGAGAAGCTCGGAAACCTGGCCGTAGCAAAGCCCCTTGGCACGGTATCGCTCGTCATTATTGTGGCGATGTGGATCATCGCGATCGGTGCGCCGGTGATCGCGCCCTATGACTGGAACCAGATCCTCGTCAAGCCTCGCTTCACGCCTCCCAGCCCTGGCACATGGCTGGGGACTGACGAGCTCGGCCGCGACGTCCTAAGCCGCCTCATCTGGGCATCCCGCCTTTCATTGAGCCTGAGCGTCTTCTCCGTCACAATCGGCACCATGGGTGGCACGCTCATCGGCTTGGCGTCCGGCTATTTCATGGGGGTCTTTGATCTCACCGTCCAGCGCATCACCGATGCCTACAATGCTATTCCGCAGCTCCTATTCCTCATCGCCATCACCTCGGTCCTGGGCACCAATATCCTGCCGGTCTTCATCGCCCTCACGATCCTACGGATTCCAGGCGGCGGCCGATTGATCCGCTCGGTAGTGCTTTCGGCTCGCGAGAACGTTTACGTCGAGGCAGCGAAAGCCATCGGCGCCGGCGACGCGCGGATCATGTTCAAGCACGTCTTTCCCAACGCCTACGCGCCGCTCATCATCCTCCTGTCCATCGGCCTTGGTGCCAACCTGCTCTCGCAGTCGTCCCTGAGCTTCCTGGGGCTGGTGAGTTCCGTTTACCCGGACTGGGGCGGCATGCTGAACGCCGGCGCCCGCCGGTACATCGAGCGAATGCCCTGGATGGCCCTCGCTCCGGGCGTTGTGATCACGCTGGCCGTGCTGAGCTACAACATGCTGGGCGATGCCCTGCGGGATATCCTTGACCCGCGATTGCGTGGCTCCCGGGCTGGCGGAGCCCGCGGCCGGGGCGCCGGGCGCGGATAGGCCGTACAAGGCAAACAACAGGCCCGCCGGACCGGCGGGCCTGTCTTCTTTGAACCTGCGGCGGGACCGTTAGCGACGAAGCTCTATGCGACGGAACGTCTCCGCCATAGGCACGCCGAAAGGCTCACCTGACCGCGCAGCGTTCATCTTGAACCGCTCGGCGAAATCGGGGGTATCCGCGTTCTGCATCTGACTTCGGTGACAGCGCAGCGCCTCGATTTTTCGGTCTATGTAGCCGCTGATATCTACGACGGTGTCCGAGCTCTCCGTCCCACTGATATAAAGCTCCCCGACCTTGTGTGGCTCAAGCCCTTCGGCAAGATGTTCCGGAAAGTGGAGATGGTCGCGCGCAAAAGGGTAGACCGCGTCGATGGCAACCTGTCCCGCGATGCGGTGGTCCCTGTGCTGAACAAAGCGGGTTACCGGGTATGGGTTCATAGTAATGACAATGTCTGGCCGGACCTGGCGGATGACGCGGACAACCTTGCCGAGGAACTCGCGGGTCTCCTCGAGCTCGCCGTCTGGGTAGCCGAGGAAGAAGACATCCTGTACCCCGAGGGTCTTAGCCGCTGCCAATTGCTCCTTCTGCCGGATGGCGGCAAGCTGCGGCGGAGTTAGGCTTCGATCGCTCGTGCCTTTGTCACCATTGGTAGCGATGCAATACCAGATGAGCCGGCCCTCGTCGGCCCAGCGGGCGATGGTGCCGCCGAAACCGAACTCCGTGTCGTCAGGATGTGCAGTAACAGTCAGGACGCGGACTGGCTCATCAGCCATGGAGGCTCCTCCTAACTACGGCTGGGCCGGCAGCAGTTGGCGATAGACGTTGAGCACCTGGGCGGCCACCGACGACCAGCTGAACTTCTCCGCCCAAGCTCGAGCGGCGCGGCCCATCGCCTCTCGGAGCGACGCGTTGCGGAGCAGCAACTCCAAACGGTCGGCAAAGGGATCGGGGCAATGCCAGGCAACCAAGTAGCCGGTCTCACCGTCCCGGATAAGGCTCTGGAGGCCGCCGACATTCGTGGCCACCACGGGCGTCCCACAGGCCATTGCCTCAAGGGCGGCGAGGCCGAAAGTCTCATGATACGATGGCACAACGCAGACATCGGCCGCGCTGTAGTAGAGGGGCATCCTGTCGTGCGGGATAGTGCCAAGGAAGCGGATCGCCTGTTCCAATCCAAGGCTCCCGGCCATCTCTTGAAGCCGTCTTACCTCTGGGTCTATTGGGTGGCCGCCTGCGATCAGCACCGTCAGGTCAGCCCGGTCTTCCAGCATCGCTGAGGCCTGTATCAGCAGGTCCAATCCCTTGAAGGGCTCGATCCTACCGGCATACAGGACAAAGCTTCCGTCGGACGGCAGGCCGAGCAGGGAACGCGCCTCGCGCCGGTCCTGGGGACGAAAGGTCGCCAGATCGACGCCGCACGGTATGACGGCCACTCGCTCGGGCTCCGCGTCATACAGGCGCATCATTTCGATACGTTCCTGAGCGCTGGTCGCTATGATAGCGTCCGCATCGGCCACGAGTCGCCGCTCTGTCGCAATGCGGCGGCGGCTCTCGCGTTGGCCCTGCCAGGCCCGGTTCTTTATTTCGCCGAGGGTATGGAAATTGACGACGTGCGGCACGTGCCACGCCCTTCGGACGCGTTCGCCCACCCAGCCGGAAAGCCAATAGTGGCTGTGCAACAGGTCATACTGCACTTCTTCCCGTCCAGCGTAGCGAAGCGTGAGCCGCACGTAGTCAGCTAGGTGCTCCGCGAGCCTCTCCTTGTCGAGGTCGCCCTTGCCCGCACCGGGGAGATGGATAACGCGCACCTGGTCGCTTACGCGGACGAGCTCGGGCTCCTCCGCGTCGTGCCAATGACTGAAGATATCGACCGCCACGCCTTGACTGGCCAGTTCCCCGCTCAGAGACCATATGTAGGCCTGCATGCCTCCGACTTCGCCGCTGCCAGGCGCCATCAAGGGACAGCCATGCAGACTGAGGATGGCAACCCGCAGCGGCCTCACGAGGAGCGCTCCACGGTCAGGCAGTACAGCGCTTCATCGCGGCCACCCAGGTCGTATTTATATGGCTCGCTGCCACGGAGAAAATCGAAGCATGCCCTTCCCGCCTCGACGGCGTGCTTGATGCAGAGCGCCTTGAGCAGCAGACCAACACTGAGCTGAGAGTACACAGGGTTGAAGCCGCTGTTGTACAGCAGGTAAGCCCGGCCAGTGTCGAAGCACACCGCGCTGGCTACCCGGACGCCGTCCAAGGTGAGGAAGAAGAGGAGCGCCGACCCCATCGCGTAGGGCTCGCGCACAATGGCCTCGAAAAAGCGAGCGCGGTCTTCCGTCATGAAGGCAGCCTTTTCGGTCTTGCTGGCGCGATGCAAACGCAAGAAGTCTTCGATGTCCTGGCTGGCGCTGTGCGGCCCGTGGACCGTCTCTAGCCGCACCACACCGGCCTCCTCCAGCCGACGGAGCTTGCGACGGAGCTCGTGTCGGTCCTTTTTGCTCAGCTGCGCAAGGTAGGACTCCCAGTCACCCGGCAAAGGGGCCTTGGGGGTCACATAGGCCAGTTCTTCATGGTGACGGTACCCCAGCGTACTGCAGACGTGCGCGACAGCGCCCCTGGAGGGGGACGCGTACGGCACTCCCGGCAGGACAAGCGCTTGCCACGGCCAAGCGTCGATTGCCTCCAAAAGTGCAGCGAACGCAGGGGGCGCCTCGGCATCGGTAGCCAGGATCAGGTCCCGATAGTCCCAGACATCGTCGGCACCGATGAGGTGCAGCTGGCCATCGTCCCACATGAGCGGCACAACCGCGACAAGACGCCCTTCCTCGCGGATGGCAAAGAAATGAAGGTCGCGTTCTGCCGCGTAGGCCTCACACCAGAGGCGATGCCAAGCGGGTGTAGCGAACACACCCTGCGGTGAACCGACGACTATCTGGTCCCACTCGGGAACAAGAGACCAAAACTCTTCGGCGCCTGCACGGTAGACGCTCATGCGGAGCTAAGCACTTGCAGGACATTGGCGCGCTCCAGCGGGTCGTTCTGAAAGAGGCCTCTCGTGGCATACGTGCGCATCTGCGCACCGGGCTTACGGACGCCTCGCATGCTCATACAAAGATGCTCTGCCTGCACGACGACGGCAACGCCGCGAGGTCGAAGACCTTGCTCGAGCGCTTCGGCGATGTCGTTGGTTAGTCGCTCTTGAAGTTGAAGACGACGCGACATTGCTTCGACAACGCGCAGGAGCTTGCTCGCCCCCGCGACTCGTCCCGCGGGCAGATACGCGAGATGGGCAGTACCGAAGAAGGGTAAGAGATGGTGCTCACAAAGGGAGTGGAAGCAGATGTCGCGTACGACTACAAGCTCCCCATGCGTCTCCTCGTAGCCGACGGCGAGCAAGGCTGCGGGGTCTTCATCGTGTCCCGAGAGCAACTCGGCGTACATGCGGGCGACTCGCTCCGGGGTGCCCATGAGGCCCTCGCGGGAAACGTCCTCTCCGAGAGCTCGGAGCAGTTCCTCGATGGCGGCCTGGGCGCGCCCATGGTCGACGATGCCGCGCTGGGAGTGATTTGCGCTCACAACGATAGTGTCAGATGAACCGACGGGGATGGAGTAACCGAAAGAGGAAACACTGCCGCCTACTTCGATATTCCTTCAGACGAGCCGGGACAGGGCAGCAGCGACCGCTTCCGGCTCTGCCGGAAGCTCCTGCGCGGTGCTCAAGCCGTAGCGCTGGGCGGCCTCAGGGTCCTTCAATCCTGAGCCAGTGATGACGCACACGACTCGCTGATTCGCAAACGAGACGCCTCGCTCGACGCACTGGACCAGTCCCGCGAGGGCAGCCGCCGACGCCGGTTCGGCATAGATCCCTTCGCGTACCGCCAGGAGATGGCCGGCGGCGAGGATCTGGTCGTCGCTCACGCTGTCGATGCTACCTCCGGACTCGTCCCTTGCAGCGATGGCTCCCAGCCAGCTCGCGGGGTTGCCGATTTGGATAGCGCTCGCAACAGTCCGCGGCTCGTAGACGGGCGCGCCGCGGACGATCGGAGCAGCCCCTTCGGCCTGGAAGCCCATCATGCGGGGAGACCGCGTCGCCCGCTTGGCGGCGCAGTACTCCTGGAACCCTCGCCAGTACGCGGTGATGTTGCCGGCGTTGCCCACTGGTATAAAGAGATAGTCGGGTGCCTCCCCCAGGTCGTCCACGATCTCGAAAGCGGCGGTCTTTTGTCCCTCCAATCGGTGGGGGTTGACGGAGTTGACTAGGGTGGCTACGCCCTCGGCTGCAAGCAAGCGCACGATATGCAGCGCCTCGTCGAAGCTACCGCGAATGACGAGAAGGTGAGCGCCGTACGCTTGGGCCTGTGCCACCTTACCTTGGGCGATGGCGCCTTTCGGCATGACGACGACGACAGGTAGACCACACGCCGCGCCGAAGGCGGCCGCCGAAGCGCTAGTATTGCCGGTGGAGGCGCACAGCAGACTGCGGCTGCCCTCCTCCAGCGCCTTCGCCACCGCGACCACCATGCCCCGGTCTTTGAACGAGCCCGTGGGGTTGCAGGACTCGAGCTTGAAGTACAGCTCGCCAATGCCGAGCATGGCCTCCAAGTGCTGGGACCGCACCAGGGGCGTTTCCCCTTCACCGATAGTAAAAACGGGAGTCTCCGCCGTGACAGGCAAGAACTCTCTGTATCGCGCTAAGACGCCGTGGCGCATCTCATACACCTGGAGTTCTGGGCAGCTGCTGGCGGAGTTCACGCACCTCCTGCTCGAGCTGTCCGATCATGCGGGAGCGCTGACGCTCTAGGGTCACGAGGATCTCCCGTAGCTGTTGATCGGTGGCCACCTCTTGCGCTCGGAGGGCTTCGCGGAGCTGTGCGAGGAGATCACTCTGAAGGTCACCCTTGGCTTCGATCTGGCGGATTTGGCGAGCGTGCTCTTCCTGCTGTTCCCCGGTCCGGCCAAGCCGCTCACTAAGCTCGCTCATGTCTCGAGCAAGATGCTGGCGATCCGCGCGCAACTGCTCGAGCCGCTCCGACACGTCGCGCAGGCTTTCGCTCTGCTTCAACGCCTGTAAGCTCTGCTCCTCGGCGCGCCGGATTTGATCTAGGGCAGCCTGAATCCTTGCCAGGAGCACTTCGTCCTGCTTGGTCAGCCCCTCCATCTCCTCGCGGAGCCTGGCGCGCTCCTCATCGGACCTTCTCAGAAGATCGCTGAGGTCGTGGGCCTGAGCAGCCACGTCTTCGCCCTTTAGGCTTAGTTCTTCGACTCGGTTTTGAAAGTCTTGGGACTGCTCATGGAGCCGCCTCTGCTGCTCATCCAGGCTGCGCAGCTTGCTGCGGACTTCCTCGACATCTTTCTGGACGTCCACTAGCTGGTACGCCTGCTCGGAGCGAGTCAGTCGCTCCCGATCACGCCCTTCCAGAACGCGACGGTCCTCCTCCTCGCGCCGCTGACGCTCCTCCTCGAAATCCCCCTGAAGTCGCTCCACCGATTCCTTCAGCCGGACCAAGTCGTCCTGTAGACGGGGCACAGCGGTCGAGTAACCGCGAGCACCGTTGACGAGCGCTTGCGCCTCGCGCAGCTGCGTCTCTTGCTCTCGCGACTGCTGGAAGGCTTGGCTCAGCTGTTGCTGCAGGCGGGCGACTTGCCCCTTGAGGTCGATCAGCTCTTCCTCAAGATAGCGCGGTGCCGCCGGATCCGTTCGCTCTCTCATCGCTCCACCCGCACGACGGCCCCTACGTCCCGCACGGCTGCTAACTGACCGATGAAGCTCAGCGCCGTCTGCACTGCTCGCTCCTGTGCCGCATGCGTCATGATGACGATCTCGGCTATTTGCGCATCTTCATCGGTCTCTTGCTGAATGAACGAGGCGATGCTTATTTCGTGCTCGCCGAAGAGTCGAGCGATCTGGGCAAGGACGCCCGGCCGATCGGCGACCGCCATCCGGAAGTAGTGGCGCGTCTTCAAGTCATCAAACGGCATCAGGGGTCTTTCGCCGTTTGGTGGCGGCTCCGGTCGGTTGGGGATGCCGAGGGCGCGATCCCGCGCCAGATGGATGACATCGGCCATGACCGCGCTACTCGTCGGCTCGGCGCCCGCACCACGTCCATACAGCACCAACTGGCCTGCCAAGTCGCCTTCTATCTGTACCGCATTATAGACGCCGCTGACCTGGGCGAGAAGGCTCTGCCGAGGCACCAAAGCGGGGTGCACCCGCGCCTGCACCGCAGCGCCTTCCTCTTTGGCGATGGCCAGTAGTTTGATGGTGTAGCCAAGCTCCCGGGCGTACCGAAAGTCCTGCGGTGCAAGCCGAGAGATGCCTTCGCGATGAATATCCTCGGGCCGGACGGTCGTCTGGAAGGCAAGGCTGGCGAGGATGGCCAGCTTGTACGCGGCATCTACACCCTCAATGTCGTCGTCAGGGTCAGGCTCTGCATAGCCAAGAGCTTGCGCCTGCTGAAGAGCGCTGGCAAAGGAGAGGCCACCGGCGGCCATTTCCGTGAGTATGTAGTTCGTCGTGCCGTTGATAATCGCCCGGATGCTGGTGATGCGGTTTGCAGCTAGGTCTTCGCGCAACGCAGCGACGATAGGGACGCCCCCGCCAACACTCGCTTCGTAGCGAAGGGCGCGTCCATGACGTGCTGCCCACGCTCGCAACTCCGGCCCGTGCTTGGCCATAACCTCCTTGTTGGCGGTAACCACGTCTTTGTTGGCCGCCAGCGCCTTTCTAATGAAGTCTACGGCTGGGTACTCGCCGCCAAGCGCTTCGATCACGATAGTGATGCCTGGATCACCCAGGACCCGCTCGACTTCGTTCGTGAGGATCCCCGCAGGCAGAACAATAGACCGGGGGCGCAGAGGGTCACGGACGAGCACTCGACGCAGTTGCATGGGGCGCCCGACTCGTTGAGCTAGAGCATCGCCGCGATCCGCAAGGGTCTGGGCAACGCCGGTGCCGACCACGCCCAGGCCGAGCAGGCCCAAGCCGATGGGCTTATCGCCGTCTGATGGGCTCATAGCGGCATTGTCATCGTTGCAGGAGCCGCGACGGCCCCGGAGAGCCCCCGTCGGCTGCAAGGAAAGTGTGCTCCATGAAGAGTCTTGTCAGCCCAGCATGAGGTCAGTGGCTGGCCGTGCTCCGGCAGGTCGGCTGGCGCCCGCAGGCCAGTAAGCCGCCGGGAGGAGCACCCGAGCGAGTTTAGCCTCGGATCCCTACGCCACCGGAAATCCGGATGTGGCCGACCGCGTAGGGCACAAGCGCGAGATGCCGCGCCCGTTTCAAGGCGAGCGCCAAGCGTCGCTGGTGCTTCGCACAGGTGCCTGTCTTGCGACGAGGCTCTATCTTGCCGCGATCGGAGAGGAAGCGACGCAGTCGCTCGACGTCCTTGTAGTCGATGAGCTTGACGTGATCGGCGCAAAAGGTGCATACGCGACGCCGTCCATATCGAGGCCGCTCTCGACGTGGGCGTGGGGCAGGCCCTGGGCCGACCGTCGTCTGGTGCTCAGCAGGGCTCGGCTGGGTTGACTCTTCGGGACGGGTTGCTTCCCCTGTCGCCATGGATTCCTCCTTTGTTTCTCTCTCGATGGGCGCTGGTCCGGACGGCCCTGTTTCGCCGGCAGGCCCTTGCGGAGGCCAGGGACCTGCTACTGGATGCGCGCCTACCCGCCGTGAGGCGGGACTAGAAAGGCAATGCGTCGGCCTCCACATCCCCCGGTTCTTCGCTCTCCCCCAACGGACTAGCCGCTTGGCGGTCCAGGAAGATAACAGAGTTGGCGATGATCTCATTGCGGAACCGGCGCTGGCCGTCAGGCCCATCCCATGTGTGTGAATGGAGCCTCCCCTCGACGTAGACCCGACGACCCTTCGCCAAGAACTGATTGCAGTTTTCCGCGAGCCTATTCCAAGTGACCACTTGGAACCATTCCGTTTCCTGACGCCGCTCCCCGTCGGGCGTGGTGTACGTGCGGGAAGTGGCCAAACGGAAGGAGGTGACCGGCGTGCCCTGCGGGGTGTACCGCATCTCCGGATCGGTGCCGACGTTGCCGATGACCATGATCTTGTTGAGGTTCGCCATCTGCCCTCCTCGTCGGCAGCCCGCCGAAGGATTGAGGCGCTTGGTCAGTCCCTACGTACGAGGAGATACCGCAGGACCTCCTCGGTCAGCTTGAGGCCGCTGTCCACCTCGACGGCACGCTCAGGCGTCATCTGCAACTGGTTGACGACGTAGGTCCCTTCCAGAAAACGCTTAATTGGATAAGCCAGACGACGCCTTCCCCAGCGTTCACTCTGCATGACGTTAGCGCCGCGCCCGGCGATCACGCGGTTTACCCGCTCCATCGCCTCAGGTACCGCATCTTCGGCGACCTCGGGCGTCAGGATATAAACGAGCTCATACTCCCGCATCTAGGCTCCCTTCCCGTAGCAACACCACCCCCTTCGCGACGGGGGCTTTGGAGAGGCATGTTAGAGCATCTGAGTGTTGCGGTCAAGCAAAATCGCACGCGCCTTCAAGCTTTGCTGATCGCGCGGAGGAGAAACGCCACCTGGAAGAGACATCCAAGCCCAAGTGCCAGATCAGTATGCTCGCGGCCCCGCCTCTGCGTATACAGGTAAACGACGGGCAGGACGAACGGCGCGAGCGTGCCATACAGAAGCACGTGGAGAACATCGGCACGAGAGCCCCGAAGCAGAAGGACTACGCCTAGCAGTGCCTGCAAGACCGGCAGTGCGCCAGCCAGCCAAAGCGCCCGGCCGTAGCTCTGACTTACGTCGCGCTGCCCACGCCAGTGCCGGGCGACGCCCCAGAGCCCGCACAACAGCATCCAGAGCACCGCGGCGTATGCCTCGATGCGGTGCCACTGAAGAACGATCTCCATCGGGGAAAGTAGGTGGCGCTGAACTCGACCTACCGCGCCGCGGGTGGTGCGGCCGAGGCTCGGTCTGACGCCGGCTTCTCTGTCATCGCCTCTCTACGCCGGGTCGGTCTGAGGGCCCACAGCCCAATAACGACGATCGAGTGGATGGACAGCAGGACCGCCAAAGTCACCTCGAGTGGGAGCCGTGCCTGGCGAAATAGGCTGTCGAAAGGGGTGGAAGCCAGCAGCAGACCTGCCAGCGGAAGGACCCAAAAGAGGTGGCACGGGCTGAAGACCACCGCCCACAAGAGCAGGCGATGTTCCTGAAGCCAATGCCGCCAACCGGTTGCTGCGCCGCCTTGCCGCGCCAACCTACTCATCATCCAGACCCGGCACGGGGAAGCGCAGCGCCAACGCCTCCGTCTCTTCACGGACCTGCGCCCGGAGCTTTCGGTTCGAGGTTTCCCCGAGCACGCGGGCCAGAAAGCCGGCGATCTGCCGCATCTCCTCTGGGCCGAATCCGCGGCTCGTGACGGCCGGAGTGCCGAGGCGCAACCCGCTCGTCACGTACGGCGGTCGCGGATCGAACGGGATGGTGCTCCGGCTGGTCGTGATGCCCGCATCGTCGAGTGCGTCCTGGGCTTGCTTTCCTGTGACGTTCCAGGCGGTCAGGTCTACCACCATAAGGTGATTGTCGGTACCTCCAGACACAATGCGAAAGCCCTGGCCTTGGAGGGCGACGGCGAGCGCGCGGGCGTTCTCGACGACTCGCTGGGCATAGAGGCCGAAATCGGGCTGCATGGCAAGGTGGAAAGCCACCGCCTTCGCCGCGATGATGTGCATCAGCGGTCCCCCTTGGGTGTACGGGAAGACCGCCCGGTCGATGGCCTGCGCTTGTTCCTCCCCGCTCAGGATGAAGCCGCTCCGGGGGCCGCGAAGCGTCTTATGCGTGGTGGAAGTGACGATATGGGCGTGCGGCACGGGTGAGGGGTGGACACCGCCGGCGATAAGACCAGCGATGTGGGCCATGTCAACCATGAACAGCGCCCCCGCTTCGTCGGCGATGGCGCGAAAACGCGGGAAGTCTATGAGCCGCGAGTAGGCCGTATACCCGGCGATGATGAGCTTGGGGCGCGCCTCTTCCGCGAGTCGCCGGATGGCTTCGTAGTCCAGTGTCTCCGACTCCTTGTCCACGCTATATGGCACGAAGTGATAAAAGTTGCCGGAGAAGTTGACGGGACTTCCGTGGGTGAGGTGACCCCCGTTGCTAAGGTCCATGCCGAGCACGGTGTCGCCTGGCTGAATGAGGGCGAAATACGCAGCCATGTTCGCCGAGGCGCCGCTGTGCGGCTGGACGTTGGCGTGTTGCGCGCCGAACAAAGCCTTGGCACGCTCGATGGCCAGGGTCTCAGCAACGTCCACAAACTCGCAGCCGCCATAGTACCGCTTTCCTGGGTAGCCCTCGGCGTATTTGTTGGTCAGAACGGAACCGGCGGCCTCAAGCACGGCTCGGGGAGCGTAGTTCTCTGACGCGATCAGCTCGATCTTGCGGCGCTGCCGCTCTTGTTCGTTGCGAATCGCTGCCGCCAATTCGGGGTCAACGCGCTCCAGCGACGGCATGCCTTCACTCCTTTTACAGAATCGGCAAGTTTACACGCAGGGGCCGCGTTCACCCTAGCAAAGACCATAATCCCTGTCAACGACACTTGTCCGAGGAGGACTCATCGCCATGAGCAGGCTCGCCGGTGCTGGTATACTGGCGTGCGGTATACGCGAACGGCGCGAGAATGAGAGGAGAACCTGATGGCATCCCGAACCGCAACCTCCCCGACGCCTGACGTTGGAGGCACGGGGCGCCGCGAAGATGGCACCGATGCAGACCTGACGATTGCCATCCCGGCACTCAACGAAGCGGATAATCTGACCCACTTGTTGCCGCGACTCAAGGCGGTGCTCGCTGGGCTCGAGTGCCGGTACGAGATCATCATTGTTGACGGCGGCTCTCGAGACAGCACGGCCAGCGTTGCCACCTCGCACGGGGCAAGGCTGGTGCAGCAAACGAAGCGTGGCTATGGCGACGCAATTCGCGAGGCTATCAGATGGGCGGAGGGCGAGTATGTCCTCACGCTCGACGCCGATCTCTCTCACGACCCGAGCTTCATACCCAGCATGTGGGCCCACCGGGATAGCGCCGCGCTGGTCATCGCGTCACGATACGTGGATGGTGGGTCCGCCCGCATGCCCCGGGTTCGCTACCTGCTGAGCCGCATCCTGAACCTGGCCTTCTCGCGACTACTGAGCCTTCCGTTCCGGGACCTTTCCAGCGGCTTCAGGCTGTATAAGACGGCAGTTGTAAGGGGCCTAGAGTTGGCGAGCGACGACTTCGACGTCAACCAGGAGATCCTCGTCAAGGTCGTGGCCGGGGGGTGGCCGGTCGTGGAGGTGCCCTTCAGTTACGAGCCGAGAGAGAACGGTTCCTCCAAGGCACGCTTGCTGAAGTTTGCCCGGTCCTATCTTTCCACACTTGGCCGCATGTGGCGCTTCCGCAACTCAATCCAGGCGGCGGACTACGATGAAAGGGCGGCAAGGTCATGGTTGTTGCCCCAACGCCTGTGGCAACAGGCGCGCTACCGCATCATCACCGAACTGGCGCGAGGGTCAGGCCGAAAGCTGGACGTGGGCTGCGGCTCAAGCGCGATTCTGCGAGACACGGCGGACTGCGTGGGCCTGGACCTGGCAAGGCGCAAGCTGCGCTACATGAGCCGCTATGGCAAGCCGATGGTGGAAGGCACGATCTTCGCGCTGCCGTTCCAGGACGCCAGCTTTGATGTGCTGATCTGCTCGGAGGTGATCGAGCACATCCCTGAAGGTCTAGGTCCCTTCCACGAGTTGCGACGGGTGCTCAAGCCCGGCGGGTTTCTCATCCTGGGGACGCCGGACTATGGCCGTGACTTGTGGCGCGTGATCGAGTGGGCCTACGAAAGGCTCGTCCCTGGCGGCTACGCCGTTGAGCACATAACCCACTACTCCCGGGAGACTCTCTCCAACCTAGTGCGAAGCCTTGGATTCCATATTGAATCTGTATCTTACGTCTTCGGTTGCGAGCTCATCTTGTCACTGAGGAAAGAGTAGGGTTTGCCGCGATTTCCGCAGCAGAAGGCCGACGCAGAGCCGTGCGAGCGGCTCGCAAGAGGACACGGCCGCGCCGTCAGTGAGCGCCCGGCAGGGCAATGCCAACTGGGAGGCCAACCATGGAGCCGACGATACCGTTAGGAAGCAGCAATCTAGGCCTGAGTCTGACGCTTATCGTGGTCGCGCTATTGGGGGTCGCCTTCTTTAGCAGCAGCGAGATTAGCCTGGTGGCCCTCAACCGCATCCGTGTCCGTCACCGCGCCGAGGAGGGCCATCCAGGCGCACGGGCCGCACAGCAGATCGCTGCTCAGCACGACAAGTTCTTTGCCACAATCCTGATGAGCGAGAACGTGCTGATCATCTTCGCCTCGTCTTTGGGCACCACCCTCGCCCTCGCCATGTTTCCCAACACGGAACAGCGGGGGCTTGCGGTTGCCTTAGCGACGATCCTCATGACCGTACTCGTGCTCATCTTCGGCGAGATCACGCCCAAGACTCTCGCTCAAAAGTTCGCCGATGTCTGGGGCCTGGTCGTAGCACGTCCGATTCGCGCTATCATGTGGATTGAAACACCGCTCACTTTGCTCTTCACGCTCGTCCCGCGCGGTCTTCAGCGGCTAATACGGCCGGAACACGGGCCTGCTTCACCTTTTGTTACAGAGGCGGAACTACGCCTCCTGATCGACATCAGCGAGCAGGAGGGAACGGTTGAGCAAGTGGAGGGAGAGATCGCCGACAAGGCCCTGCGGTTCGGCGACCGGCCAGTCCGCGAGGTCATGACGCCGAGGACCGAGGTGCTCGCGGTGGCAGAAGCCACCTCACTGCGCGACTTCCTGGGCCTCTATGCGCAGGAGTCGCACACGCGGTTCCCTATCTACGTGGAAAACCTCGACCAGGTGACCGGGATCCTCTCGATCAAGGACGTGCTGCTTTCACTGACTTCCGGCGGTCTCGACCCGGAACGCGTGGTCACGGATGCCAGCCGACCACCCGTCTTCGTTCCAGAGACGAAGCGCATCGGCGAGCTGCTGGTGGAGATGCAGCGCAGCCGTTCGCAAATGGTGATCGTCGTCGATGAGTTCGGCGGGACGGCCGGCCTCGTCACTTTGAAGCGGTTGGTCGAAGAGGTCATCGGCCCATGGGGGGACGAACTCGCGCCGGCACCAGCGTCAGAACCAATCGGCATCGACAGCTTTGAGGTGGCAGGCGGTCTGCACGTTAGCCGGGCTCGGGAAGAACTGGGCTTGGAACTCCCCGACGGACCATACGAGACGGTCGCCGGCTATCTCCTGCACCGCTTTGGCCACATCCCTGAGCAGGGAGAGCAGGTGCGTTTCGGGCCTTGGCTGCTGCACGTGACGCAGATGCAGGGGCTGCGCATTGAGCGCGTTCGCGCCAGCCGGGTGCCGCAGGACTAGGGAAGAGCTCTGGATTGCCCGGCCATCAGGACCCCGGCTTTCTGGACCATGCCCACCTCGTTGGCGTAGGTCATGAGGCGTAGCGCCTCCTCATAGGGGAACCACTGCACGACGTCGAACTCCCAGTCGTGGGCGGCAAGGTCGCCGCCCACGGGCTCCATCAGGAAGTAGTGCACCGTCTTGTAGTAGCGCACGCCCTCCTCGGGGACACTGAACCAATACCGGATGGCACCGATCTTCCGCTGGATCGCGGCCTTGACGCCGGTCTCCTCCTCGACCTCACGGACGGCGGTCTGCTCCAGGTTCTCGCCTTGATCGGGCGTCCCCTTGGGCAGGGCCCAGAGCCCTTGCGAGGAACGCCCGCATAGGAGCACCTCCAGCCGTCCTTCGTGCTCGCGGCACACGACGCCGCCGGCGGAGACGGCGCGCTTGGTCTGCAGACGGGCCACGACTCTAGCTGGGAGAGATACCGTAGGTGAAGGGGTCTTCGCTGACGCTCATCTCCTCCAGGGCCTCCTGGGCTGCTTCCTGCAACTGCTCGTCGCCGCGCTGTGTCAAAGCCGCGAGGGCCTGGCGGGCATCTAGTCCGCCGATGTGCCCCAGAGCGGCCACGGCGGCGAGCTGCACCTCTCGGTCCTCGTCGGCGAGGGCGCGGCGCAGCGCGGGCACGGCCCGAGCGTCCTCGATCTCGCCACAGGCGACCGCGGCCTCATAGCGCCGCTCCGCGTCTTCGTCGCTGAGCTCTTCCAGGAGCGCCGGCAGCCAGCGAGGGTCGCCGCTGCGCCCCATGGCGAAGATGGCGCTTAACTGCTCTTGCGGCTCCTTGCTGTGGTAGGCCGCCTCGATACGGGCGGGGATGCTTGGATGGTTGCGCGGGGCGATAGCCTCGAGGGCACGCCTGCGCACCAACAGTGGCGTGTCTCGCGCGTCCAGGGCCGCAAGGAGAGCGGCCTCGGCGCGTCCTGCAGAGCGCTGTGGCAGCTTGTCGGACTCGGCCAGCAGGATGAAGCGGCCCAGGGCCTGGGCTGCGGCCGCTCGCACGCGCTCTTCCGGATCGCTCTCGAAGAGGCGGACAATGACCGGAACCAGGCTTGCCCTCTGGCTCTCCCAAAGGCCATCCAAGGCGCCGAGGCGGATGTCCGCATCCTCATCGTCCAGAGCGAGTTGAAAGAGCGCCTCGAAGTCGACTTCAAAGGAGTCTTCCGCCAACTCGACCGACTTCCGCACGATCTCGCGTCGCCGGGGGAGCGGTATGCTGAGCCAGCCGTCGCGCAGCGAAGCCACCTCCGACGTCTCGAGGTCGGAGAGGCGGGTCAGAGCGGACCCGCTTATCGGCTTCGTCGGGTCCGCCAGTTCATGGAGGTAGCGATCCAGGGCCATGGGGAGTCAGGCGATGAAGAACGCGGCCTTCCAGACCAGCGTTGTCACCGCTCCATCTCCTGGCGCATGCGATGGAAGGGCTCGGCGAAGGCCATGCCGGTGTCGAAGAGGGAGGTGATGAGCACTGGGATGAACGCCTCGAGGGTGAGGCCGCGCCGCCGCGCCTCTGCCTGGAGGGCACGGAGCAGGGTTTCGTCTTCGATGGTGAGGGTGAGCTCCATGGCAGGACCTACTGCCGAGGGGGCGTCTGGTTGACCTGGGCGATGCGTCGCAGGGTGGGGTTGTCGCCGGACTCCTCGCGGTGCCATTGGTGGAGGAGCTCCAGGACGAGGGCCTCGACGGGCATGCGGCGCCGCTCCGCCTCACGGCGGAGGGCTTGCAGAGCGGGCCCGCTGGGCAAGGTGATCTTAAGGTCAGCCATCGCTCGTCCGTTCAAAGTGATGCAGGGTGGAGACAGGGTAGCATGGGCGTGGGCGGTGGGCAAGGGTGGGTGAGGGACGCCCAACGAGGCGGCGTTCCCCAGCCACCCGCTCCTACCGAATGGCTTCGTTTCGCATTTTTTCTTTTTCGGTAGCCTGCGGCCGGACACGCGCTCCATGCAGTTGACGTCTGTGCTGCATAGCATAGAACAGATGGTCGCATTCTTGCAACTGGCCGGTGCAAGGAAGGCTTGCGGGCGAGGTAGGACGCTCAGGCAGGAGGCGAGACCGTCCCGGCCAAAAGCGTGAGGGAGTTGAAAAAGGAGGGGGCGGCAGTCGCGGTCGCCGCGCGGCGACCTCGGTGCTCTCCCGTGTGCCTGGAGCTCTGCGCCGCGCCACCGATGACCGCCAGATCTACGACACGCTACGCCCATACGCCTGTTTGGGAGAGGCGCGCTGGGCTGGGTCAGGCGTCGGCCATGACAGATGCCAATTCAGCCAGGCTGCGCCACTGACGACCCCGAAAGACGTCCTCTTTCACTTTCATATACTGCCAGGAGCGACCGGACAGCCCCGTCGCGTCACGGCACCACTGCATTGCCCGCTTGTCTTTGCGCTCGACCTCCAGGTCTTCCCAGCCCTTCGTCTCGATAATGTAGATCGAGTCACCGGACCGTACTAGGAAGTCGGGGCGATACGTGCGAAGGCCGCCCTTCTCGCTGACGTACTCCATGTCGAAATGGACTGCGATCTCGTTCTTGGCGAAGGCCAAGACGTCATCGGTCTGATCAAGCCATTGGGCGAACTCGCGCTCAAGATCGCTATCGCACGGTACCTTGTCGAAGACGGTCTGCTTGGCCGTGATGCAGGGGCGAGTGGTCGGGTAGGGATTGGCGTCCGAGACGCGAATGAACTCGCCAGAGGGGCGTACCATCTCTTCAACGACCGACAGCGTGTTGATGGCATCGACGAAGACCTTGAAGAGCGCCGTCTTCGTATCGGCCGCGTTCAAGCGCATCATGACGCGCTGGTCGTCCATGCCCAGGCCGCCGAACATCACTTGCTCGATGTAGCGCTTCATCTTCGGTGCGACCTTGGCGAAGCCGTCCGCGATGTTTCCCAGGTGGCATTCGCGGAGGACCATTCTGGTCAGGACGTTCAGATAGCCCACTGGGTCAGCAGGGAAGTCGCGGTCGAACTCATCGCGGTCAACGACTTCGAGGGTGAGCATGTCCCTTCCAGTGTACTGGATACGCTCGTCGCCGAAGGCACTGACCTGGAACTGGTGGACCGGCAAAGCGGCCACGTCGAGCTCATCGAGGTTCGCGACGCTTCGAGAGTATGCAGGGGTCAGCTCTGGAATCTCGATGTCATACTCCAGCTTCGTGGGATCGACCCTGACGGTCTTGACATCGGGCCGGAGGCGCTCGACGGGGACCCACGGGACATCGAACCCCTCTTCACCTAGCTCCTTTTCCCAGAAAGAGCGAAAAGCCTGATGCTCGATCACAATGACCTGTTCGAGGTCGCTGCCGGAGGCCATCGGCCACATACGCCGCAAGCCGCGCCCAAGGGTCTGCTCCGGTAGGATTTGCGCTTTGGCGCTATAGGCGCGCAGCGGCACGATCACGACCACGTTTCTGACGTCCCAGCCCTCGCGGAGCATAAGGACGGAGACGATGGCCGAGTAGGGGCTGGAATCGGAGTCCACGTCACGTGCCGCCGCACGCAGCATGTCCAGCTCTTTGCGTCGCGTAGGAGCCTCGGAGATCTCGCCTCGTGCATTGGTGTCGATGCGAAGGACACTGCCATCGGTGAAGCCGGGCTGCGTCCTCAGCCACTCCGCGATCTGGCCTGCAGCCGTGGTGTTCTCTGTCATGATGAAGAGCACGGGCTTCTTGCCAGAGCCGCTCAACCCTTCCTGGAAGTGGCGCCACTGCCGAATGCCGGCGTTCAGCTTGTCACGGTGCTTCTGCGCGGCATCTTCCGCGTCGTACTCGCTAGCGCCCGAAAGCTCGCCGAGGACGGGCCGCTTGACGATGCCGTCTTCTATGGCCTGCGAGATGGGGTAGTCCACGACAATCTCGCGGAACAGGGCGCCGTTCGTGTGTTTGGGTGTCGCGGTGAAGTCGAGCTGGCCCATCAGGCCGCTGCGGGGCCTCAAGGAGTCGTGAAAGCCGTCGATCAGCTTCCGCCATTCCAAGTCTTCGTTGTGCAGGTGGTGCGCCTCATCGTTGATGACCAGCAGCTCGCCGTGCGAGAGCACGCGCTCGCGAAGTCCCTCGCTGGTGGTAATGTCAGCGGGAGGAGGGTTGCCCAGGACAGCCGTCATAGGGTCGGGCTCCTGCGTGCGCCTGCGGTCGCGCGACTCGTAGAGCTGGTGGACGTTCGTGAGGTAAAGGGTGCCAGCAGCAGAGGGTGCGCCTGGGTCGTCCCGCGTGACGACGGAGAACTGCCAGTCCGAGGCCCATTCCGGCGGTATAAGAGGGTCGTCGCGAAACACCTTGCCGTTACCGAAGTCGTCCAGCAAGCGCTGATAGACGATGACGTTTGGCGCGATCACCAGGAAGGTCTTGGAGTACTCCCCGGAAGGGCCCAAGACCGCGTTGAAATACGACCAGACGATGGCGAGCGACATGACCTTCGTCTTGCCGGAGCCGGTGGCCATCTTGAAGACGTAGCGGGCGAAGCGATCCTCGCGCGGGCTCAACATTATGCGGCTGTGTTCGTCGAAGTCTTCCGCGAGCGTTGCCAGGCGACGCGCCTTCACTACCTCATACAGGTAGATAAGCGTCTCCATCGCCTCGCGCTGGCAATAGTAGTAGTGCCAGTCTTCACCCTGCTTGCTCTTGTGGTCGGTCTCGAACCAGTGCTGCAGGAGGCGTTTCGACACATCGGTCGCGCCCTCGTAGCCGGTGAGGCGCCAACTGTGCACGGCTTTGCGGATGGCCGGCACGAGGATCGCCTTGGACTCGCGCTGGCGCTGCGGTATCTGGTAGGCGGGGAGGAGACGGCCCAGGCTCATGGTTCTTCTCTTCCTACCATCGACGCGGCCACAATCCAATCGTTGTTGCTGTCGTCGTCATGATGTACACTTGTGTTGGAATTGAGCCCGGCCCCGAACTGTCGCCTTCATGGTGTGCGTGCCCTGACGGGCTAGGAGCCAGGCTCGCCCCGCTTACGGTTCCCCCGGCTCACGACAACGTAGGAGATTCTTCGCCTCCGGCTCAGAAATGACAATCTAGCAAACGCAACTCGGGCTTTCGCCCCGCGTCGCCCTACTCGTCAAGGGATGCGAGCAACTTTTCAATCCACCGTCACCTTGAGTTGTTGGGTGGTGTCGTTGCCGAAGATGTCGATCACTTTGATGACGATAGTGTGCTCCCCCCGCTTCTCGTACTTGTGCGGGTCCGATCGGAGCGCCAGCGATCGGTTCCTTCGTGTCCTGTACGACTGCCACTGGTTGATGAACGTCTCGCCATCGAACTCAAAGTCCACCGACCAGTAGTCGACCCAGTCAGACCACTTCAGCGCCTCCCCAACCTTCTTGCGCATATACTCGTCAATGGCTGGCAGGAAACCGCAGAGCTCGATGACAGTCTCCGATCCCGAGACATGCGCCTGTAGCTCCGCCACCGACACCTCGAAGAAGTGCACGTCACCGGCCTCGACGGCCCGCTTGTCCATGACTTCGCGCGGGATGTTGAAGAGCCGCAGCCGGACTCCGAACTCCCGCGAAAGGACGTCCGTCCGGTCTCGGTTGAGGCCCATCTCCCACTCCCAACCGAGCACATCAAGGTCGGTGAAGCCGTTCGCCTTGCACTCCTCCAGCGCGTTCCGCAGCTCCGCCTCTGTAACGGGCGCGTCCGTCGCGCCGATGTGAATCAGATGCCCGGCCTTGATGCCGTGCAAGTGGGCGAAGCCGGGGATCACCTCGCCGTGGTACAGCTCGACGATGAAGCGGTAGTACTCGCCGATGCCCTCGCCTGCGGTGACACCCTGCCAGTAGCGACGCTCGTAGCGGCCGAGGTTCAGCACCTCGAAGGGCCGCGCGCGCATCTCCAGCAAACGCTTGCGCGAGGTCTGGATCGCGAAGCGGCCGAGGTCGCAGCCGATCCAGCGACGGCCAAGCTGTTCGGCTGCAACCATGGTGGTTCCGGAGCCACAAAAGAAGTCAAGGATCAAGTCGCCGACCGTTGAGGAGGTATTGATAATTCGTTCCAAGAGCGCTTCTGGTTTTTGAGTCGTGAATCCGGTCTTCTCAGCGGACCAGCCCCGGATCATGCTTACGTCGTCCCACCAAGTCCCGATTGCGACTCCTCTCGATTCCTCTAAATACTTCTTCTGCATGGGGACTGTGCCTGGACGCGTCTGAACTACGAGACCCGCATCAATTAATGCTTGCATTCTTTCCTTAGAGTATCGCCAGGCGCGGGTTACCCCCATAACTTCATAAACAGGATTTCCCTTGGCCGCACCTCCAGGCCCGAGCATGTTTTCCAATTTCCACCTGCGACCATCCGGATCGTGGTAGCGGTAGAAGCCCTTCTCATAGTTCTCCGATAAAGGCACGAACTGAGTGTTCCATCGGGCGTTATCGGATTTCGTGTAGTACAGAATCGTGTCATGGACCCGTCCGTAATGGCGGCTCCCTTGTGTAAAATCGCCCTTTGCATCAGACCTCTTCCAAACGATCTCGTTCTTGAAGCGATCTGCGCCAAATATTTCGTCCAACTCAAGGCGTAGCGATGCACTCATCCGAGAGTCACAATGGAGATAAATACTCCCGTCGGAGGCGAGCATGTCCCTTGCTAACACGAGACGCTCATACATCATTTGCAGGTACGAGGCGGTCCCCTTCCCCCACGTATCTCGATAGGCAACTTCTTCGAGTGAAGTCGGCTCCTTCTCAACCTGGGTTTCGCCAACCTCGATTTGATAAGAAAAGTCTGCTCCCGTCGCAAAAGGCGGATCAATGTAAATCAGGTCAACCTTGCCGGCGAACTCATCCAGCAGGGAGGAGAGGACGTACTTGTTGTCGCCCCAGATGAGCTTGTTGCGCCAGCCCTCCGGCCACCACTCCGGCAGTTCGTTGCTCAACAGCGATGCCTGGCCGCCCTCCGAGCGGCGCACCTCGTTGACCCGCTCGATCACCTGGAAGGGGAGCTTGACGCGCTCGACCTGGGTCCGCTTGCCGGGCCAGACGAGCTCGACGCGCTTGTAGGCGGGTTGCGGTTCTGGCATGTCGCTCGCAGTGTAGCCAACGCCGAGCGGCGAGACAAGAACGCGTGGCACGCTCACCCTCACCCTAACCCTCTCCCATAAAGGGAGAGGGAACTCGGTCACGCCACATTTTCAGGGCAATGAGCCGGCCGTGCCCTTTGGACTCCTCCTGATCTCACTGGTTGACGCAGCGGCGGCGCCGAGCGGCCTTTCTGTTGACAGGGATAGTCCGTGCGGACTATGCTCGGTGCGCCATGGGCGCACAGTCCCGCAGTCCGCTACGGTTCGCTTTGACGGGCATCATCGCGCTTGCGGTGATGGCGCTCTCGGATGGCGCCGTCGCGGATGCCAGCCCCAGTCTGGACCCGCCAGCGCGGCTGGCGCCGGTGTCGGGGGTGGGCAAGGTGCGCTGGGGCTACTACGTGCCGTACCACCCGTCGTCGCGGGCGTCGCTCGAGGCGCATATCGGCGACCTGGACGTCGTCTCGCCGACGTGGTACCGGCTGGAGGCAGACGGCGGCGTGGTCGAGTCTTACAAGGACGACCACGCGGCGATCACGCGCATCGTCCGGCAGCGTGGCGCGCGGCTCATCCCGCTCGTGGTCAACGGACCGCGCAACGCGGCCTTTCATGCACTCATGGCTGACGCGACACTGCGCCAGCGCAGCGTGGCCAACCTGCTCGGACTCGTACAGCGGGAGGGCTTCGACGGCATCCACATCGACTTCGAGGGGCTGGACGGCGTCGACCGGCCCCATCTGACGGCCTTCATGGAGGAGCTGAGCGCGGCCTTTCGGGCGCAGGGGAAGTGGGTGACGCAGGCCGTGCCCGCGCGCGAGAAGGAGCTCAACGTGGGCTGGGCGGGCGCCTTCGACTACGCGGCCCTCGGTCGCGCCAACGACCTCATCGTCCTCATGGCGTACGGCTTCCGCACGGCCTCCAGCACCACGCCGGGGCCGCCGGCCGACCTGCCGTGGGTGTCGCGCACGGTGGGCTTCGCCAGCGGCCTGATCCCGCCGCAGAAGCTGCTGCTCGGCGTGCCGTTCTACGGCTACGACTGGAACACGGCGAGCGGCCCGCCGGCCCGGGCGCTGCATTACTCGGAGCTGGCGGAGCTCGTGCGAGCGCGGGGGATCACCCCTGGCTACGATGAGGCGAGTCAGACGGCCACGCTGTCGTACTCGGACGGCGGCCAGCGGCACGAGGTATGGTACGAGGACGCTCGCTCGCTGGCGGCGAAGCTGGACCTGGTGGAGCAGTACAGCCTTGCCGGCGCCGCCGCGTGGCGCCTTGGGCACGAGGACCCGCAGGTGTGGGAGGCGTTCGGGGCGAGGCTCGGCTACCGGCATTGGTACCTGGCCGAAGGAGCGACGGCCCCGCCCTTCGAGACGTGGTTGCTCTTGTTCAACCTCAACGGAGAGCCAGCGCAGGCCACCATCACCCTACGCAGCGACAGCGGCAAGGAGGTACGGCACACGGAGCAGATCGCCCCTGGCAGCCGCGCCTCCGTCTTCGTGAACCGGCTCATGCCCAATGCCGCGTTCTCCGCGGAGGTGACGGCCGACCGGGCCATCGCTGTGGAGCGCGCGATGTACTTCAACCAGGACGGCCACGCCTCGGCAGCGGTCGCGTCCCCGAGCCGGACGTGGTACCTGCCGGAAGGCTTCACGAGCGGCCCTTCGACAGGCTCAGGGCAGGCTGTGGACACGTGGCTGCTTCTCTACAACCCAAACCCGACGGCGGCGCGCGCCACCGTCACTTTCCTTCGAGAGAGCGGCCAACCTGTAACCACGGCGGTGAACGTGCCGGGGCGCTCGCGCCACAGTCTGCGCGCCAATGGTCTCGTCACAGGCGCCTTCTCGACTCAGGTAACCAGCGACCAGCCAATCGTAGCGGAGCGCTCGACGTACTTCGATCGCTTCGGCCACGGCTCGATGGGCAGCGCGATCGTTGCCAACCGCTGGCACTTCGCCGACGCCGGCACGACGGACGACACGTGGGTCCTGCTGCTGAACCCGCAGGACCAGCCGGTGGACGCGGCGTTGACGTTCGCGGATGAGCAGGGTAATGAGACAAAGCGCGCGTTCGGGCTGCGCCCGCGCAGCCGGACAACGGTGCATGTGAACGACCTGCTGCCACGGGGCCGCGCCTACGCGCTCACGGTCGACGCCGGGGCGCCTATCGCCGCAGAGCGGGCCGTCTATACGGCCGAGGGCGGCGGGGCCAGCGGTATGGGGGCACCGGCCCCTTCGTTGCGCTGGCTCTTGCCGGAGGGCTCGACGGCAAGCCCATTTCGCGAGGTCGTCACTCTCTATAACCCGGGCAGCTCGCAGGCCAGCGTGCAGCTGACGCTGGCGTCAAGTGGCAGCACCACGCCTCTCAGCGTCGTCGTGGCGCCTCGGAGCCGTCGCGCCGTGGACTTGAGCGCCAGCGCTCCTGGTCGGCACCTAGCGCTGCGTCTGGTCAGCGACATGCCGGTGGTCATCGAACGCCGGATGTCGTGGAACCGGGGCGTCACGGTCCAGCTCGGCATCCCAGAATGAAGGGATGCTCTAAACGGCATGGCGAGGGTTCGACAGGCCCTTCGCGGCGCTCAGGGCTCGCTTCGCTCGGCTCACCAGGATGAACGTGGCGCTCCCTACGACTTCTCACTTCGGGACTCTCAACGGGCCTGTAGTCTTAGGTCGTTGAACTTTGACACTTGTGTCTGTCGCCATTGAGGCGAGCCTGGGGGAGCGGGAGCGCTATCACCAGGACCCTAGCAGCGGGGAGTGGCGTCTTTATCACGTCGACGACCTGCCGTGGCCAGTGAACTATGGCTTCGTGCCTGGGACGCTCTCGGCGGACGGAGAGGCGCTCGACGTGGTGCTCCTCGATGCCGCCGGCGTTCCCGCTGCAGTCACGGTTGAGGGACGACTGATAGGCGTCCTGCTGCGCAGCGACGGCGACCACAAGCTGGTCGCGATCCTGCCGGACGACCCGGTCTATGGTGACCTCCAGAACGTAGCCAACCTGGACGCGGCGGACCGGGCGCTTCTGGAGGAGTTCTTCTCGCAGCAGGCGCCGGTCGTGGGTTGGGGCGGGCCGGCGGTGGCCGAGCGGATCCTCGGCGAGGCACGGCTGTAGGCGACAGGCGGAAGATAAGGCTCTGCGGGCTAGTGGTCATAAAGATACTTCGTCCGCGGGATGAATCCCGCAGCTACGAACAGACTGCCGAGGTTTTTCAGCCCTCAGAGCATGTTATTGGTCCATGACCGTGATCCCGCAGCTTCTGAGCAGACCATGTCGTGGAATGCCATGCAGATTGCGTGGAATTGCATCCTGGATTCTTCCCACCCGCCCGCCCAATAACGTACTGGGGGACACCCCCAAACCCCCGCCATCCTTCGACAGGCTCAGGATGAGCGGCACTGGGCTCCCTCGGAACAACCATCCTTTTCATCCCACGTGGCGCGCTTCGCGCATGGACGATTGGGCTGAAAAGACGCCCTGGGCTATCCCACCCACCCAGCCGGGACAGGCAGACTTATCCAGGGGGCAAAGCCTCCTCGATGCTGCCCCAGGGAGCGAGGCCCTGCTCCGGCCCGCTGCCCGAGGTTTTGGCCATGTTTTTGGGGGCCCGTGGCATCAGCAGGAGTCAGCGAGGCGGGCGCAAGCCAGCCAGAGTGACCGTGACCAGCCGGCGGACCGCCACCTCTGATGGCAGGCTGCCGGCTGCTCCGAGGGCATGGAGACAGAAGGCCGCAAGCTCGTCGGGCGAGACGTCGTCGCGGACGTCGCCGGTCTTCGCAGCCTCCGTCAGCAGGTCTCGGATCATGTCGCGGAGCTGCTGCTGCGCTCGGGCGACTTGTTCGTCCCGATGCAGGGCTGCGGCGAGTTCGGTGTCGCGGTGACCGTGGGACTTATGGGCGATGAGGGCATAGGCCCGCAGTACAGCTTCGAGCCGCTCGCCAGCGTCTCCAGGCTGGTCTCGGACTTCAGCGAGCAATTTGAGGTGGCCTGTGATCTGACGTTCGTGCCAGGCGAGCAGAACCGCTTCGACATCCGAGAAGTATTTGTACAGCGTGGCGCGTCCGATGCCGGTCTCCTCGGCGATCTGCGACATCGTCACGGAACGCAGCCCGTGTTCGGCCACCAGCACCGCAGTGGTGTCCAGGATCGCGGCCCGCACCTCGCGGCGATGCGCCTCGATCGCGTCGTTCCATAGCTTCGGGCGCGCCCCGGCGGCCCCCTGTGTCCTAAATGCTTCCACAGTCACTCCTTTCCAGCGTAGCCGCGAACGTAAGCCAGACCGGCGCTAACCGTGCCGGATTCTATGTCCGCCAGCCCCGATTCTTCCGCCATGGTCCTCAGGCGGCCAATGTAATCCTCCTCGAACCTGTGTCCCATCAGTCGCATCACCGCGCCCATGATCCCATTTGCTCCGGACAGGTCCACCGCGACCAAGCGGCCGCCCTGCTTCAGCACCCGTCGAATCTCTAGGAAGCCCCTGCGCTTGAGGTCATCCGGGAGATGGTGCAACATCAGGCTGCTCAGGACCACGTCGAACGAGGCGTCCGGGAAGGGCAGATCCTCGATAAGGGCAACCTGGAAGTCCACTTCCACGCCTTGGCGAGCGGCCTTATCCCGCGCCACCTGAACCATCTCCGGGGAGGCGTCTATCCCGCGCACAGCGCCGGCGCCGGCGCGACGTTTCGCCGCCAGCGTGAGGGTCCCGGTCCCGCAACCCACGTCCAGCACGCTCTCGCCCTCGCGGATTCCTGCCAGCTCTACTGTCCTGCGTCGGATGCTCGGCTCTCTGCCAAAGGAACAGAGCCAGGCAGCCAGATCATACCAGCGAGCCGCGTGGATGGTCCTGCCAGCCGTTTGAGGCGCTTGGCCGGCGGTGCGGGCAGTGTGATGGGGCATGGGGGCTCCTCCTAGTAGCAGCCTGGCAGCTCGGGTACATCTCCCAGGATCGCGGAGCGCGGCGGTGGCCTTCGATCGTCTCGTTCGATCACGGGCATGATGGCAGTATACGTGAACATGACGGCGCCGTCGAGACATTCTAGATTTGACCTAGACACACTGTATCCATTACAGTCACATTGACATCATCCGGTAGGAGGGTCGCCCTGATGCAATCGCTTCGCGCTTGGCCCGTGTTCTCACTGGTTATGCTGGTCACCCTCGGGTTGCTTGGGTATATCGGACTGATGCTCTTCGGTGGCCTCCTCGGGCTGAACCCGGCTATCGCCGCCATGGGCCACTTCAGCTCACTCGACCACCGCGTCCACGACCTTACGTACTCGTTCCTTTTCGGGGTGGCTGCAGTAGGGATGCTCGCTCAGGTTTGGACGCCGTCGAAGAACGTCGCTGGTCAGTTGATGGCGCTGGTTCCCTGGGCCGGGTTTGTGCTGGCCTTTGCCCTCACGAATGCATTAGTGATTCTTCTGCCGTTCGTTCCCATCTTCGGCGGCTTGACGCTTCTTGCAGCGATTCTTCGCCCAGTTGGGCGCGACCTCCTTCGCTCCTTCAGCGCCTCGCGGGTGAACCGGGTGATGCTGGGGCTGCTCATCGTCGCCGCCGTGCCACTGCTGGCATTCGCTTTCACCAACATCGGGCTGCAGAGGACCGCCATCGACCCGCATGCCGCCCAAGGCCACTACGGCTACATGGTGGCCTTCAGCTTCACCGTGGTGGGCGTGGGCTTGTTGGCGAGCCTGCGGCCGGACGGGTGGTGGCTCCCGACCTGGGTCGCTGGCCTGCTCCCCGCCCTGCTCGGGCTCGCCTCGGTGGCTTTCCCGATCGCCACCTCGAATCTGGGCCTGGTATGGGCGCTCGCGGCCACTGCCTGGGGCGTCGTGTTCATCGGGGCGGCTCAGCTCACGCAAGGCGCGGAGAGCCCGACCCTGCTCAGTTCGCCGCCGGGCGTGGTATTGAATTCGGGCAGCGCCGACGACCACAGCGGCGCTGGGCGCGACCGTGAGGCGACGACCGGCACGCCACGATGGCTATCGGTGTTTGGGATCATCGGAATCGTCGTGCTCCTGCTGGTGGTGATTATGACGTTCATCGGCGGTGGCCACACACCGCCCATACGACACGGACCATAGACACGGGTGGAAGCGGCCGTGACCACGGTGCTCTTCTTCGCATCCACCTGCCCACGAGCGTAACTTTGCCGAGGAGCAAGCTCTCGGCGCTCGCGACTTTGGTCGTGACCACTGGACGACCGTCTCTCGCTGTTGCACTGTGAGTTTGGCGGCGTGCGGCGCTATCGTACCACGCACCCAGGGATGCAGGTTCCATCGAGGGGGGGCGAAGCCCCTCGATACTCCGCGAAGCCGGCCAGCCCATCTCACCTCACACGGTCAGTCCAGGTTGGTCAAGCGGCGGGCGATCGGCGGCTGCGATGGGCGATGCTCGCTTAGCCGAGGGCTACGGTCGCAGCCAGCGGTCGAAGAAGGCGCCGATCCGCGCCGCGTACTCCTCCGGGACCTTCTGGGCTCCCTGGGTGTGGCCGATGTCGGGGATGAGCCAGAGCTCCTTCGGCTCGCGGGCCTGGGCGTAGAGCGCCTGCGAGGCCTCATAGTTGATGCTGGTGTCGGCGGTGCCGTGGACCAGGAGCAACGGACGAGGGCTGATGCGGTCCACCACCTCTAGCGGCACGAGGTGGCTGGGCGTGATGCCAGTGCGCCAAGCGACGAACTGCAGCGTGATGGGGGCGTAAGGGAAGGGCGGCAGGCTGATGAAGTGCTCGAACGACTGGGCGACGACGCTGCCGGCGCTCTTGAAGGGCGAGTCGGCGACGACGGCGCGCAGGTCATCGCTCTTGGCGGCCGCCATGATGGCCGTGGCGGCGCCCATGGAGGCGCCGAGGACGCCGATGCGCTTGGGGTCGACCTCTGGGAGCGTCTTGAGGTAGGCCAGGGCCGCGAGGGCCTCGTCCTGCTCATAGTAGCCCAGGGTCACGGCATCGCCCTCGCTCTCGCCACGGTTGCGGAAGTCGAAGAGCAGGGTGTTGTAGCCGCGCTCGTGGAGGAGGTTGGCCTGGCGGAGCATGCCGGCCTTGGAGCCACCGTAGCCGCTGAGGAGCAGGACGGTGGGTCTTGGTGAGGTGCGAGGTTGTGGACCATCCTGCGGGATGCGAGGTTGTGACCCATCCTGCGGGATAAATCCCGCAGCTACGGCGTCAGACGGCGTGGGGTCGGAGCCGGGTATGAACCAGCCGACGCGGCGAGTGCCGTCGGGGGCGGTGAACTCGATACGCTGAGCAGGCAAGGCATAGTCTTCAAGCTTCGGTTCGTCCGCCGAGGGCTTGGGGTGGATGGTGCGCTCCGAGCCGATCCAGCCGACGCCGCCGAGGACGGCGAGGCTGAGGGCCAGGGAGAGGCCCAGGTAGCCCCGGCCTAGGCGGCGCCAAGGATTGCGCCAGGGTTGCAATCCTTGCCAGAGGTAGACGACCGGGGCCGGAACGAAGAGCCAGAGGGCGTAGAGCGTCGCCATCGAGTCGCCGGCGGTGGCAGTGAGGCCGTGCACCCAGGCGGCAGCGAGGACGAGGGCCAGGCCAAGGAGCCAGAGGATAGGACGGAGCACGGCGACGCTCTACACTAGCACGGGCGGGTCGCTAGACAAGGACCGTGAGCGACGCACGCAGGTGCCCAACCCGGAGCCACGCCCGGCGTTTGTCCTTCAGGAAGCCGATGGCCAAGGCGCCAGGCTCCAAGAGTTGCCAGGCGCTCAGGTAGACGGGCCCCAAGCGCGCCTGCATCAACTGATGGTCGTAAGGCCGACGGAGCCAACCTTCGAGGATCTTCCACACTGCCTGGAACATGTCTGTCCCCCTTTTGGCTACGCTTGCCTGCCTGTTCGCTGCAAGCCCTGCCTACCGGCAGGCAGGTGAGCGCATGGTACAGCGGCACACCTCTCAATCAAGCGCAAGGGTCTCTCATTTTCTCTCAACGACGGCACCGCGCTCCTCCTGTGCGGCCAGCTCGGCCGTTAGGTGGGCGATGGCCTGGCGGCGGGCGCGGTGAAAGGTGGCTTCGCTGACGTGGAAGTCCTGGGCCAGATCCTTGTTGGGGCGACCGTTCACGTACTCCTCTTCGAGGGCCAGATACTGGAGCCAACCAGGGGTGATCTGGGCGGGCCGCTGGCCCTCGGGTCGCAGACGCTCGACGGAGCGCAGCAACAGCGTCTGCAGAGCCCTCCCCCGAGCCAGCGGCGAGCCATCGCCCCCGCTCAGGTCGGCAGCCTGCCGATGCGCGTTGGGGAGCATCGCCAAGAGAGGATGTTCGGCCAGCGCACCCACGCTGTGG
>DATDQG010000051.1:0-10609 GCA_035292365.1 Dehalococcoidia bacterium
CCGCCCGGCCTCCAGCACCGCTGCCTGGGACCTGGCCGCGCTCGATCAGTGGGGCCGGTCCCATCTGCTGCTCTCCAACCTTGAGGACATCGTGTGGGGATTGTCTGGCCACGGAACCTGGCCGTGACCTTGACACCGAGCGAGCACAGCGGTAGTATTCTTGACTTAGTTGAATGATAGAGTCTCGTTTATACCGGAGACGCCCGTGACCTACATCGTGACCGAACCCTGCATCGACATCCTCGATAAGAGCTGCATAGACGCCTGTCCGGTCGACTGCATCTACTACGACGAGGGAAGCGACCGCATGGTCTACATCGAGCCCGGCGAGTGCATCGATTGCAGCGCCTGCGTGCCGGTGTGTCCCGTGGACGCGATATTCGCGGAGGACCTCGTGCCCGACCAGTGGAAGGAGTTCTACGACATCAACGTCAAGTGGTTTGAGGACAAAGGCGCCATACGTGGTCGCGTCAACGAGATCCATCCGATAGGGACGCCGCCCGTGAACCCTCTGCCGGCGTAAGAGCTGGATAGCAGAGAGAGCCCGGTCGGCAGGGTAGCTTCAGAAAGGGGAAGGCGATGGCCGTTCTAGACCGCCACAGCAAGGGGATCATCCCCTATCTCCCTGAGGAAGTGGACCACTTCGAACAAGAGGTGAAACGCTTCAAGGCAGGAGAGATAGAGCCGGACGCCTTCATGGCCTTTCGTCTCAAGCAGGGGGTCTACGGTCAGCGTCAGCCCGACAGCCAGATGATTCGTGTCAAGATCATCGGCGGCATCGTCACCGACGAGTCGCTCGACGCGCTGGGCGAGGTCGCAGCCCGCTACGCGCCGCTGAACAGAGGCCATGTGACGACTCGTGAGAACATCCAGTACCACCACGTGCCCCTGGAGGATATGGCCGACCTCATGCGCCTTATCGGCCAGGTGGAACTGACGAGCCGCGAGGCGTGTGGCAACACGGTGCGCAACGTCATCACCTGTCCTCTGGCCGGTATCTGCAAGACGGAGCCCTTCGACATCCGGCCTTACATGGCGGCCTATTCCCGTCGCTTCGTGCGACACGAGGTGACTCAGGCAATGCCACGGAAGTTCAAGACGGCGTTTTCGCCTTGCTCGAGCGACTGCGCGGTCACGTCGATGCATGACCTCGGCTTAATCGCTCGTATTCAGGAGATTGATGGCGTCCGTCGCAAGGGGTTCGAGATCCGCGTGGGCGGTGGCACGTCTATCATGCCGAAGCTCGCACCTACTCTGTACGAGTTCGTGCCCGTCGAGGACATGCTGAAGGTCTGCGAGGCGGTGTTGCGCGTCTTCAACCAGGCCAACGAGCTGCGGCGAGACCGGATGATGGCGCGCATCAAGGTGCTGGTGAACCGCGTGGGCATCAACAAGTTCCGGGAGATGGTGGAGGAGGAGCTCAAACAACTGTGGGCTCAAGAGGAGATCAACATTGAGGACTACCTCTGGGAGGACGAGGGGGACGTCCCGGCCCCTGACCCAGGCCGTCCGCTCTTGAGGCGCCTGCGGCCGGGCGAGACGTCATCGGAGTACACACGCTGGCGGACCTCGAACATCGTCGAGCAGCGTCAGTTCGGTTTCTACGGCGTCTACGTGAAGGTGCCACAGGGCGACCTCTCGTCCCAGCAGTTCCATGCGCTGGCCGACATCACACGGCGTTTCGGCAACCGCCGGGCGATGCTGACGGCGGAGCAGAACGTCCTGCTGCGCTGGGTGCGCCAGGAGGACCTCTACGACGTCTGGGAGGAGCTGGACGGCGTTGGCCTCGGCGAAGGCGGCGTGCACGAGATTACCGATGTCACGTCCTGCCCTGGCACGGATAGCTGCAAGCTCGGTATCACGAACGCGATGGGCCTCGGCCGCGCCGTCGCGGCGGCGGTGCAAGGCTACGACGACCCACTGGTGCAGGCGATGCACGTGAAGATCAGCGGCTGTCCCAACGGCTGCGGTCGGCATCACATCGCCGACATTGGCTTTCACGGCGCCTCCTTCAAGGGAGACGAGGCGCGACAGGTGCCGTCGTACGAAGTCTTCGTCGGCGGCCAGTATGAGGGTGGCGCCACGCAGTACGCCCAGCGCATCAAGGTGAAGCTGCCCGCCAAGAAGGTCCCGGAGGCAGTGCAGCGCATCGTCGCCTACTACGCGGCGGAGCGCTCGGAGAGCGAGAGCTTCAAGGAGTTCGTTGACCGGGTGGGGCCCAAGTCGCTGGAGCCGGTGCTGGCGGACATGAGCCGCAGCGCCGATAAGTTCAATATGGACTCGCTGCCCCTCTACATGGACTGGGAGCGCAACGTCCTCTTCAATGTCGAACGTGGGGAAGGCGAGTGCGCGGTCTAGCCGGACGGTTACGAGAGCAGGAGGCAATGAATGATGATCGATGAGGCGGGGAAGGCTGCTGCCTCCGTCCGATTCGCTGAGGCTGAGCTGGGGGAGCTCAACCGTCAGCTCGAGTCGCAGACACCGCAGGAAATCCTGCAGTGGGCGATCGCGGAGTTCTCTCCCGACCTCGGCCTCGCGTGCAGCTTTGGGGGCATCTCGGGCATGGCCCTGCTCGACATGACTATGAAGATCAGCCGCGACGTGGAGGTCTTCTACCTCGACACCGACTTCCTGTTCCAAGAGGCGTACGCGCTCCGAGATCGTGCGACGGCGCTGTACGGCTTCCAGCCGGTGGGCTACAAGTCGCTGCTCACTCCCGATCAACAGGAAGCCCAGTACGGGCCCGCCCTTTGGTCGCGAGACCCCGACCTGTGCTGCCAGTTGCGGAAGGTAGAGCCTAACCACCGAGCGCTTGCTGGCAAGCAGGCGTGGATCGCCGGCCTGCGCCGGGACCAGAGTTCGACGCGCCAGACCGTGCGCATCCTTGACTGGGATACGCAGTTCAACCTGTGGAAGGTGAACCCGCTGGCGAACTGGACCGAGCAGCAGCTCTGGAACTACTTGATCAACAACAAGGTGCCCTACAACCCCCTGCACGATCGCGGCTACCCCAGCATCGGCTGCACGTACTGCACTAAAGCGGTTGCTCCCGGCGACGACCCAAGGTCCGGCCGGTGGCAGGGCTTTGACAAGGACGAGTGCGGCATCAACGTCGACCTCACGGACCAGGTGCAGTCGACGGTCGCCTCGCAGCCAAGCTGAGCCCCGCGATCAAGGAGCGCTCCTGGTCATGCTGACGTCCGAGGGATATGTGCTGTGGTTCACGGGCCTCTCAGGCGCGGGAAAGTCCACGCTCGCCGCAGGAGTCTCGGATATCCTCCGTGGGAACGGCTACAAGGTTGAGGTCCTGGACGGCGACGAGATCCGCAACAACCTCAGCAAGGGCCTGGGTTTCAGCAAAGAAGACCGCGACACCAATATCCGCCGCATCGCTTTCGTGGCGGGGATGCTCGCCCGAAACGGCGTCGTCGCTATCACGGCTGCCATCTCCCCCTATCGCGAGATCCGCGACGAGGCCCGAGCCCAGACCGGTCGCTTCGTCGAGGTGTACGCCCGTTGCTCGTTGGACGCGCTCGCTAGACGCGATGTCAAGGGCCTTTACGCCCGGGCCCAGCGCGGCGAGATCCCCAACTTCACCGGCGTCTCCGACCCGTACGAGGAGCCGCTGGCGCCGGAAGTTGTGGCGGATACCGAAAAGGAGACGGTCCAAGAGAGCATCGGCAAGATCATGTCGAGGCTGAAGGAGCTCGGCTATTTCCTGCCCCGCCGCACTTTGAAGGGCACGGACCGGGTCCCAGGGCTTTGGCATGCCCTCGACGCCATCGCGCCGCATGGAGGAAAGCTGGTCAACCTGGAGGCTTCGCCCCAGGAGCGGGAGGTGCTGCTGGCCGAAGCCCATTCAGCGAAGGCGCTGCATCTGAGCCCACGCGAGGAGGCGGACCTCTATCTGCTGAGCGTCGGCGCCTACAGCCCTCTGGGCGGATTCATGGGTCGGAGCGACTATCGGCGCGTTGTGCACGAGATGCGCCTCGCGGACGGCACCGTCTGGCCCCTGCCCATCACGCTCTCTGCCAGCCGAGAGGAAGCTGAGGACCTCCGAATGGGACAGAGCATCGGCCTGTACGGGCGTGGTGCCGAGTGCCTGGCGCTCTTCACGCTAGACGAGAAGTTCGATTACGACAAGGAGGCGGAGGCGCGAAACGTCTTCCGCACCGCAGACGCCGCCCATCCCGGCGTCCAGGCCCTCTACAGCCAGGGCGATGTGCTGCTCGGCGGCAAGGTGACGCTGCTCCGGCGGCCAGAGGCGGAGTTCCCTGATCATCACCTGGACCCGCAGGAGACGCGAAGGCTTTTCCGCGAAAAGGGCTGGCGGACGATCGTTGGTTTCCAGACGCGCAATCCCATCCACCGCGCCCATGAGTACATCCAGAAGTGCGCGCTGGAGATCGTGGACGGGCTGCTGCTCCATCCGTTGGTGGGCGAAACGAAGAGCGATGACATCCCGGCGGCGGTCAGGATGCAGTGCTACCAAGCCCTCATCGGTCCCTACTATCCGGCGGACAGAGTCGTCTTGTCGGTTCTCCCCGCCGCCATGCGCTATGCGGGACCGCGCGAGGCCATCTTCCATGCGCTCGTTCGTAAGAACTATGGCTGCACCCACTTCATCGTCGGTAGAGACCACGCCGGCGTCGGCAACTACTACGGCACGTACGATGCACAGAAGATCTTCCTGGAGTTCGAGCCGGACGAGCTGGGCATAACGCCGCTGTTCTTCGAGAACACCTTCTTCTGCAGACAGTGCGGGAGCATGGCGTCGTCGAAGACGTGCCCGCACGGCGATCAGGACCACGTAGCGCTCAGCGGCACCCAGGTCCGCGCAATGCTGCAGGATGGGCGCACCCCGCCCCTCGAGTTCACCCGCGCCGAGGTAGCCGAGGTGCTCGTAGGGGCCTACCGGAGCGCCTGACAGGGCCAAGGAGCGGCCATGGCGAGGTACTATCCCATCTATCTGGACCTCCGCGGTCGCCCATGTCTGGTTATTGGAGGCGATAGAGAGGCGCTGCGCAAGGCGCTGGGTCTGCTCGAGTCAGAGGCCCGTGTGACCCTGATCGCCCAGAAGACGGTCCGCGACCTAGCAGTGTTGGCCGATGACGGAAGGATTACCTGGCAGCAGCGGGCGTACCGTGAGGGCGATCTCCAAGGCGTCTTTCTCGCTATTGCGAGCCCCGAAGTGTCCGGCCAATTCGAGGCTATCTACCAGGAGGCGCTCGCCCGTGGCGTGCTGGTCAACTGTATGGACGATCCGGCGCGTTGCGTCTGGATTGCGCCTTCCATAATCCGCAGAGGTGATGTTACGATTGCCATGTCCACGGGCGGACGCAGCCCCGCATACGCCCGTTGGCTGCGGGCCAACCTCGAAGAAGTGCTGCCAGAGGAGTTCCTGGCATTGGGCGAGCTTATGATCGAGTTGCGAGACGAGTTCCGTCGCAAGCGTCTCCAGGTCAGCGACGCGGAGCGGTGGCAGATCCCCCGCGACCACGAGGTCGTCGGACTGCTGGGCGAGGGGAAGCGCGAAGAGGCCAAGGCAGCCTTTCGGGCCTGGCTGCTCGCCCCCGACTAGGTTCCTGGTCATGTGGGTCATCGGCATAAGCCATCGGAGGGCGCCCGTCGCGCTCCGAGAGCAGCTCGCCTTCGGGGCTTCCCAGCTGTCCGAAGCCCTGCGCGCCCTACGTGACGAGGGTTTCCCGGTCGTACTGCTTTCCACCTGCAACCGTACGGAGGTTTACGGCCCCAGCGAGGCTGGCGACGTGCAGGGGGCGTTGCTTGTCCTGTGCCATCTGCGTGGCGTTGCACCGTCGCTACTAGAGCCGTATTGGTATCTCCACGAAGGCGACGATGCGGCGCGCCATCTCTTTCGCGTAATCGCCGGGCTGGACTCGCAGATAGTGGGCGAGGGACAGGTCGCGAACCAGGTCGGGCAGGCGTGCGCCCTAGCCGAGGCAATAACCGCCCCAGGGCCCGGTCTTGCCGGCCTCTTCCAGCGCGCCCAGCATGTCGGGCGACGCGTCCGCCGTGAGACCGGGATCGCCGGCTACGCCGGCTCCTCCGTGAGCGGTGCGGCGATTGCCACGGCGCAGCGCGTGTTCCCGGACCTGGCGACACGCACTGTGCTCGTCATCGGCGCCGGCAGCGTGGGCAAGCTCGCGGCCGAAGCTCTGAGCCATCACGGCGTGGGACGGCTATGGGTAACCACTCGAACAGCCGCGCGAGGCCGCCAGCTTGCGATGGCGCTGGGTGCTAACGACATCCCATGGTCCGCCTTGCCCCAGGCGTTGGGCGAAGCGGATGTGGTCCTGAGCGGGACGGGGTCGCCTTCGCGAATCTTGACGCGCGAGTTGCTGGCGACGGTTCCGCGTGATGGGGACAGGCCCTTGTTGCTCATTGACCTCGCTGTGCCACGCGATATCGACCCCGAGGCAGGCGAGTTGCCGGGCATCACGCTGCTCAATGTCGACGATATCCACCTGAGCGCCTGCCAGACCGGATGGCCTCCGCCTGACGTCGTCGCCCAGGCCGAGTCGATCGTGGAGGAGGAGCTGGAGCGTTATCGCCAGTGGTCCGCCGAGCGGCGGATGAGCCCGCTCGTGGGCGTCTTGCGCCGGCGCGCCGAGGCGGTCCGCCAGAGTGCGCTGAGCCGGACGCTAGCTCACCTTCCGAACCTTCGCCCCGAAGAGTTGGAGCGCGTCGAAGCCCTCAGCCGGGCCATCGTGAAGCAGCTGCTCCACCGGCCAACGGTGCGCCTCAAGGCCTCGAGCCCTGACTCGTCCCTGGCCCAGGCGGCCGAGACGCTCTTCGGTCTCAGTGAGCACCGCGCCTAGGCGCGTCGCCATGGCAGCGGGCGGCCAATTCCGCATCGGCTCCCGAGGCAGCGCCCTGGCCCTTCGGCAGACCGAGGAGGTGCTGGAGGCACTGAGGCGGCGCTTCCCGCAGCACCCGTTCAGTATCGAGGTCATCAGCACGCGGGGTGACGAGGATGCCACCACAACCCTTGCCCAGCTCGTGGAGCCGGGCAAGGCTATCTTCGCCACCGGCATCGAGCTCGCTCTCCTGGACGGGCGGATCGACCTGGCCGTGCATAGCCTTAAGGACCTCCCAAGCGCCCTCGGGCCTGGCCTCGCCTTGGCGGCCATCCCCGTCCGCGAGGACGTGCGCGACGTGCTGGTCAGTAGAGATGAGCGTCCGTTGGCGCTACTGCCACAGGGGGCACGCATCGGCACCGGCAGCGCTCGTCGTGCCGCGCAGCTCCTGGCCTACCGCGGCGACTTCGTCATCGTGCCGATCAGGGGCAACGTGGACACCAGGGTGCGCAAGGGCCTGGAGGGCTTCGAGGGCCTCGACGCGGTGGTGCTCGCGGCAGCCGGGCTGCACCGCTTGGGTCTGCAGGCCGAGATCACGGAGTACCTGCCGACGACCATCTGCCTGCCGGCCGTCGGCCAGGGGTCGCTGGCGGTGGAGGCCCGCGTGGACGACGAGCAGGCGCTGGCCGTCGCTGCCGCTATCGACAACAAGGTCTTCCATGCCATGGCGACGGCCGAGCGCAGCTTCGCCCACCGCCTCAGCGGCGGCTGCACGCTGCCTCTCGCCGGACTGGCCGAGGTGCAAGGAGATGTCCTCTCGCTCGACGGGATGGTGTCACTCCCGGACGGTTCGCGCACGCTGCGGGGCCAGGTGACAGGCAAGACCGCCGATGGCGAAAGCATCGGCACGCGGTTGGCCGACCAGCTCCTCGCGAGAGGCGCCGCCGACCTCATGACCCGCTAGCATGGGCGCCACGGGCACCGTCTATCTGGTCGGCGCAGGCCCGGGCGACCCCGGCCTCATCACAGCACGAGGCCTGGAGCTTCTGCGACGGGCTGAGGTACTGGTCTACGACCGGCTTGTGAACGCACGTCTGCTCGACGAGGCGCCGCAGGAGGCCGAGAGGGTCTACGTGGGCAGGGCGGCCAGCCAGGCAGAGATGCCGCAGGACCCCGTGAACGCTCTCATGATCGAACGCGCTCGTGCGGGCCGCACAGTCGTCCGTCTCAAGGGCGGCGATCCCTTCGTCTTCGGACGTGGGGGCGAGGAGGCGGAAGCGCTCGCCGCGGCGGGCGTCCCTTTCGAGGTAGTGCCGGGGATCAGCTCAGCCATCGCCGTGCCCGCCTACGCCGGCATCCCGCTGACCCACCGCGACTACGCCTCGTCCTTTCTCGTCGCGACGGGCCAGGAGTCGCGGGACCGTCCCTCCCGAATGCGGTGGGAGCATTTAGCCCACGGCGCTGATACGCTGGTCTTCCTCATGGCCTTCGAGACGCTCGAGAAGGTCGTGACGAACTTGATCGAGCACGGCCGCGCACCCGACACGCCAGTCGCTGTGGTCCAGCAGGGCACCGAGCCAGTGCAGCGCACGGTCGTCGGCACGCTGGGTGACATCGTCGCCAAGGTCCGTGTGGCGCGGATGGGCCCGCCGGCCGTGGTGGTGGTGGGCGAGGTCGTCAGGCTGCGGGAGCAGATAGCTTGGCTCGACAAGCGGCCGCTCTTCGGCAAACGAGTCCTCGTGACGCGGGCAGCGGAGCAGGCCAGCGAGCTGACGCGTCTGCTGCGCGAGGCGGGTGCCGAGACGGTAGAGCTGCCCACGATCCAGGTGCAACCCATCGAGGACGTGTCTGTCCTGGACAGATGTCTGGCAGCCCTGTCGGACTACGGCTGGGTCATCTTCACCAGTGCCAACGCCGTCGAGGTCTTCTTCCAACGTCTCAGTGCCTTGGGTCGGGATGCACGCGCTTTCGCCTCGAGCCGCCTGGCCGCGATCGGTCGCGCCACGGCGGCGTCCTTGGAGCGCCACGGACTGCGCGCTGACGTCGTGCCTGCCGCCGCGACGGCCGAGGGGCTGATCGAGGCCTTCAATGGCGAAGAGATGACGGGCGCGCGCGTGCTACTTCCCCGCGCCGAGGGCGGTCGGCCCGAGCTGCTGCGATACCTGGCCGACCGAGGCGTCCAGGTCACAGAGTTGCTCCTCTATCGCTCCGTGCCACCGGCCGAGTCTGCGGAAAGGGCAAAGCGTCTTCTCACAGAAGGGCCCGTGGACATCGCTGTCTTCACCAGCTCCTCCACTATCAAAAACCTGGCCGCAATGCTGGATGGCGATTTGTCCCTCCTCAATGGCACGCTCATCGCCACAATCGGCCCCGCCACCTCGCAAGCGGTTCGCGACCTGGGCCAGCAGGTGGGTGTGGAGGCCGAGGAGCAGACCATGGAGGGGCTGGTGCGCGCGCTCATGCGGCGCTTCGGAGGAGTGACTTAGCGTTCAGAGCCTCCAGCCGAACTCCGGCGCCAGCCGCGCCATCTCTGCCTCAAGCTCCCGCATGTAAGCCAGGCTATCGCGCACGAGCTCCCTCGGGTCGGCGCCCACATCGCGCTGCCGGTACTCAAGCCACGACGCCGTGGGGGCCCGGTTCAGGACCACGAAGGCAGGAATAGCCGCGAACTCTTCGGCGATGATCGGGCGATAGCGGGCATACTCTTCCACGAACAGGCGCCCGACCGCCGGGCGGATGCGCTGCGGCCGGGGGCGACGTTCGCGCCCAAACATGAGGAACGCGAACGACAGGTCGAGGACACGCGCTCCCCACGCCAAAACGTCGAAGTCGAACACGCCAGTAATGTTGTCGCCCTTGAACACCATGTTTCGACCATGGTAGTCGCCGTGGACCAGACCCGCCGGCAGCACCCGATAGCGTCCAACGGGCCACTGGCGCATAAGCTCTTCCCACCAGCTAAGCAAATAGGCGAGCTCCGTCTCAATTCCTTGGCCATAGAGCAGGTCTTGCAGATGCTGCCTCTCGTCCGCGTTATGTACCCAATAGTACTCGAGAGGAGGCTCCCATTCGAGGTCGACTGGCGGCTCCGTGAAGCTGTCGGCGATTGCGTGGAACTCCGCGAGCCGCCTCGCGGCCTGAGCGACCTGACCCATGCGCTCAAAGTCGTACTCCGAGCCTTCGATGAATCCGAACAGCGCCCAGGGGATGTCGTCGTGAACGACGAAGTCTGTCCCTTCTTTGGTGAGGACTATCGGAGCCGTTGGGAAGCCATTAGCGAGGAGGTGCTTCTGGAACCGGAGCTGGAAGGCAACCCGCGCCAGTTCCCGATTCCGGCGATACCGTCGGAGGACGTATTGCCGTCCGCCTTCGTCGGCGACCAGGTAGTTCTCGTTCCGGTTGCTCGCCTCCATCAGTCCGACCGCAGAGGCCTGCCGGATCGGGTACATCCCAAGAATGCTCTCGATAGGAGCCCCTTGCCCTATCGACATGGGACATTCATACTTTCAGACGATGTATGATGGGTAGCCAAGCGTGATGAACCGCCGCCTTGTTTCCTTGTTCTCTAGGATTACCCAGCACGTCATGCTTCGTCAAAGGACACCGTCATGACCACCACAGTGGCACACGCCCGCACCCAGGCCGCCTTCCCCACCGTCCGTCTTCGACGCCTGCGCCGCCTGCCGGCCCTGCGACGCATGGTGCAGGAGACCTGGCTCCGGCCCGACGACTTCATCTACCCTCTTTTCGTCGCCCACGGGCGCGGCCTCAAGGAAGAGATCACCTCGATG
>DATDQG010000052.1:0-9832 GCA_035292365.1 Dehalococcoidia bacterium
ATTGAAGATACTGCGCCAGCGCGCGTTCCTGACCCAACGCGAACTCGCGCAGCGCGCAGGCCTTTCTGAGGTCACCGTGAACCGGCTCGAGCAGGGCAAGCAGACGGCAAGGATCAGCACGATCCGCAAACTCGCTTCAGCTCTGGGCGTGGTGCCCGAAGAGCTTGTCTGAGATCAGAAGGACCGACAGGAGCTATCAAGCGAACCTGAACTCGCTCCCCTTGCCTAAAGCCTCGACGTTTGGTTAAGATTGAGCTAGGCGTTGGGGTGAGCTAACGATATGGAGAAAGCATATGCCGCTCTATGATTACCGTTGTCCCGTCTGCGGGGCGCGCTATGAGTTGCTGCGGCGCATCCGCGAGATGGACGAGCCAGCCACCTGCCCACAGGGACACGCCGGTGGCATTCGGGCCGACGTGAACCGCGTCTTCCAAAAGGCGGCTCCAGGCACCTATAGCGACTGGTACGAGTCGTTGCCGTCCGAGCTGCGGGACAAGCGCCTCGGCATCATGCGCGAAGGGGAGGGGATCGAGATCCAGGAGCACGAGCCGGACTAGCCCAGGCGCAAGACAAGGAGAGAGCAATGCCGCTTTACGAGTACGTCTGTCTCAGTTGTAGCACCAAGTTCACGCTGCTGCGGCCCATGGCCCAGGCCAATGAGGCGGCGGAGTGCCCAGACGGACACGGGCGCGCCCCCCGTGTTCTCTCCGTCTTCGCCTCCTTCACGCGCGATGAGGGCGGCGCCATGACCGCCGTCGCGGGCGATGGCGCCTGCGCCTGCGGCGGGAACTGCGCCTGCAGCGCCTGAGAGGTCGTTAGCGCAGATAACCCTTGTAGGGGCACAGCATGCTGTGCCCCTACGGTTGTGCTAGGCCCAGGTCATCTTGAAGCGGCGGCGTGCCGTCTGAGCACCAGGCCGAGTCCCAGCAACAGCACCGCCTCGACCGCCGTGGCGAGGGCGATGAGCAGCGTGGCGTCGAGGAAGAAGCCCTCCGGGAACATGCGGATTAGGTTGTCCGTGCGCGGATCGAGTTGCCACAGGTCGTTGCTGAAGGCGAGGTAGTGGAACTGGAGGAAGGCGCCGGAGAAGTCGGTGAGGGCCAGGAGCGCCAACGAAGCCAGGAGGCCCAGCGTCGCGAGCGATCCCGATACCATGGAGCGGGCCAAGGCGTCGAACTGGCGCGCGCGGCCAAGCCTCCGTTGCAGCCAGACGGCCGCGACGACGGAGGCTATCGCGATCAGACCGATCCCGTCGCCCATTCGTAATAGGGCCTTGACATCTCGAAGGTGGGCCACTTCGCGCGGACCGTAGACCGCTTGCCCGTTCTCCAGCCGATACGAGAACGGCTCCGTGCTGCCGTCGAAGTAGCCCATCAGCGCCCTCGCGGTGCCCGTGAGATCGTCGCTGCTGATGCCGGTGAACGCCTCGATGCGGTAACGCCGGAACTCCACTTGGTAGAACGAGAGGTTGTGCGCTACGAGGCGCAGGTTGAGCGGCACCAAGAGGAAGGGCAGGGCGATGGCCGCGAGCGTTATCGCCCACCACGGAGCAGCACTGGGACGGACCGAAGCGGCGACTGTCTGGTGTGCCATGGGATGGGGGGTTCTGTGCTAAGCTAGGTCGCGTATGGGCATGGTCTTGCGTCGCTCCCTCGACCCATTATACGCCGAGGCGGTCGACCCTACGGGCATTCGCGTCGCGGTGCGACGGTCGCCGGCATGTCGCTCATAGATACGGCCCTCACCGCTCTGGGAGTGGACCTGTTGGAGGCCGGCCTACAGGTGATGGCTGCCCAGGTCGGAAGATTCGACCCAACGGTGCCGCTCCTGATCTTCGAGCTCAACAGACCAGACGACATCGAGCAGGCGAGGTCACGCCTGCTCGAGCACTATCCGGAGGACCACGAGCTAGCCGCGGTGAGCGTCGCCGGCCAGGTCCAGCGCTTCGCTCTGCGTGACCTCAAAGCCCAAGCCGGCCGGCTTGGAGCGGCATGCCTCTACGTCCCGCCGCTGGAGCCTGAGGAGGCGCTGGGCACGTTCCGCACGCTGGAGCACCTCGTCGCTAGACTGCGGGCGCCCGACGGCTGCCCCTGGGACCGCGAGCAGACCCACGAGTCGTTGAAGGCCGACCTGCTTGAGGAGGTCTACGAGGCCCTCGCCGCACTCGATGCGCGCGACCCGGTCGCTCTTTGCGAAGAGTTGGGCGACCTGCTGCTCCACATCGCCTTCCACGCCGATATCGCCGCCAAGGCGGGCGAGTTCACCTGGCGGGACGTGCTCCGTGGCCTCAACTCCAAGCTGATCCGCCGCCACCCGCACGTTTTCGGCGAAGAAACCGCCGCCGACGCCGAGGAGGTGCTACATCGTTGGGAAGCGCTGAAGAAGGCGGAGCGCTCCGCCGAGGAATCAACGCTGGCCTCGTTGCCTCAGGCAATGCCCGCCCTGGCCTACAGCCAGGCGGCCCAGGAGCGCGTGCGCCGCGCGGGCTTCGACTGGCCCGACATGCGCGGCCCCCTGGAGAAGCTCGCCGAGGAGCTCGTGGAGCTCGAACAGGCCCGCGACCCCGACGCGCGCGTGGTCGAGTTCGGCGATGTCCTCTTCAACGTGGTCAACATCGCGCAGCGAATGGGCATCAACGCCGAGGAGGCGCTGCGTCGCGCCGACGACAAGTTCGTGCGCCGCTATACGCTGATGGAGACGATCGCGCGCGAGCGCGGCCTCGACTTCTCCGGTCTGACGTTGGAGGAGATGACGAAGCTCTGGAATGAGGCCAAGATTGTCGTTGCGAGGAGCGAAGCGACGAAGCAATCTCCCTCCAAAGACGGGTCACCGCAATGACCATGCGGCGTACGGTGTCGTGAGCGACCAGGGCGTCCGCATCTACACGAAAGCGGGGGACGCCGGGGAGACCGGCCTCCTCGGCGCGGACCGCGTGCCGAAGAGCCACCTCCGCGTGGAGGCGTACGGCGCGGTGGACGAGACGAACTCGGCCATCGGCCTCGTGCGGGCCCTCGGCGTGCCGCCAGCGCTGGACCAGGCCCTGGACCGCGTCCAAAACGAGCTCTTTGTGCTGGGCATGGAGCTGGCGACGGTGCCCGGCACGAACCTGCCCGGCGCGAAGCGGCTCGATGAGGCCGCCGTCGCCGGACTGGAGCAGGAGATCGACGTCTGGCAGGCGGGCCTGCCGCCCCTGCGCAACTTCATCCTACCGGGCGGCTCGACTGCGGGCGCGGCGCTGCACGTGGCGCGAACGGTCTGCCGGCGGGCCGAGCGGCGCATCGTCCAGCTGGCGGCCTCGGAGCCGGTGAGCGAGCGCCTGCTGCGCTATATGAACAGGCTCTCCGATTGGCTCTTCGTCATCGCCCGTGTCGTGAACCAGCAGGCGGGGAAGACGGAGTCCATCTGGACCGGCAGCTAGCGTGGAGCCGGCTACCTTCCTGAGGACCGAACCATGGCCCAGCTTACGACCAACTTGCCATCGCCGAGGCCGCGCTCCTCGTCTCAGCTGCGCTAGCGGACGCTTGACCTGCGCCAGGCCCCTGTTAGACTGATGCTACGGGGAGTAGCGCAGCTTGGTTAGCGCGCCACGTTTGGGACGTGGAGGTCGGGAGTTCGAATCTCCCCTCCCCGACCATCCGCTTGGGCGGCAGCCTGAGTTCTTCGAAGTGGCGGGAGTAACTCAATTGGCAGAGTGCCACCCTTCCAAGGTGGACGTTGCGGGTTCGAGCCCCGTCTCCCGCTCCACGGGTTTAGCGGATGGAAACTAGTGTAGCTCTTGTTATGCGTCCTGCTCGCGCACAAAGACGGCGTCGCCTATTCGCATGTAAAGTGGGTCTGGCCCCAGAACTTGGCTTCCTGGCATAACGTAGCGATGAGCCTTGACAAGCTCCCATCCGTTGTCTTTTATTACATATCGCACGATTTCACTCCTTGTGCGGCGCGGGAGAGTGCCGTACGGTTTCCTATAACGGCTTCTGCCCAGGGGCGTAACGCGCATCTCGACTACGCCCGCCCGAACCTTCTCACTTAGCTGCAGGGCGTCACGAATCATGTATCTTAGTTCATCACTGACTACGACTCGCTGAGGAGGCACTGCGATGGCCTTTACCGTTGATGAAATGCTGAAACGCTACGTGCGTGGAGAGTCTTCTCTAGGTGATCTCCGCGAATGGCTGGCCCTTGAGCAATGGGACTTGCGAGAGGAAGAGAGAGAACTCGTAGATGAGGTGGACGGTGCCTTAGTTGATCTCGCCAGCGGCTACGTTGATCACGTCGGTCTGAGGGAACACATAAGCTTCCTACTGCGGCAGTACACGACTCAGTTTGTCCAAGTCTCGCTTGGCGACGAACGGCCTGGGAGGCAGCGAATCCCCGTGGTGAGAAACACCTCGGCGAACGGCACAATCTCCTCTTGCATGGTACTCGTCGCCGCATGATCAACTGGGACCAGGCTGTGCGAAGGTGATGTCGACCCGAAAGGGGTGCTCTCTGACGAACTCCCCGTCTAGGTAAACTCGAAAAGCGTAAGTCCCTGGCTCTGAAACATTCCACTGCACTGCATGCCGAATTTGCTGGAAACGAAATCCCCCTGGCAACGTCATCGGAACCTTCTCCTTCGGAAGTAACTCTCGGCCTCCCGGCAACACTAGGCGAAGCTCTTCCATGAACTCGCCTTTGCCCGGACCCCACCGTGTAAACACCTCGCATTGGAGCGGAAAGGCAACGCTCTCTTGAAGCGGCTGCGGGGCCACAACTACAAAGCTGAAAGTGTCAACGACGCGAATGATTGTGGCGGCGCCGTCGTCCTCGATGATCGACCGTTCGCAAATCAGCAGAGCTTGTAGGGTCGGTTTCGTAGTAACCATCGACGCACCTCATTCAGTCAGCCAGCAGAGGATAGCTGAAGAATTACATGTTGCGCAAAGGCCTCCCTCCCCGACCAGCCGCTCGGGCGGTAGTAACTCAATTGGCAGAGTGCCACCCTTCCAGGGTGGACGTTGCGGGTTCGAGCCCCGTCTCCCGCTCCATTTGCCGCGTGTCACCACCGCAAAGCCTGCCTCACGCCGCGCGAAACGGTGAGGCGGCCTGGTGCTGGCGTACCGCCCGCAGAGCGTAGAACCAGGCAGCGGCCAGCAGGGGCAGCACGCCGAGCACACCCGGCACGAGGTCGCTGAAGAGGAGCCAGTCGTAGACGCCGTGGACTAGCGTCGGTACGCCGAGGGCGATGAGCGCGCCCCACTGCCGGCGCCACGCCTCGTGGGAGAATTGCGACTGCGCGAGATGGTAGCCCATGAACACCGCCACAAGGGCGTGCATCGGCACGGCCAGTAGGCCGCGCCCGACACCCACCGCCAAGCCGTAGTTGAAGACGTAGCCGACGTTCTCGGCAAACGCGAAGCCCAGCGAGACGATGACGGCGTACATGATGCCGTCGTACGGCTCGTTGAAGGCCGGCTTCGGGTAGAGGTAGAAACGCAACACGAGGAGCTTCAGCCCCTCCTCGACCAACGCCACCGCCAGGATCACCTCAACGAACAGCGTGACGAGGTCGCCCGGCTCGGGCAGCACTTGTTCAAGCAGCAACATCTCGATAAGGCCGGCAGGGATAACCATGAGGGCACCGAGCCAGAAGCCGCGAAAGAGGAGCCAGAGCGGCTCCCGCTCGTATTTGTCGCGCAGGTAGAAGAAGAGGAACAGCGCCAGCGAGGGCGCGGAGGCGACCGCCAGCAGCTCTAGCATCCGTGATGACCGATGCGCGCCGGTCTGGCCGTCACTAAACCTTGATCTCGATGATCTCAAACCGCGAGAGGTCGCTGGTGCCCAGACCCAGCTCCTCGGCGTGCGCGAATTGCCGCCGCACAATAGCCGCGTTCTCGGCTGTAAACGTGTCGTCGTGTTGCTTCATGATCTCCAGCGCGACCGCGTCGGCGGCGACCATATCGCCGGTGAGGATGAGTTTGTTGACGCCATCCACGATGCGCGTGACGCCCGCCTGGCGGTTTGGACCAAAGACGGCCTGGAGCGCCCGCACGTCGGTGATCGTCAGCTCAGGGCGGACCGCGGAGGCGAACTCCGCCAGCTTGCGGTCGAAGTAGTCGCGGTCCGTCTGGAGGGCAGAGTGGGCCAGCCAGCGGTGCGCTCCGTAGACGGAGCCAAAGTTGTTCTTGAGCGCACTGGTGATCTGACCCGCGAAGTGGCGCTTGAGCACCGGCATGTTGATAACCAAGGGCGCTTCCTGGAGTTGACGCGCCACGCGGAGCCGCGGCCCCTCAGTCCGGGTGTAGCCACCCTGGAGCATGCGCATCATGCCTCGGGCCTCGCCCTGCGCAAGGGGCGGCGCCGCGTCGCCCCGCCAGCCATCGAACTCGACGAGGACGTAGTGGTCCGGGCTCGGTGAATGGGAAAGCTGGATTTCGATGCCCGGTAGCGCGGCGGGGTCGTAGTACAGGTCCAATTCGGCCTTGTGGTCCTCGTGCAGAGCGATGCGGGTTGCTCCGGCGGCCCGAAGGTGGCGAGCCACGGCCCGGACGGTCTCCGGCGCCGTGGTCGAGGGGAAGGGGTCGCGCTGGTTGGTGTTGGGCTTGAGCACGACTTCTCTGGCGCCAGCCAGCACCCGCGCCAGCCCACCCAACGCCTCGATCCCGGCATCGACCATCGCGTCGATGTCGGTCCCCTCCACGATGACGAGGAGCGGTCTGCCGCTGCGCCCGATGATCTGGTTCTCTCGGCCGCGGCGGGCGAGGGGTGTTTCGACTGTGGTGTGCACGGCCATTAGCGTCCTCCTGCTGATCTACTCCGGGAACACGACGTCGAAGGCGTTTGTCGGCGGCTACATCGCCAGCGGCAGCTCGATGCGCTCGCCGGTCGCCTCATTGATGACAACCAGGCCTTCCATGTCGCCCCGGCGCAATTGCTCATTCGCGTTCAGGAGTTCGATGCCGTAGATGGTCCCATCAGGGGCCATATCGACGATCATCTCGTCACTGACCCTAATGCTTTCCACCTCTGCCTTTTTCTCCTGGAAACGAATATAGGCGATATTGTAGCGAGGATCGTAAGTGAGTTTCATAAGGTCCCCTTGTGGCTCAGAAGTACCGCGTGATGATCGTGATGACGAGCCAATCGGCGCCTTCGCTAACAGAGTAGGCTTCCACCTGCTTAGTGCCAAAATATCGGCCACGCCATTCGCTGTCAAAAGAGAAATTTCGACGAAAGCCGACCCGCCCGAACTTCGCGGCGAACTGCTCTCCTCGCTCAATGGTGGCTGAGACTTCCTCCTCGTTGGTGCCTCGCTCAGCCATGCGTTCGAGCGCATGAGGATGATACCGAATCACGTGGTCACTGGGACGTCAGAGTGTCCGTGCCATCGCTAGAAGCGAAAGACGACCTTGACGGCGTTATCGGCGTGCGAGTCGGCGAGCTCGAAGCCGTGTTGCGCCTCCTCGATCGGAAGGAAGTGGGTGAGGAGCGGCCGCACGTTGACGCGGTTCTGCAGGATCAGGTCGCGCGCAAGGACGAACTCATCGGCCTTTTGCGGGATGCCGATCGTGTAGGCGCCGACGATGGTCGGTTCCTTCTGGACAAAGGCGCCCATCTGCATGGGCGTCGGGTTCTGCTTGGGCAGCCCGAAGATGGTGATGTAGCCGAGGCGCCGCACGAGGGGCATCATCAAGTTGTACGTCGCCTCTCGGCCGCAGGCCTCGACCACCATGTCCGCCAGGCGGCCGCCGGTGATGTCGTTGACCGAGGCGACCGGGTCGTCGCGCTGCGGGTTGATGGTGTGCGTCGCCCCCAGCGTCTTCGCCACGCTGAGGCGGAAGTCCTCCAGGTCGATTGTGATGACTTTGCGGGCGCCGAGCATGTGCAGGAGGCTCGTGAAGAAGAGGCCAATGGCGCCCTGCCCGATGACTACCGTATCCCAGCCGAGGACGCTTGGCCACTTCTTAGCGGCATGCACAACGGTGCCCAACGGCTGGGCCATGAGCAGCTCCTCCAGCGGCCGGTCGTCGGGCAACGGGATAAGGTCGACCGGGTTGCGCACGTGGAACTCGCGCATGGCACCGTCGTAGGCCGTATCCAGCACGCGGTCGCCCGGCATGAAGCCGTCGGCGTCAGAGTCCTCCACCACGGCCACGATCTCATGGCCGGGACGCCCTGGCTCCATCGGATAGGCGGACTCGGGCCGGACGCCCATGGCCGCGGGCATGTCGGAGCCGCAGATGGAGGCGTAGACGGTGCGGATGAAGACCTTGCCAGGCGCCATGTCGGGCTTGGGGATATCCACGACCTGAATCGTCCGAGGAGCGACGACTTGGGTAGCGCGCATGGCTGCCTCCCTTGATGCGACCGTCGTCGGGAAGATAGCAGATATGTCGCGGCCCTGCATCTGGACGTTCGACCCCGCGACGTGCCACAATCTCTGGGACTTCCTCGCTGGAGAAGCATACGACGACAGACCTGCCCGACTTCTGGCTCGAGACATTGCGGCGCGTGCCGGGGCTGCGCGAGTCCAACCTGCTGGGCCTTGCCGCTTTTGAGTTCTCGCTGGCCGAGGCAGTCTATCTGAGCCAAGTCGTCGGCTGGCAGGGCTTCGTCCCTGGAAGCGCCCTCATCCCGCTGGAGGTGACCGAGGGCGGCGTGGCCGCCGCGCTGCAGTTCCCGCCGCCCGCGCCGGCCGCTGTGGTGCCGGAGGCGCTCTTGCTGGGCTCGTCGCGCTGGAGCCTGCAGATCAATCCCCTCCTTGCCCCTTCCATGCAGCACCTCCGCCGGCAAGCGCCCGAATTCTTCCGCTCTTCACGCAAGACGCTCGTGCCCTTGATCGCAGGAAGCGCCAGCCAGACCTGGCACGTCTTCCGCGACCTGGTGCGCGCGCTGGAGGCGGCCGGCCATCCACTGATCGACACGGTGTTCCTCTGGCTGCCAGACCTTGCCGAGGGCGATCGCAGCAGCATCCCCGAGCCTCTGACCGAGTTCATCGTCTCCATGTACCTGCGCTCGCAGGGCTTCATCGTCGACAAGTTCGGAGAAGCGCTGGCGGCCACCACGGGCCGTCCCGACCTGTTCGCCGTCCAGGTGCCCCGCCTTCAGGCCCTCTTGGCGGGACAGGGCCTGGCTGGCAGGGGCGCGTTCCTCTGCGAGATCGAGGGAGTTTCGCCCGAGCCGCCCTCACCGGCGAGCCAGCCGCAGGAGCTCCGCATCTTCGCGCTGGAGATGGAGAAGGAGCGCCGGCATATGGCCATCGGGGTCTCCCAGATCGAGCGATACCTGCGGGAGGGCTACTATCAGGAGGGCTACGTGCTCGCGCCGTTTTACGGCGACCTGAGCGGTTTCGCCTACGATGTCGGGGCTATGACCTTCGGTAGCCAGGGCGAGCTGATCGTGCGGGCCTGTCCTCGTGATTACTCGCAGCCCGAATCGCTCGCCGAGACGGAGCGGCTCGTGGAGCGCATCGTGAAGCTCCTGCTTCTCAAGCGGCTGCCCCTCACCGAGGGGGTCGCCCGCCTACCCGGCGTCTCCTCGACGTTCGACGCGTACTATCAGGTCGATCGCGTGACGACGGAGACGATCCTGGGCTGGCTGGCCGAAGCGCCCAACGGCGAGCCGTGGGCGAAGGGATGAGCCGGGGCTTGCCCAGCGTGCTAGATTCGCGCGGCTTTGTGTACGTGGTTCCCTTGAGGAACGCATGCCCATAAGCTCGCGACGCCAGACGGCGCCGACGGCCCGCCCGAAGGCGAAGACGGCCGCGACAACCCCTCTGCTGGACCCCAGCAAGCGCATCGTCACCGCCCGCCCGAAGCAGGCGCCGCGGCGGCTTGCGGCCTCTGCTAATCCC
>DATDQG010000053.1:0-26710 GCA_035292365.1 Dehalococcoidia bacterium
CGGCCTCGGCGTGGTCAACCCCCGAACGGACGAGATGGAGCCGGTTGAGCAGGTGGTCGACCGCGTCCACGAGGCGCTCCAGTACTTCGATCCACAACAGGTCTTCCTCAACCCCGACTGCGGCTTCGGCACCTTCGCCGAGCGGCCCATGAACCCACCCGAGATCGCGGCACAGAAGCTCAAGATCATCGCCAAGGCCGCCCAGCAGCTCCGCGCCGAGTACGGAGCGTAAAGTCCGTCCGTGGAGTTCAGCACGGCGGAGCCCCTTCGACGGGGGTCTGGGGGTGTCCCCCAGCACCTTCCAGGGCGGGCGGGTGGGGAAGCCAAGGAATCACAATCGAGTACGGAGCATCAAAGTCGCCCGGGGAGTTCGGAGGGGCTCCACCCCTTCGACGGGGGTCTGGGGGTGTCCCCCAGTACCTTCCAGGGCGGGCGGGTGGGAAAGCTAAGGAATCACAAATGCCTGACGAAACCGAATTGAACGGCATCAACCTCCAAGAGATCAAAGAGGCCTTCGAGGCCGTGGCGGCGACGCCAGGCGCCTCCAAGGGCCGCAAGACCTCGCGGGTCCGCTGGCTCGGCGGGCTCAAGCTGAAGGCCCTCGTGCGCAACCACACCTTCCTCGTCGACGAGCCCACGCACCTGACGGGCGAGGACGAGGCCCCCAACGCCATGGAGTACGTCCTCGGCGCCCTCGGCGCCTGCTACCTGACCGGCTTCGTCCTCAATGCCAGCAAGCGCGGCATCCCCGTCTACAACGCCGAAGTGACGTTGGAGTCCACGCAGGACAACGTCTTCCAGTTCCTCGGCATCAACGACGAGGGGCACTCCGGGTTCGACGCGATCACCGCCAAGCTCTACGTCGAGTCCGACGCCGACCAGGCAGCGCTTCAGGAAATCTGGGAGCGCACCCTCCGCTCCTCGCCCGTTGGCAACTCCCTCGAGCGCTCCGTGCCCATCAAGCCGGAGCTTGTGGTGGTGTAGGCGTGATGAGGACGATCGAGGTGCACTCTCCCTCAATCGGGCCGATCCGCTCCTGGCCATTAGCTGCCTTCCTAGCACTCGTCGTATTGCCAGTCATTCTGCTTTTTTCCTTTGTACAGCCTAGAGCGACGCAAGTTGACAGCACAGCTTCCGCGGTCGCCTCGCTGACTGAGCAGCCCACCGAGGGTTCACAGCCATCAGCTTCATTTCCCACCCAATATCGGTACATCAAGCACGAGGGCCTGTATCGCGTGACCACAGTAGGTCCTTCCGGAACGTCCAGCGCTTTCGTCCCCAAGGCCCGAGAGATGTGGATAGCTCCAGACGGCTCAGGAAGAATCCGTGAGTCAACCGGCGAGCCAATCTTTCTGAGTGAGCGTGACCGCCTCGTCTGGCAAGCTGGCCGCATGCCGTTACTTCTGCAAGGAATAAACCAGGATTTCGGGCCAGGGAGACTCACCTACGAAGATTTCAGCCGCTACCCTACAGATCCTGCAGCATTGGCCAACGCTGTACGCGATATAGCGGCGCGCGCTGATCCGCGGCTTCATGCTGAAATGTTCGTCGTTGTGGGCGATCTGCTGCGCCAGCCCGGCGTGCCGCCCCCACTGGCGCAAGCGCTCTACCAGGTAGCGGCCGAAATCCCCGGCGTAGATTCCATCGGCAACGTTGTCGACCGCGCTGGACGTCCCGGCATCGCGCTCGCCATGACCAGCGACTACACGGGATGGACCGTGCGATCCACGTTAGTCTTCGACCCAAGCGCCACCACCCTACTAGAAGAGGAGAAAACACTGCTCAAACCAGTCCCGTTGCTCGACGCTGTCCCGCCAGTGGTTGTCGGCTACACCACGTACCTCGCTTCAAGCGCGATCGCGGAACTGCCCGACCCTCTTCTGCCCGTCGCGCCGGCCAACCCTCCTTCGCCCCAAGGCAGCATCGTTCGTCCTGAGTAGCGCATCGAGGCGCCCATGCGTTCGCCCGTTGAGGGCGCTCCCCAAGCCCAGAGCACGACGCCCGCCTCTGCTCCAAGCGCCGGAGGCCGTCCCCTGGCTCCCGACCAGGCGGCGCGGTGGTTCATCTACTCCGCCGTCCTCTGGTTCCTCGTCGCCGGCCTGGTCGGCCTGCTGCTCGCCGCCTTCCTCTACACGCCTAACGTCCAGTCCTTCATCCCCGAGCCGTGGCGCGGGCCGCTCAACTTCGGTCGGTTGCGGCCGATGCACGTCAACGTGCTCCTCTTCGGCTGGCTCTCCATGCTATACGCCGCCGCCTTCCTCTACCTGACGCCCCGCCTCACCGGCACTACTCTGTTCAGCGAAGCGCTCGCGCGCTGGACGTGCATCCTCTGGAACGCGCTGATAACGGGCGTCGTCGTCTCGCTGCCGCTCGGGTTCACCCAGGGTCGAGAGTACGCGGAGCTCGTCTGGCCCCTCGACCTGCTCCAGACGGCGCTCTTCCTTATGCTCGCACTAAACGTCTGGGGCACCGTCCTGCGCCGTCGCGAGCCGCGACTCTATGTCAGCGTCTGGAACTTCATGGCGGCCAGCCTCATCATCGCCTTGGTCTACGCCTTTGGGAACAAGATCTGGGACGTGAGCGGCGCCTACGTCGGCATGAACGATGCCATCGTCAACTACTTCTACGTCCACAACCTCTTCAACGTCTGGTTCACCACCGGCGGCCTGGGCATCGCCCTCTATCTCATCCCGCGCTTGAGCGGCAACCCACTGTTCAGCCACCGCCTCGCCATCTGGGGCTTCGCCAGTGTCTGGGCAGGGCAGCACCACCTGCTCTATGCGCCCGGGCCGGACTGGCTGGAGTTCGTCTCCATCGCCTTCAGCATCCTCGCCGCCATCCCCAACACCGCGTTCGGCGTCAACTTCGTCATGACCATGCGCGGCGCCTGGCACCGCGTGACGCATGACGTGCCGCTCGCCTGGGTCGCCACCGGCGCTTCGATGTACCTCCTCACGTGCGCCCAGGGCGTCGCCCAGTCTTTCCGCGACTTCAGCCTTCTCGTCCACTTCACCAACTGGGTCATTGGCCACTCACATCTCGTCTTCGTGGGAGCCTACTCCGCCTACGGCTTCGCGCTGGTCTATCACCTGCTGGGGCGCATCGACGGCGCCCGCTTCGACCCACGCCTGCAGTGGTGGCACTACGGACTCACGATGGGCGGCCTCTGGGTATTTCTGCTCACCCTCTGGTCAGCTGGCCTCATCCAGGGGCAGAACTGGGCCACCGGCGCGATCCCCTTCCTGGCGACGGTGCGCTCGCTCCAGCCGTATCACTTGGTCCGCCTGCTCGCGGGGCTCATCATGGCCGTCGGACAGCTCCTCTTCGCCTATCAAGTGTGGCGGGCCTTTCGAGGCAGAGCCTCGGCCGAGACAGCCTAAAGGCATGCGCACGACCATCCCCGGCCAGCCCGCCCTCGCCTATCTCCTCGGCGGCTCGCTGCTGTTCCTCGTGACCGGCATCATCGTCACCACAGGCCTCCCTGGCTGGCTCGCGCCACCGCCCTCCCCAGGTGCAAGGCAGTACACGCCGGAAGAGGCGCTCGGACGCCGCGTCTACATCCGCGAGGGCTGTGGCTACTGCCACACGCAGCAGGTGCGCGCCCCCGAGGCAGAACATGGCTACACCATGCGACCCGGCGACATCGGTCCCGAGTCGCAGCCGGGCGACTACGCGTACCAGGCGCCGGTGCTCTGGGGCACCGAGCGCCAAGGGCCCGATCTGACCTTCACCGCCCGACGACACCCAGACCGAGAGTGGCACCTCGCCCACCTCAGGGACCCGCAGGCGATCGCTTTCGGCTCGATCATGCCCGCCTTTGCCCACCTGCCTGACGCGGCACTGGAAGCTCTTGCGACTTACCTCCTTACGCTACAGTGAGGGCGTGATGTACCTAGCGAGCCTGACGGTAGTGGCGCTCATGGTCGCGCTGGTCTTGGCCTGGCTCGCCTTCCTCTGGTGGGGTCGACGTTCCGGCCAGTTCCGCGATATAGAGGCCGCCAAACACCAGGTCTTTGAGGACGACGATGGCCGACGATAGGCCTGACTCGTCTTCCCAGGAGCCCTTCGGCGGCGAAGTGCGCCTGGCCCCACCGAAGCCCGTCGCATGGTTGCGCTGGTTCAACTACTTAGTGTATCTAGTAACTGTCGTTTATCTTCTGGCGAACCGCAGCACCGACGGGCCGGCGTTGGTCTTGATAACCGCGGGCCTGCTTGCGCTCTGGCTGGCCTACTTTTGGCTCCGTCGGGCTCCGCCAGAGCTGTAGGGTAAGTCCTATACATCGCTAATGTGGGTGGCCCATACATGCCAGCCACTGAGGGAGGAGGTGAGAGACACCCCGGAGCATGCGCCTCAAGATAGCAGCCCAATCGTTATCTAGCCCATCATCGCCCGTAAGGAGCATAGCTAATGGCAACAAGCGATCGCGCCACCCAGGCTAACGCCTACATGAAAGAGAAGATGCTCTTCACGCCACGGATGTTCCAAATCCTGAATACCGTGGCGCCGGAGGCAGGCGAAAGGTTCGCTGATTTCTACAATGTAATCTGGCAGGACGGTGCCCTCCCTCGGAAGGTGAAGGAGCTGATGTTCACAGCCATCGGCGTCGCCTACCGCTCCCCCGCCTGCCTCATTCACGTCATCCCTGCCATCGAGGCCGGCGCAACGGATGGCGAAATCTTCGAGGCGGTGGCAGTCGGCACACTGGCCGGCGGTTTCGTGCCCAATGGCCCCGGTATCCCTTACGCCTTCCAGTATGCACTGAAGGTGCTCGAGGTAGCCGGCAAATACCGGCGCGGCGAGCCTTGGGAGTACGTGGAGCCGGCCGAGTTCCGGATGTAGGCCTTTTCTTCCACCGCCCTCGCTCCAGTCATGAAGTACGAGGACAGAGGCGCGTAGGGGCGACCGGCCGGTCGCCCCTACGTCCGCTGGCTTCCGCGTACCCGCGTGAAACGGTATCATGGCTGATAGCGCTTTCCTTTGGGAGCCTCCACCGGACACTATGCAGAACCTGATCCCTCTCCCCTACCGCCGCGTCAGCGTGCAGAGGGTCCCCATCCCTCTTGATGAGCCGTCCATCCGCGACTACCTCTTGGGCAAGGAGGCCTACCGCTGGACCGACTACATCGTCCTCCACGGCGAGCGTGGTCAGACAGCAGTGGCGCACGTTGAGAAGGTGAGCACTACACCCCTCTTCAGCCCCATCACCGCCGTCGAGGTCGTCGCGCTGCCCGAGGCCTGCATCTTCATGCGCGACCCGCAGGTGGACACGGGCAACCCCAGCGCGATGGCGGCCAAAGCGGCGGCTCTCGGCCTTTCTTCGCAGGCCACCTTGGTCGTCGAAGGGCTCTATAGCCACGTGAACTTCCTGCACCACCCCGCGCCCCTGGCGATCCGTGTGGTCGAGGAGATCCCACCCGAGCCGCCAAAGTTGCTCGCCATGGCCCAACAGGTCCTCTCCTACGCCGACCTTCCGCCGGTTCTCTTAACGCCTGAGCTCACCGACCTCTCGGGCCTCGCCCACGCCAACCCGGCACCAGCCCACCTTTTCCCGTGCCGCGCCTCGGGCCTCGAGGGCCCGGGCCCGACTTTCTACTTGGACGAACGTCCCCCCCGGCAAGAGTGGCTCCTCATCGGCTGCGAGCGTAGCCGCCAGATTCATCGCCACTTTTACGGCGACGAGCCGCCGTACATCGAAATGTGCCCCCGGCACATACCGCCGGCAGGCAATGGGCCAACGCTCCTGAAATGCTGCCTACTCGAGCAGGAGATCGAAGTCGGGGAGCATAGCGTGGTCGTGCCGTGGGGGGCCACCTTGCAGCAGGTAGAAGAGGGTCTACGCGCGCTTGTAGCGCAACATGCACTGAAACACATCGCGTCGGGAGGATAAACCGGATGGACAAGCGAAAGGCGTGGGACGGCGTCCTGCCCGGCCTGACTCAGGACCGCACGGTGAAACTGCGCAGCGTCGGCCTCACCATGGTGCTTGATCGCTGTCAGGGCCCCAACGAGATCGAGGACCTTCTGGAGCTCAGCGGCGATTACATAGACCAGATCAAGCTCAGCTTCGGCACCTCGGTGTTCCTCGACGAGGACGTGTTGCGGCGCAAGATCGAGCGTATCAAAGCGGCCGGTGTCGACGTGTATCCCGGCGGCACCCTGTTTGAGGCGGCTGTGTTCCAGGGCGTCTGCGTCCCTTACCTCCAGCGGACCAGGGAGCTGGGCTTTACCACTGTCGAGATTTCCGACGGCACCCTCGACCTCCCGGCCCAGGTCCGGGCCGACGCCATACGCCGCGCCCTCGACCTCGGCCTCAAGGTGGTCAGCGAGGTGGGCAAGAAGGACCCTGCCCACCAGCCTTCCCCGACCGAGCTGAGCCGCCAGATCCAGCGAGACCTCGAGCTGGGCGCGGACAAGGTCATCGTTGAAGCCCGCGAGTCCGGTATGCGCGTCGGCATCTACGACGACGACGGCCGAGTCGTCGAGCAACGCTTGAACGAGCTCCTCGCCGGTATCGAGAGCATCCACCGCGTCATCTGGGAGGCGCCGCTGCCACAGCAGCAGGAGTACTTCGTCGTGCGCTTCGGGCCCAACGTGAACCTTGGCAACGTCCGCCCCAACGATGTGCTCGCCCTGGAGGCGTTGCGCTGTGGCCTGCGCTTCGAGACGTTGCGGCGGTACGTCGAGCAGGCCGAGCACTAGAGGCCGAACAAAGGATTGGACCCTCCCTTGAGCGCTGAACCAGCAAGTACGCGCAGCCACAAGGACCGGTGTATTGTGGGCGACAGCGTCCTTCCGGCATACTGACATGCCTCAGCCTCCAGGCTGAAGCTCAGAATCAGCACTAGCACCGGAGGAAGGCCGCAATGGCCGAGCCAAGAGAAGGCCGCCTGAGCGAAGGCCCCGCGCCGGAGCTCGTGCGCTCGGCGTTTCGCTGGGAGGTCGGCCTCGCGCCCATCCTCTGGCCGGGCATCGGCCCGGCCGATCTTGCCCACACAACCATGCTCATCGAGGTAGGTGTCCTGCCCCACGAGATCGGCCGACGCTTGCTGACGCTCCTCCTCGAGCTGCAGGCGTTGCCGCTCGACCGTTTCCCCCTCGACCCAGCGCGTGGCGACGTTTACACCAACCGAGAGCACTGGCTGGTGGAGCGCGACCGAGAAGCCGCGGGGTGGTTCTCCGCCGGACGCGCCCGCCGTGAGGCGACCACTATTGCCTACCATCTGGCCGTCCGCGAACGCCTTCTAGCCCTGACGAAGGCGTCCGTCGCTTATCTGGAGGCCCTCCTCGCCCAAGCAGAGGCCCACGTCGCCACCATCATGCCCGACTACACGTACCTCCAGCCCGCCCAACCTACCACGCTGGCGCACTACCTCCTGGGTTTCGCCTATCCGGCCATGCGGGACCTCGAGCGGTTGCGGGCAGCCTTTCAGCGCATCAACCGCAGCCCGGCTGGGGGCGGCAGCACGAACGGCTCCCGGCTCCCGCTCGACCGCCACCGGCTGGCCGAACTGCTCGGCTTCGAAGGCATTGTCACCCATCCGCGCGACGCGATGTGGCAGGCCGACGGACCCCTCGAAGCGATGGCCGCCCTCGTGGCACTGCTGCTCAACCTCGACCGCCTGGCCGAGGACCTGCAGATTTGGTCCACCGAGGAGTTCGGCTTTGTCGAGCTTGCCGACGCCCACGCCCGCACGAGCATCATCATGCCCCAGAAGAAGAACCCCTACGCGCTCGCCTTCGTCCGTGGTGTGACCGGCGACCTCATCGGCCGCTTGGCCTCCATGGCAGCGGTCGGGAAGACGCCATCGGGTCAGGTCGACAATCGCATCTTCGCGTACGGCGAGGTCCCGCACGCTCTGGACCGCGCCATCGAGACCGCGGACCTCATGGCCGGCGTCCTTCGTGGCCTTCAGGTGAACCGCACTCGGCTCGCCCAACGCGCCTCAGAGGGCTACGCCCAGGCTACCGATCTGGCCGAGACCATCATGCTGGAGGCCGGGCTGGACTACCGCACGGCGCATGCGGTCGTGGGTCACGCGGTGCGCCGCGCGGCGCAGGAAGGCGCGCCGCTTGACCAGGGGAGGCTCAACCAAGCCGCGCGAGACGTGCTTGGGCATACTTTGGCCCTGTCCGCGGAGACAGTTCGCGCCGCTCTCGATCCTGAGGCGCTCGTCGCCGGCCGCACAGGGCTGGGCGGAGCGGCCGAGGCGCCGGTACGGGCCATGATCGACGAGGTGCGCCACGCTGCGGGCGAGGCCACAGTCTGGTATCAAGCGGCACAGGCACGTCTGATCGAGGTTGACGAGCGGCTCATGCAACGGGCGCGGGCTCTTGCCAATCCGTGAGGTGAACAACCATGCCCGTCCACATGATGGACTCTCTCATCTACCGCCGCGCTTGGGGAACCGACGAGATGCGCGCCATCTTCGACGATATGCCGCGCACGCAGGCGTGGCTCGATATCATCGCCGCCCTCGCCCAGGCGCAGGCCGAGGTCGGCCTCATACCCGCTGACGCCGCAGCGGAGATCGCCCGCGCCGCCCGGATCGAGAACCTCGACCTCGACAGGGTGCGCCAGGGCTACGAAGAGACCAGCCATTCCACCTTGGGGCTCATCCGCGAGCTCCAGCGTGCCTGCCGGGACACGGCAGGCGAGTACGTCTACTACGGCGCGACCGTCCAGGACATCACCGATACGTGGACCATGCTCGCCCTGCGTCGGGTCTGTGACATCGCCCTCCGCGACCTGCGCGAGGCTGAGGATACGCTCATCAGCCTTGCCCAGCGGCACCGCGACACCCTCATGGCCGGGCGCACTCACGGCCAGGCCGGTCTGCCGATCACCTTCGGCTTCAAGATGGCCGTATGGTCGCGGGAGGTCCGCCGCCACATCCAACGTCTCAAGGAGGTCCGTCCGAGGCTCTCTCTTGGCCAGCTCTCCGGCGGCGTCGGCTCCCTCTCCTCCTTCGGGCCGAGGGGCGTCGAGCTCCAAGAGCGCTTCCTGCGGCGTCTCGGGCTCATACCCCCGGACATCGCCTGGGATACGACGCGCGACACGCTGGCCGAGTTCTTGAACCTCCTCGCCCTCGTCGCCGCCACCTTCGACAAGATCGGCCAGGAGGTTTACAACCTGCAGCGCCCGGAGATCGGCGAGGTGCGCGAGGGCTTCGTGCCAGGCGCCGTGGGCAGCATCACCATGCCCCACAAGCGCAACCCCGAGATCGCCGAGCACCTGGGCACCCTCTCGCGCCTCATCCGCCACCACGCCGCCGCCCTCGCCGAGAGCCTCGTCCACGACCACGAGCGCGACGGCCGCTCCTGGAAGGTCGAATGGGCGACGATTCCGCCCGCCTGCACGATGATGGGCGCCCTGCTACGCCTGGCCAACCAGATGCTTTCGCACCTGGAGGTCGACGCGGAAGCGATGCGCCGTAACCTGGAGGCGACTGGCGGCTTCCTCTTCTCCGAGGCGGTCATGCTCGCGCTTGCGGAGCACGCCGGCAAGCAGACAGCCCACACCATCGTCTACGAAACGGCGATGGCCGCTGCGGAGGCGCGTCACCCGTTCAAAGAGGCGCTCTTGGCGGAGCCCCGCGTCCGCCAGCACCTCACCCCGGAGGAGATCGAGGCGCTCTTCGACTACCGCTCCCAGGCGGGGCTATGCGCTGAGTTCGTGGATAGAGTCGTCTCGCTCACGCGGGCCGACAGGATAACGGACGAAGCGTCGTAAACACATATCTAAGGCGACTTTGATACAGAGGTAGGGGCGACCGGGCCGGTCGCCCCTACCTAATCATTCATGCACCAAGGCGCGTCGCTGCGGACCAAGAAGATCGCTGTTTCGCGGGAGTCCAGAGGGCTCGGCCCTCTGGCGGGTGTCCCCCAGTACGTCACTGATGGGTGGGAAGAACCCAGGATGCTATTTTCACCGCAATCACAGAATGGGTGTTTCTTACGGCACCACGTGCCCCTCACCCACTCGCGGAGGTGCCAAGGGCACCTCGTGTCCGTGGACATAGCGTGTCAGGCTGTCCACCGCCCACACCGTGACAGCGCTCCGGCCCATCGCGCGCCAACGGCCCTCCCCCCACACCAGCGCCGTATGCTCGTCGATGCCGACCATCAGCACGTCGGCCGGCATCTCCTCGCGCACGGGCTGACGCCGCTCCAGAGGCCAGCGATCGAAGTGAGGGAGGATGATCGTGCCAGGGATGAGGCCAAGGGCTGGAGCGAAGGCATTGGCGCTCCCTGGGGCCGCTCGGAAGGCCCGGCTCATCTCACCAAAGACGATCGCGCCGGCGCTGCAGCCAGCGAGGGCTGCGCCCCGGGCCCAGGCCTCCTCGATAGCTCCCCAGAGCGGCGTGTCCGCGATCGCGTCGAGGAGCACCCGGGGCGAGCCGCCGGAGAAGTAGATCAAGTCTGCCTGGCCGACGCGCGCCACGAGGGCAGGATCACTGGCATCGTCGCGCACTCGCACCGGCAGTACCTCCGGGGCGGCGCCCAGCCGTTCGAAGTGCTCCACCCCCATACTGCCCCAGCGCCAGAAAACGTCGTCCCCTTCGGGCGCCGAGGCTGTGGGCAGGATCAGCACCTTGGCGGGCCCCACTGCCTGACACTGGGCCATGAGGTAGCGGTCTACCTCCACCATCCCTTCTAGGAACTCCCCTGCACCCACGGCGGCCAATGGCCCGACCATCAGGTATCTCTCCTCATTTCGATCCCTTCCCCAGCCTAAGGGCGTCGCCTACGTCTTCTGCATCAGGCCCCATTCGTAGGCGAGGGCTGCCACGCCACCCCCAAGCAAGGGGCCGATCCAGTATACCAGATGGTCGCTCCAGAACCCTTGCAGCAGCGCAGGGCCGAACGCCCGGGCCGGGTTCATGGCCGCGCCGGTGAGCGGCCCACCCATGAAAATATCCATTGCGATGACGAGGCCGATGCCGAAGCCGCCGATCTTCGGAGCTCGCGGGTCGACCGCCGTCCCGAATACGGCCGTAACCAGGAAGAAGGTGAGCACGGCCTCGATGACCACGCCCGTCGCGAACGCCGTGCCGTTGCCGAGCGCCGGCGTGCCCAGGCTCACGGCGGCAACGGCCGCCGCGGGTGCCGTCCCCTTGAGGATGGCGGCCGCAACAACCGCGCCCAGGAGTTGCGCCGCGACGTAAACGGCCGCTGAGGAGACGGCGATGCGTCGCGTTACGAGGAAGCCAAACGTGACGGCAGGGTTGAAGTGGCCGCCGGACACGGCGCCCAAAGCCGACACCATGGTGGCGATGGCGAGGCCGTGCGCCAGCGCGATGCCGGTCAGGCCCACGGCGCCGCCCATGACCTTGTCGGCGACGATGGCGCCCGCGCCTATGAAGATCAGCGCGAAGGTGCCTATGAACTCCGCTATCGCCTGACGCCAGACGGTTGGCATATGCTCGCCTCCTTATTTGTATCGGGTCGGGCTCGTACCTACGGTTGGAGCGCTTGCATCAATAGCGGAACCACACCTTGCCGACGATCTGTCGCCGCTCGACCGGCCCGAACGAACGGCTGTCGGAGCTCCCGTCCGCGTTGTCTCCCAACACGTACCACTCTCCGGCGCCCAGCCGGTAGTTCCTCGTCCCAATGACCACGCTCTCCCCGGACACGGCCGCCACCCGCTTGAGGAGCGGCCTTTCGAGGTCAAACGGGTGCTTACAGACGATCAGGTCGCCTTTCACCGGCGAGCGCCACAGGTATACCGCGCGGCTCACGACGATCCGGTCTCCTGGGGCGAACGTCGGTAGCATGCTCGACCCTTCGACGACATACCGCGAGACGGGCGCCATCGCCGCAAGCCCGCGCACGACGCGCCTCAGTAGCTCGAGCACGCGGCCCTCTCGAAGCGGCTCAGTTGGCGGGGACGACCAGCTCTCCGCCGACCGTTTGGTTCGACGGCTGCCGCTTCACAGGGACGCCCTTGGTGTCCCAGAAGATCTCGGCGAACCGCTGCACCTCAGCCACTAGGTCCTGGGCCACCTGCATGTTCACTTGCTGCCGCGCCTGGCTCGCCAGTTTCATGATGCTCCAAGTGGTGCTATGCAGATTGCCGTGCTTCTCCAGATGCTCGGGCCGAAAGTAGTCGCCCCAGATGACGCGCACCTCGCGCTTCACGAGCTCGGCATGCTCCTCTTTCACCGCCACGTAGCGTGCAAGCGAGTTCTCGTACCGGTCCTGGTCCAGCTTGCTCGCGCCGTCCGCCGGCTTTTGCAGTGCCTCGATCAGCTGGTTCATCCGGATCACCGTCAGCGCCCCCACTTGCGCTAGATGCGGGTCGTAGATGCCGCACGGGATGTCGCAGTGCGCGTGTACCCGCCGCGGCGGAAGCAGCCCATCGAGTGTACGAAGCAATGGACGCAACAGAGACATTCCTAATCCTCCTTACGGAATTCCGCGCCAACTCGCGAGTTCGCCATCCTACAGATGATGCAAAATCACCTAATCTCACTACGTCGAGACACGTCGTCTCGACCGAGGATGGTAGTCGCGACGGAGGGCCTTTGTCAATCAGAGGCGGTGTGGTCGTCGCACCCCGACCTGCTACAATATGGAATGTCGCTTGCACAGCGTATTAGGCCGTTGGAGAGGCGCTCCCGTTGCGAGCTATAGCACCCCAGGGCATCATAGCGGTCCTCTGCCTTGCTGCCGCGCTCCTCACCGCGAGTGCTTGCACTCTCGCAGAGTCCTTTCTGGTCACAAGCACGCCGACCCCGGCGCCCCCCAGCGGCGCTCTCCTGGAAGAGCGCCTTCCTCAGATGTTGCTGCGGCAAGACGATCTGCCATCCGGTTTCGTCGCCTGGTCTGAAAGCTATCAGCGGAACGAGGACATCCTGGCCCGAGCGGGGGGAGACCCCGAAGTCGTCCGTTCGCTTCGCAACTCCGGCCGCCAGACCGGCTACGTCGCGGTCTACCAGGCGATGGACCCCACCGACGTGGCTCTCGAAGGGATCTTTGTGATCCTCGAGCTGTACGACCGACCCGAGCAGGCCAGCACCGCCCTCTATCGCGACCCGCGCCAAGTGGCGGGCACGGCCATGCGGCCGGTCACTATCGATCCCCTCGCCGACGAAAGCCTCGCCTACACAGCGACCTCACAGGATTCCGCACTCTACAGCGTGTGGTTTCGGAAGGACCGCCTCACTGCCGCCGTCTTCACTTCCTCAGTCGCGTCAGATGCGTCGGTCGAAGAAGCGCATGCATTCGCTCAGCGCCTCCTCGCCCATGTGCAGGCAGCAGGTCTATAGCCAACGATGTGGCGTTCATCCCTGCTCCTCGTCGGTAGCCTGCTCCTGGCTGGGTGCTCTGAGGTCCAGACGCTACTCGCCACGCCGACGCCGACTCCAGGCCCCACGCCGACCAGCGAAGAGCTGACGCTTCGACTCTCTCTCCTCGCGCCTCGCGACGGCCTACCCAGTGGCTTCCGCTTCGAAAGCGGGCGCTACGAACCGAATCAGAGCATCATTGCGCAAGCGCCCGACCCCGTCTCGACAGGCGACCTCGTGCAGCGCTGGGGCCGGGTCATCGGTTACGTGGCTACCTATGCGCCACTCGATCTGGTCGAGGGCCAGGGTTTCCAGGTCTCTCTAGACCTCTACCGCACTGCTGGCGGCGCCCGAGCGGCCTTTCAAGAGGGCCCATCGGCCCCACCCGGCGCCGTAGTCGATCGCAGCGCCGTAACGCTGTTGGGAGATGAAAGCCTCGGCTTTCGTCTCCGCGATAACAGCGGCGAGGTCATCTTCTACGGTTTCTGGGTCCGTAAAGGGAACCTCACCGCGTCGGTGTACAGCCAGGGGCTCGAGCCCGATCCAGCAGGCACCACCGAGGCTATCGCGCGGGCCGCTCTGGCCCGCCTGGAAGCCGGCATGTCCGGCCAAACAGGAGCGCCGTAGCGCTACCACCCTCCACCCGCGCTCAATTCACGATCCATTCCCAGCGCGCTCGCGCAATACCCGCCTCACCGTGAGCCTCGCTAGCGACGGCTGGTAGCCTCGGCGCACGAGGAACGCCTCAAGACGCCGGCTCAGCGTCGCTGCGTCGAGGTCGCCCAGCACGTCCGCCCGCCGGCGCGCCAGCGCTTCGATCGAGGCCGCGTCGTCCTGCCCCTGCAGCGCTGCATCGACCGTCTCTCGTGCAACCCCCTTGGCCCGTAGCTCGGCGAACAGGCGGCGCCGACCGCTGGGACGAAACGCAGCTCGCTGCTCGACCCAGAAGTGGGCAAAGGCGTCGTCGTCCACGAGGCCCAACTCTCCCAAGCGCGCCATCGCGGCTTCAATCGCCTCGGCGCCGAAGCCTCGCCGACCCAAGCGCCGACGCAGCTCCGCCTCTGTGCGAGGGCGAAGCGCAAGGAGACGAAGGGCGGCGTCGAAGGAGGTGGCCTGTTTAGGCGACACGGCTCGCCGCAGCCATCAGCACCCCTGGCACAGGCACGAGCCGCCTGTTGACTGGGTCGACGCCCATTCCAAACGCTTCGAGCGTGTACGCACCAAGCAGGACTGCTGTCCCTTCATCGCCAAAAACCAGTAGCGTCATCTCCACCTGTCCGTCTAAACGGACCCAGCCGCGCCCCATCTGTCGCTCTATGGCCCGACCATCAGCCAGGAAGAAGCGCCTGCTTGTGTGCGGCACGACCCCAAGCTGCTGGAGGAGAGAGCCCGGCACCATCGTATAGGTTGCGCCGGTGTCAACGAGCGCATCGACCTCCAGCCACTGCTCGCCTTGGGGGTCGCCGATGCTGATTGTCTGGCTGAAAGTGCCCACGCTAGTCCGGCTCCGCGCCCCCGTCGGCATCCGCGCCGAGGCTGGGCAGGGCCGTGGCGCCGCTGCCGCGGATGCGCTGCTCAAGCTCATCAGCCAGGTCGCCGTGCTCGTGCAGGTAGGCCTTGGCGTTTTCTCGCCCCTGGCCCAAACGCACCTCTTCGCTGCTGTTCGACGGTCGGTACGAGAAGAAGGCGCCGCTCTTGCGCACGATACCCAACTCAGTGCCCAGGTCCAGGAGGTCCCCCTCCTTGCTGATGCCCTGATTGAACATGATGTCGAACTCCGCCGTCCGGAACGGCGGTGCCACCTTATTCTTGACGATCTTGGCCCGTACACGGTTGCCCACCACGTCGGTGCCCACCTTGAGGGTCTCGGCGCGGCGAAGGTCGATGCGCACCGAAGCATAGAACTTCAGCGCGCGCCCGCCCGGCGTCACCTCCGGGTTCCCAAACATGATCCCGACCTTCTCCCGTAGCTGGTTGAGGAACACCACAGAGGTACGAGAGCGACTGATGGCGGCCGTCAGCTTTCGCAGCGCCTGCGACATGAGCCGCGCCTGGAGACCGACGTGGCTGTCCCCCATGTCGCCCTCGATCTCGGCCCGCGGCACGAGCGCAGCCACGCTGTCGATGATGACCACGTCAACCGCGCCGGAGCGCACCAGCGCCTCGGTGATCTCCAGGGCCTGCTCGCCCGTGTCCGGCTGCGAGATGAGCAAGTTTGCGAGGTCAACGCCCAAGCGCCGCGCATAGTCTTTGTCGAGGGCGTGTTCGACGTCCACGTACGCGGCAGTGCCACCCCGCCGCTGCGCTTCAGCGGCGACGTGCAGCGAGAGGGTGGTCTTGCCTGAAGACTCAGGCCCAAAGACCTCCGTCACGCGGCCGCGCGGGATGCCGCCAACCCCAAGGGCGAGGTCCAGGGCAAGCGAGCCGGTCGGGATGACCTCCACCGGCTCCGTGGCGCCGTCGCCCCAGCGCATGATCGCCCCCTTGCCGAACTGCTTCTCGATCTGGCCGATGGCCAGCTCGAGCGCCCGCTGTCGCTCCGGATTCATCGTCGCCATCGTCATCGCTCCATCGCCTCACGTCGCGGATTTCGGCGGCATGATAGCATCGGCCCATCATCGGAACAAGGAGTCGTTGGCACAAGAATCTGCGCTGCAGGAGCCTGTTCGGCCCATTGCAGTCCCCTGGACACATCGCATCGTCTTGGAGCGATTGTCCTGCTAGCTTGGTGCGGTACTCCAACCGCACAGGTACGAGATCGGCCGCACTAAGGCGCTGGTCCAGCGGGAGGACCGAGGGGTGCCCTTACGCCTCCCGCATGCAATCCCGATGGCCTTCGCCATGGAGATGATGCTGACCGGCGAGTTCATCGACGCTGAGCAGGCGCTGCGAATCGGCCTCGTCAGCCGGGTGGTACCACGAGAAGAGCTAATCTCGACGTGCGAGGCGATCGCCCTAAAGATCGCCTCTAACGGGCAGTTGGCCGTTCGCATCACGAAACGGTTGGCCTATGCCTCGCTTCGGATGGGGTTGGACCAGGCGCGGGAGGTTTCCTCTGCGTTGAATCAGATCAACAGCATGTCGCCGGACACGGTGGAAGGGCCCCGCGCCTTCTCGGAAAAGCGAGCGCCGCGTTTCGGCGAGACTCGGTAAGAAAGCGGCCAGGAGGAGCAGATGGGGGCGCCCGAGACTCTGATTACCAGCGAGATGCGGTCACGCATGGGGGTGGAATCTATCCGCGTCTCAGATCCAATTGACAAATCGCTTATCCGGCAATGGGCGCTCGCGTTGAGCTGGCCCGATGCGCCGGATCCGCTGTTTTGGGATGAGGAGTACGCGAAGACTACGCGGTTTGGGGGCATCATCGCGCCGCCGTTCTTCAACCCGTTCGCGTACAACATCACGGCGCAGCGGGTGCGCCAGATGGCGCAGCGCGACGCTGGAGCCACCAGCGGTCAAAGACAGCAGCCGGCAGAGAATGAGCCGCCGTTCCGTATCCCCAGTGGGCTCAACGCGGGTGGCGAGGCGGAGCATACGGGCGTTCCAATCCGCCCTGGCGATGTCATAACGGCGACCAGCAAGGCGGTCGATGCGTACGAACGCACGGGAAGAACGGCGGGCCGCATGGTGATCACAGTCACCGAGACACGCTGGACGAACCAGAAGGGGGAGCTGGTGCGCGTCTATCGGGGAACCAGCTTGCGCTATTAGGAGCTCAGATGCATCACAAGCCGCCCATCTTTTTCGAGGACGTAGCGATCGGCCAAGAGATCCCCTCCTACGTCCGAAAGTCCGGGCTGATGGAGTGGAATCGCTTCGCCGGCGCTAACGAGGAGTACTTCATCTACCACATGGAGGACAAAGCCGCCCAAGCGATGGGAGGTCCGGCCGTCTTCAGTATGGGCAACCTGCGCTTCGCGTACCTGTACAATCTGCTCACCAACTGGCTCGGTCAGGACGGTGACATCAGGAGGGTCAGCTGCCAGTACCGGGGCCTCCATGTCCAGGAGGACACGCTGACCTGCACCGGCAAGATCCTCGACAAGTACGAAAAGGCGGGCGAGCATCTCGTGGAGCTCGAGGTGGCCATCGTGAACCAACGGGGAGAGAACACCGCGCCGGGCAATGCCATCGTGGTGCTACCTTCCCGATCCGCTCAATAAGGGCGAATCCGCCGCTGCTCGCGCCAAGCTGCTTAGCACGCGCGGTCCGGGACCGTAGCGCGCAAAGACCGACCCCAGGTGCCGCGCTCTTGGCCGCTATGCTACGATGCGTGCATGCGACCGCTTGTCATAGCAGCGCAGGTCTTCCTAAACGGCCTAGCCCTGCTGTTGGTGGACCAACTGCTGTCCGGCCTGGCGCTCGGGAGCTTCACTGACGCCCTACTGGCGGCGCTGGTGATCGGCCTGCTCAACGCTCTCATCCGCCCCGTCCTCCTCTTGCTCACGCTGCCCATCACCCTGATCACCCTGGGACTGTTTTACTTCGTGATCAATGCCCTGCTGCTCGGGTTCGCCGCCTACCTCCTCCCCGGCTTCAGCATAGACTCGTTTGTGACGGCGCTCCTCGGCTCGCTCCTCTACTCCGTCTTGACCACGCTCATAGGGCGAGTACTGCGCTAGGCCCCTTTCGTTTTCACCTGCCTCCCAACAGCTCCCGCACCCTACCCACCACCTCTCCTCGCGCCACCAGGGTCGCCTGCTCGTCCGTCCGTCGCTTCAGCTCCACAACGCCTTGCCCCAGCGTGCGCGGGCTCACCGTCAGGCGCACGGGCATCCCCAGGAGGTCCGCGTCGTTGAACTTGACGCCGGCGCTCTCGTCGCGGTCGTCGTACAGCGGCTCCAGACCGGCCTCCGCCAGCTCAGCCGCCAGGGCGTCCGCCGCCTCTCGTACCTCCGCCCGGTCCAGGTTCAGCGCCACGAGATGCACGGCGAATGGAGCAACTGAAACAGGCCAGCGGATCCCCCGCTCGTCGTGGTGTTGCTCGACGATGGAGGCCATCGTCCGCCCAACGCCGATGCCGTAGCACCCCATCGTGATCGGCTGCACGCCCCCGTCCCGGGCCTGGAAGGTCGCCTCCAGCTTCTCGCTGTAGACGCTCCGCAGCTTGAAGATATGCCCGACCTCGATGCCTCGCGTCCAACGCAGGGCCGACCCACAGCGGTTACAGGCGGCGCCCTCGTACGCGCGGGCGATGTCCGCCAAATGATCGGCAGTGAAATCGCGCGGGTAGTTGACATTGCGCAGGTGGTAGTTGGGCCGGTTGGCGCCTGCCACGAAGTTGCTCCCGATCAGCACTGAGTCGTCGGCGATGACCGTGACGCCCTCGATGCCCCTGGGCGAAGCGAAGCCTGCCACGATCCCGGCCTCCGCCACCTCTGCATCAGTGGCCAGGCGTAGGTCCGTCGCCTTGAGCAGGTTGCGCAGCTTGATCTCGTTCACCTCGAGGTCGCCCCGGATGACGACGAAGACCATCCGGCCGTCCGCCGTGCTGTAGAAGACGGCCTTGAGCGTCTGCGCCTCACGGATGCCAAGGAAGCGGGCCAGGTCCGGGATGGTGGTCGTATCGGGCGTATGGACCTCCTCCACCTCTCGCGGCTCCTCGGACGGCACGGCGGGCTTCCTGAACTCGGCTCGCTCCACGTTCGCCGCATACCCGCACGCTTCGCAGTAGACGACGTCGTCCTCCCCAGTCTCGGCCAGCACCATGAACTCGTGCGACTCCTTGCCGCCAATGGCGCCCGAGTCGGCCTCGACGGTGAGCGTCGTCAGGCCGCAGCGGGCGAAGATGCGCTCGTAGGCGCGCCGCATCGCCTGATAGCTCTCCTCGAGCCCCTCCTCATCGGCGTCGAACGAATAGCAGTCCTTCATCACGAACTCGCGCACGCGCAACAGGCCGCCTCGCGGGCGCGGTTCGTCGCGGAACTTGGTCTGGAGCTGGTAGAGGCGCTGCGGCAGGTCGCGGTAACTCTGGATGTGGGTGCGCGCCAGGAGCGTGACGACCTCTTCGTGCGTCGCCGCCAGGACAAGCGGCCGTTCGCGCCGGTCCTGGAGCCGGAAGAGGACGGGCCCGAGGGCGGCCGCGCGCCCCGTCAGCTCCCACAACTCCTGCGGGTGCAGAATGGGCATTCTGATCTCCTGGCCGCCGGCGGCGTCCATCTCCTCGCGGATGATCTGCTCGACGCGCTGCTGCACGCGCCAGCCCAGCGGCAGGCTGGAGTACAGGCCCGCCGCCAGGGGGTGGATGAAGCCGCCCCGCAGCAGCAGCCGGTGGCTGGGCGTCTCCGCCTCCACCGGATCCGCGCGCAGCGTCTTCCCGAACAACCGTGACAGGCGCATGGGCCTCTATTCTAGCGCAAATCACCTGGCGACGACCCGCGACGTGCCCCGGCGGACCTCGCTAGGTGCAGTAATGCATCTGATATTGACATTGTTGCAACTTCTTCATACAGTCTGCACGTTTGCAATTGGTTCCAATCAAAGGAGGCTAAGATGCAAGGGAAGCTCGGCATCCTGTTTGCACTCGCCATGGTGGGGTTGCTGGCCCTACCGGCCTTGGCGGGAGACACGGTGACCGCGACTGTCACCCCGCTTGTCGTGCGCTCTGTGACGCTGGACATTAGCAGCGTAGACTACGGGACCCTTTCCACGAGCACCAGTGATGGATCGCGCACCACAGGCACCTCCTCTGCAATCACCGCAACCAACAACGGCAACTCCCTCGAAGATGTATACGTCAGAGGCACAGACGCCGTCGACGCCAACTCGGGCGACGGTGTGGACACTCCATGGACGCTGGATTGCAGTTTCAACGACGCCGACATTGACGGTGCGGTGGCTCTTGACCAGTACGTTCACCGGTACGATGTGGGCGGCAGCTTTGTCCCCGCCGAGGCTCTCACCATCTGCAAGCATCCCACTCCGGGGCAGAAGAAGATCCAGGACAACCTCACGGCAAGCGGCACGTTTCAATTTGTTCTGCAGATAAACATGCCGACGGCCACTTCGGGCTTCAGTGCAAGAAACATGACCGTGACGCTGGTCGCGACAGCATTCTAGCCGCAGCCCGCGCCGTCGGGCGCTCTGCGCAGACAAGATACTCCCCTCTAGCTCTGCCCTACGATGCTCACGAAGGCGGAGAGCGGATGCCCAGACGCTGGCTGATCCTGGTCGTCGCGATCGCCGTGTGGCTCGTGCTGGTTGGCCACGGCTTGGAGGGTCGTGCTGCGGCTTTCGGGCTGCCACTCCAGGCCGGTACGCCTTCCCCCATCCCCACGACCACCGTTCCACCCACCGCAGCCCCGACAGCGACGGTCACGCCAACACCCACGCGGGCCCCGACCACCATCCCAGGCACGGCGTCGCCAACTACGACTCCACACCCCCCATCGCCCACGCCCACCACGCCAGCCTCGCTAACGGCCACTCCCCTCCCCTCAGCAACCCGCACGCCCACGGTCTCGGCGCCCCTGGCCGCCACCCCATCTCCCCCGAGCCCAGGCTACGGCACCCTCCAGCCGCTCGACCGAATCAACGTGCGCTCGCTGCCATCGCCAGCGGCCGGGCGACCGGGGACGACCCAGGCGCACCCCCTGCTGACGCCCCTTGGACAAGGCAAGCCCCCTGTCACGCCGCCCGACGTTGTGCCGCCCGCCAACGCTCACGACCGAGGCGCCCGCCAACCGCGCTCTCCTGACGTCCAGCCGCTCTCGCCACCGGCCCTCGCCACCACCTTCGCCGGCCTTGGTTCCACCGATAACGCCGACCCGCTCCAGCCACCCGACCCGCAGCTGGCTGTCGGGCCTCTCTACCTCATCGAGATGGTCAATGTCACCGGCCGTGTCTTCAACAAGAGCGGCGTCGTCCAGTCCACCTTCTCCCTGGCCAGCTTCTTCGCCGTGCCCTCGGGCTGGGACGACTTCGACCCTAGAGTCATCTACGACGCCGCTAGCGGTCGCTTCTTCGCGACTTACGCCTCCCTCACCGACAACGAAGGCATGTCCCACTGCGGCGCTCCCGACTGCGGCCGCCTCCACATCGCCGTCTCTGCCACCGACGACCCACGCGGCGTCTGGTACCTCTACTACCTCCAACTCGCGAGTGATTTCCCAGACTACCCAGGCCTTGGCGTCAGCGACGACAAGGTCACCATCTCCTACAACCGCTTCGTCATCAACCCGCCAAATGCCTACCAAGGAGTCCAGACCATCGTCCTCCAGAAGAGCGACCTGCTGGCCGGCGGTGCCGTGACCTACGCAGCCACGGGCGCCAACACGGGCCTCTTTACCGCGCGGCCTGCGCATTCCCTGAGCGCGACAACGACCCAGTACATGGCCTCGGTGGACTTCGACACGGCGTCGAGCGTCCACCTGTTCGCCGTCACCGGCACGCCGGATGCCGCCAACGTGGTCATCGCCAACGTCGCCAACCCGAGCATCGCCACGCTGGCAACACCGCCCCGCGCGGAGCAGCTCGGCACCTCCGCCTTCATCGACACCAACGACAACCGACTCTTGGAGGCAGCCTGGCGCAACGATCGCCTCTGGCTCTCCGCCAACGCCGCCTGCCTGCCCAGCGGCGATAGCACCACGCGCTCCTGCCTCAAGCTCATCGAGGTGAACACCGCGAGCAACGCTGTGCTCCAGGACATGCTCTTCGGGGCCAGCGGCGAGTATTACTCCTATCCAGCCATCCGCACCGACAGCAGCGCCAACCTACACGTCGTCTTTTCCCGCTCGTCTTCCTCGCTCTACGTCGAGACCCGCGTGGCCGGGCGTCGGAGCAGCGATGCCCTCAACACGATGAGCGGAAGCAGCCTCCTCAAGGCCGGCGAGACGACCTACGACCCTGTCGGCTTCACAGGGCAGCGCTGGGGCGACTACATGGGCGCTGCGGTGGACCCGTCTGACCCGCGGCGGGTGTGGGTCGTCGGCGAGTACGCCAAGAACGACAGCTACGTCGGCTGGGGGACTTACATCGGCCGGTTCGAGTACCAGCCCGAGATCGCCATCACCACGGATGGCGCCGTCGCCTTTGGCACAGTCGCCCTCTCGACGGTGGTCACGAGCGGCCCCTCCGGCGTCAACGATGTCCAGACCATCAGCGTCCTGAATGGGCCCGCCTCGCTCTACGTCAAGACCACCGCCTTCAGCGACGGGCTCGGCAGCACGTGGAGCCTGGGGGGCGCCAACGGTGCGAATCAGGCGAAATGGGAGTTTTCTAAGGACGATTCTACCTGGACCACCCTAACCACCGCCGATACCTTGTTTACGCTGGACCAAAACGTGCCCACCGGGGCAACCAGGAACCTCTACCTGCGTCTAACGATGCCCACCTCCACGACCTCCGCCAACCAGCACAGCGCGACCATCACCGTCGTGGCGGTCTCGCCATGAGCGGGACCATTACGCGACCTCCCCAGGCGCTCCTGCTCGCGTTCATGGCGTTCATCTGCCTAGCGACGACGCAGCCGCCCGCGCACGCCGACGTGGGAGTTGGCGTCAGTCTCGGCAATATCAAGGTTGAAGACGCGCTGACGCCCGGAGGGCACTACCGCCTGCCGACGCTCAGCGTCCTCAACACCGGCAGCGATCCCGCGCAGTTCGAGGTGGTCGTCAGCTTCGCCGCCGACCAACGCGAGAGGCGTCCTCCCGAAGAGTGGTTCGCCTTCGCCCCCCAGCGCTTTCCCCTCGAGCCCAGCACGTCCCAGGCCGTCGCCATCAGCCTCGACCTGCCGGCCAACGCCGGGCCCGGCGACTACTTCGCCTTCCTAGAGGCGCATCCGATCGCGGAGCGCCAGGGCGTGAGCATCGGCGTCGCTGCCGCCACCAAGCTCTCGTTCTCGATACGCCCCGCCAACGTGCTCCAGGCCTGGCTATTCAGGCTCAGCCAGCTCATCGACGAAAGCCAGCCGTGGTCATCGGTGTTCGCGGTGACCGTGCTCGCGGTCCTCGCGGTCCGGCTCATCGCCCGCTACCTGCGCGTCGGTCTGCGCATCGAGCGGAGGCGCTGACGATGCGTCGGCGCCTCGTCTTGCTACTGATGACATGCGCCCTGGCTACGCTCCCGGGTCGGGGCATGGCTGCCGGCTCGACCGAGAGCAGCCTGACCGCCTGGGTCAAGCCCAACCCGCTGTCCGTGACGCTCTCAGCTCCCAGCAACGTCGCTGTCGGCGACACCTTCGTCGTGCGGGCCACCGTCCTGAACCGAAGCGCCAGCCGCCTGCGCGACCTCTCGCTCGAGCTGCTTGTCCCAGACCCAGAGGCGCTGCTCGCCCTGGGCGCCGACGCGCGCCACCGCGGCACCATGCGGGGCCAGAGCAGCCTTTGGGTAGAGTGGCGCGTCAGGGTGCTTCAGGGCAGCGGCGGCGGCTACGTCCTGCTGGCGACGGCGTGGGCCGTGGACGCCGGCGACGGCATCGCCCTCAGCGCCGAAAGCGGCGGCGTGCTGGTGGTGGTAGAGGGGTAGAGGGAGGGAGGGGGATCTCCTTGCCCTGGGAGCCAGAGCAGCCGTCGAGATCACGCAGTCTTACAGACCATGCTCTGCGATAAGCTGCTCCAGTCCCTCACGCCCGATTCCGGCCTGCTTAGGACCCAGGATTGCATTCAACGTCCCAACAGGAAGCGCCGAGCGCTTGTCTGGCACCACGGTGACACGCTTGCCTGCGCCCAAGACCTTGGCAAGGGCGATACCATGCCTGGTTCGACCGACCTCCTCCCAACCGTCCCGCCGGAGCAGCCGGATGAGCTGGCGTCCAGTAACTGAGCTCGTCCAGTCAGCGGGGCGTTGACAGGCAGGTGCCTATTCGAGTATAAGAACATATGTGCTATTCCATTCGTGGCAAAAGGAAACCTGGCTAAGAGCTTCATGCCAGACATTTGACGGATACACTCGAGCAGCGCTATAAGCTCGAAGCTGGAGGGCTGAAAAGAAATATGGCGCAGCTAGTAATCGGCCTCACAGGTTCTTTCGGAAGTGGCTGCTCTACCGTAGCTTCAATTCTCGAACAGAGCTTCGGATTTCGAAGGTTTAGTATGTCTGCACCGATTAGAGAAGAGTGGACCCGGAGAAGCACCGAACCGCCGCGGCGGGAGGATCTCCAACGTCTCGGCAACGAGCTGCGCCAGACCCATGGTTCGGATTACCTAGCAAAGGTGCTTGATGAGAAGGACGGCCTTGGCAGCGCGGCCAAGCACGCAGTAGTTGAGACCATCCGAAATCGTGCTGAAATTGAATACTTCAGGGAGAGATACCGGGGTTTTTACTTGATAGCAGTGTTGTGTTCTCAGGAAGAACGCTGGAAGCGGATTAGAGAGGAATATGTCACGAAGGGTCTCGATCAACAGGACTTCTTTAGTGACGACGCTAGAGACTACATTCAGGAAGAGGAATACGGACAGCAGGTGGCTCTCTGTGTGGATGAGGCTGATTTGGTTATTAGTAATGAAACGTCTTTTGAAAGCAGCCTAGCTGCTCGCCCGGCTATGGCTGAGAAGTTGGCGCCATACATAAAATTGTTGACAGGCGAGGATACTTCTCTACCTCCCGAAACGGATGAAATCTGTATGACTATTGCATATGCGCAGGCTCGCCGGTCTTTTTGTTTGAAGCGACACGTTGGTGCAGTCATAACGAATGATGAAGGCAATATTATCGCTACTGGATTCAATGAGAATCCAGTGACTATGTCTCCTTGCTATATTGAATTTAGATATTGCTACAAAGAAGCAATGATGTCTCGGCAGTTGAAAGGCACTCGTTGTCCAGACTGCCAAACGGAGCTACCAGAGCTGCAGGAGCCGTTTAGGTGTTCTAGTTGCTCTTCAAATCTTAAGCTTTTGTACTTCCCTGATAAGGGAATGCGCTGGTGCACGGCACTGCACGCTGAAGAACGAGCTCTGATAAATGCAGCAGGAAGGGAGATTGTCGGTGGTACACTTTACACGACGACATTCCCTTGTTTTAACTGTGCGAGGCAAATATCCCAAGCCGGAATCAAACGTGTCTTTTATGTTGAAGCATATCCGCAATTGGACGTTCTTCCTTTTTTAAAGAGAAACAAAGTGGAAGTATCTCCTTTTGAAGGAATCAAGGCTAGCGTATTCGATCGTCTTTACTCTTCATTCAGAAGCCAAATGGAGCAGAAATATCGGTTAGGGGGTCCGTAGACATGAATAATTTTTGTCCGCAATGCGGCCGACCGAGTTTGCAGTTTAGCCAAGGCAGAAAGGAAACCTGGTGCCGTTACGTCGTGGATTGCGGATATGCTAAGCGAGATGACAGCGAGGCCAATCGGGGAGACCAGTCAATAGACAGCCCATTTTCGAGGAGTTCTTCGGGGCCGTTGCCTCGTTGGGTGACCCCGAAAAGATACTTTGGCCCATAGCCTGAATCAGTCTGTGTCCAACGCGAAGGCGGGGCCGCGCTTCCTGAGGCGGAGCCGTGTGAACCCGGATGTTTTGTTCTCTAAAGAACCTGTTCCGTTCGCCTGTCTTCTCTAGCAGGGTGTTGATTTAGCCCTCCTCGGAGGAGGCCGAACGCGCCTGATCGTCACAGCTCCAGTTTCCATTGAAATCCGCCATCACACGGCCAGAGACCACCGTCCTGACTCCTACGATGCGTCTGACAATCTCCCTGGGACCGAGGATCGGCAGAAAGTCTCACTTCGCCCCTCTTTTTCAACACCCTGCTAGCGCCTCAAGGTGTAAATGGATGGCTTCCATCAACTGGTCCCTGGCCTGCTCGAGTTTCGGGGCGTAGGCCGAAGTTCCCAGCTCGTTGCAGACGCCGACCCATACTCGGCCCTCTTTGTGGAAGGATAGGGTGAGAATTGCATATCCCTGCATCGTACACCCCTGGCACAGCTCGAATCACCAAGGCTGCGGCCGTTCTCCGTCAGCATATCACAAGGCAAAGTTGTTGCGGCTCCGCCTCGTGCGGTCCTGCGACGCGGCCCTTGCCTAATAGAAGTTCCGCGCCCGCGGCGGGCTGATGGCGGTCGGCTTGCGGGCGACGGCGCGGAGGGGCTGGAAGCCCTGGGCGATGACGTTGGTGAGACCGTCGCGCCGCTGGAGCTGCCCCCGCACTACCAGGAAGGGCTCCAGCCCGGCGACCAGGCGTTGCCGCTGGTATAGGTCGGGATAGACGATGAGGTTCGCCAAGCCCGTCTCGTCCTCCAGCACCATGAACACGATGCCGCCCGCCGTGCCCGGCCGCTGGCGGCAGACGACGAGGCCCGCCACCTGCACCTCGACGCCATCGGGCAGATGGGCGAGCTGCGCCGCCGGCACGATGCCCTCGTGCAGGTGGGCACGCAGCAGGCCCAGTGGGTGGCTGTACGGCGAGAGGCCGAGGGTCCCGTACTCACCGCTCAGGCGCTCCCAGGCCGTCATCGGCTCCAGAGGCACGCCTGCGGCGGGGC
>DATDQG010000054.1:0-3448 GCA_035292365.1 Dehalococcoidia bacterium
CACCGGCGCGGTCCTGCGCGATGGCTTCGACATCCGCCGCGCAGCCGTTGAGCGCCGCATCCCTTGCTTCACCTCCCTCGATACCTTCCGCGCCGCCCTGCAGGCCCGCATCGCCGGCACCCAGGAATACCAGGTGCGCCCCCTCCGAGAGTACCGCCACCAGCGCGCCCAGAGCAGCGTAGGGGCGTTCAATTGAACGCCCGAACACCTTAGCCCGCCACCCCCGTCGGTCCTCCTTCATCCAAGAGGGTTCGCTCCTTGCCCGAACTCCCTGAGCTCGAAGCCATCCGTGAGGTGTTGATCCGCCAGGTCATCGGCGTCCCCATCGCCTCGGCCGAGGTGCGACGGCCGACCGTCCTCCGCTTCCCCTCCACCACTGAGTTCGCCTCACTTTGCGCGGACACCGAGGTCGGCAGCGTGACGCGTCGCGGCAAGTTCCTCTTGCTGCACCTCGCCAACGGCTACCTCATCGCCGTCAATCCGATGCTCAGCGGGCGCTTCCAGCTCGTGCCGACCTCGGAGCGACTCCGCGCGCGCACCTGCTGGCTCCTGCGCCTTGCTGACGGGCGCGACCTGCGCTACTACGACGACCTCAACATGGGCATGACGTACGTCGTCACTCCCGAGGAGCTGCGCCGCATCCCTCGCTGGGATCGCATGGGCCCCGAAGCGCTGGAGGTCGACTTCGACCAGTTCCGCCAGCGGCTGCGTCGCCATCCCGGCCAGGTCAAAAACATCCTCACGAACGAGACCTTCCTCACCGGCATAGGCAACGCCTACGCCGACGAGGTCCTCTTCTCGGCCGGCATCTATCCCTATCGCACCCGCCCCTCGCTCAAGCCAGAGGAGATCGAGCACCTCCACGAGGCGATGCGCGCGGTGCTGATCGAGGCCATCGGCGTCGTGCGCGGCCTCATGGGCGACCAGATCGACCTCAAGCCACGGGAGTGGCTCCAGGTCCACGGCAAGGGCGGCGAGCCCTGCCCCAAGTGCGGCAACCGCATATCGCAGATAACCGCCCGCCAGCGTCTCACCAACTTCTGCCGCCACTGCCAGCCCCCGTAAGGAGACAACTTCTCCATGTGGAGATCGTGGATGGCTCGGCGAGCGTTTTTGGGAGCAACTTGGCGGGATTCCCATCTATACTGCGATGAAAGCTGCGGGAGCGTGGCGGCGGGCCATGATGATTGCTGATCTAGAGTGGCGCCCAACAGAACAGAAGCTGGGGAGCACCGAGGGGGCAGAGCCCCTTCGGCTAGGTTCTAGGTATTCCTAGACTTCCCAGGGCGGGTGGGCGGGACAAAGAAGGTTTCTCACTCATGAACATCGTCCTCGGCACCACCAACCCCACCAAAGCCGCCTACCTTGCCTGGCTGGTCGATGGCCTTGGCCTCGAATGGAGGGGCATCGAGGCGCTGACACCACCTGCCCCAGAGACAGGACAGGCCCTCGCAGAGAACGCTCGCGTCAAGGCCCTCCATTACTCGCGGGCCGCCAACAGCCTCGCCATCGCCAGCGACGGTGGCCTCCACATTCCCGCCCTCGGCGACCGCTGGGACCCGCTCCTGACCCACCGCTTCGCAGGCGACAGTGCGTCGGATACGGAGCGGGCGCGCGCCTTGCTGGCGCTGATGGAGGGCCTCCACGGCGACGAGCGCCGCTCCTTCTTCGTAGAGGCAGTGGCTGTAGCGGATCGAGGCGAGCTGGTAGGCGAGTGGGAGGCCCCAGGGAAGGCGGCCCTAATCGCCGAGGCCATGCCGGAGCGCCTGATCCCCAACTTCTGGGCCGGCAGCCTCCTGTACTACCCACGTCGCGGTAGATACCGAACGGAGCTCTCAGTGGAACCCGGCGCAATCGAGGCCGAAGCCGCTGCCTGGGCCAGGCTGCGGCAGCCCGTGCAGGCGCACCTCAGGGAGTGGCTCGATCGCTAGCCGTTTTTGCTGGCGAAAATAGCTCCTTTGACCGATGCGTCATCGTGCCAGAGGGACTACACTCGCTTGCGACTATGCAAAATCGCCCGGCCTCAGCGGCCGTGATGTCCAAGGACGAGACCATATCCCATACGACACCTAGGAGGATCCCATGACCCAGCAGCAGCCACCTGTCCGTCGACCGCGACCGCAACTCCGTACTGTGCGCGTGAGCAGGGTGGACCGCATCACGCCTCATATGGTCAGAATCACGGTCATTGGGGACGAGTTGGAAGGGTTCACAACCCACGGCCCCGCCGAGCACATCAAGGTGTTCTTCCCGACTCCAGGTCACGACGGGCCTGTCCTCCCGACCTGGGGTGCCGACGGCCCAGTCTATGTCCCAGGCCAGGAGCGGCCCACGAGCCGCACGTACACGCCCCGCCGCTGGCGTCCCCAAGAAGGAGAGCTCGAAATCGACTTCGTCCTGCACAGCGGCGGCGGTCCCGGCTCCAATTGGGCCGAACGGGCCCAGCCAGGAGATATCCTCGCCATCGCCGGCCCCAGCGCGCCCTATCGCCCAGACCCAGACGCCGAGTGGCACTTGGTTGCCGGCGATGACAGCGCTCTGCCCGCGATCGGCAACATCGTTCAAGCGCTGCCCCGCTCGGCGCGCGTCCACGTATTCATCGAGGTTGCCGGTGCGTCCGAGGAGCAACCCATCGATAGCGACGCGCAGGTGCAAGTCACCTGGCTCCATCGCAGTTCCAAAGAGGACCTCGCCGGCCGCCAGTTGGAGGCAGCGATCTGGAATCTGAAGTTCCCGGACGGGGATGGTCGCGTATGGCTGGGCTGCGAAGCGTCTGTCATGCGCGACATCCGGCGGCACCTCCTCACCAGCGGGGACTGTCGCGCGGCGCGATCCACACCCAGGGCTACTGGAAATACAGCACTCCCAACCACCCCGACCACGACCTGGGGGAAGACGTTTGAGGTCAGAAGCCGACTTGGCCGGTCAAGGCAACCCCACCGTCTCTGCCTCCCCGTCGTAGCGCACCAGCCCATCGGCCACGAGGCGCCGCGCCAAATCGCGCAGCCAAGGAGCCTGCCCCGGCTTGTAGTCGGGCCGCAGCCGCGGACCGAGGTCGTCGAGCGGCAGCACCTCGCCGTCGGGCAGTCCACGCAGCTCGGCAAGGAAGCGCCCGCGATAGTACCGCCGTGACCCACGGAAGACCTCTCCGGGCGTCCCGCGCCTCGGAGGGACCCCGTCCATCACAATCGGCCGCGCCAAGCATACGTCGGTCAGCGGGCAGGCGGAGCACGCTGGGCGCCGCGTCGTACAGACGGTCGCCCCCAGGTCCATAAGCGCTTCGTGCCACTGGCCGGGCGCCTCTGTCGGCACCAGGTCGCGGGCGAGCGGCCGCAGCCGCCGGTCGATCGCCGGGCTCGCGTACGGCTCGCCCAGCAGGGCGCGGGCCAGCACGCGCCGCACATTCGTGTCGATCACCGTCGTCAGGTGCCCGAAGGCAAAGGCTGCC
>DATDQG010000055.1:0-18523 GCA_035292365.1 Dehalococcoidia bacterium
GAGCGCATTGCCATCGACTATCTCTACAACATCGGCTGGGGCGCCAAAATGCTCATCGACAAGTGGAACCTTGCCCCCACCTATGCACCGGTCGTGGGCGACCGCAACCCCGCCGTCGCCGAGGCCTGGTACTTTGCGGTCTGGGGCTTCAACGGCTGGAGTATCTCTAACAACCCGAACTACTGCGACCGAGACAACGGCGGCCAGCTGTGTCCTCGCCCCCCTTTCAACGGCTCTCAAAACCGTACCGATTACCCCTATCAGGAGCTTGTCTGGGGCTATGCGGCCAACCCGCCCATGGAGGGCGGCGCGCGCCTCTGGGACCCAGCGGCCCTCACGCTGCCCGACACGCGCAGCATCCCGTCGACGTGTCCGGCGGGCACACCGGGCAGCCTTTCCTGGCGCTGCGTCGATTCGGTGCCACAGCCGGCCTCCGTCCACTCCGGCGATTGCCCGCCCGTCCCAACGCCGACTCCGACGCCTACTCCGACCAGGACTCCTACGCCAACCGCGACGCGTACCCCAACCCCCACGTCGACGCGTACCCCAACGCCCACCTCGACCGCGACAGCCACGCCGACGAATACGCCCACGGCGACGCCTACCGCCACCCTAACGCCGACGGCGACAGCCACGCAGACTGCGACAGCCACGCAGACTGCGACGGCCACGCCGACTGCAACGACTGCCACGTCAACCCCAACGATAACCGGCACGGCCACGCCCGCGTCAGGCACTCAGACGCCGACGGCGACCGCCACGGCATCGCCCACTACAACGGCTTCCCCGACCAACACGCCGGTGCCAACAGCCACGCCGACGAACACACCCACGAACACGCCGACAGCGACGGCCACTGCCACGAGTACTCCGACGAATACGCCGGTGCCGACGGCCACGGCCACTCCGACCTACACGCCGGTACCAACGGCCACACCCACAGCGACAGCCACTGCCACGAACACGCCGACGGCTACTGCCACAAACACACCCGTGCCAACAGCCACGCCGACGAACACACCCACGAACACGCCGGTACCAACGGCCACAGCGGCCGGCGTCTCCGGGTTCTCCGTCGGCGCCACCGCCACTGCCACCGCTGTCCCAACGCAGGCGCCGCCGGCCACGCCGACGAGCACGGCCGTCCCAACTCAAGCTCCGACGGCAACAGCGACGAGTGCGCCTGTTGCCGCGTCGGCGCCGCCGGGGCCCGCCGCTCCGCCTCCGTCTTCGTCGGCCCCGCCGAGCGAGGAGGATGGGGTCGTCCTGCTGGCGCGGACGGTGCCGTCACCGACACCACAAGCCACGGCGCCAGCGTCGCTCTTGGCACCGCCCACGGCCCAGGCCGACTCCGTGGGCACGTCCCAGCAGCCGTCGACCGCCACGCCCACCGCGGTGCCATCACCGACGCCGACACCAACGCCGCTTGCGGCCGTGCCAACACCAGCGCCAGGTGAACAGATTGAGCCAGCGCCACTCAGCAACGCCGAGGGCGAAGGGAGCCTGCCAGGACAGCCGTTGTTAGCGCAGGTGTGGTCCGCGATCCAAGGGCTGCTGAGTGTCATCCAGCAATGGCTTGGCTCGCTGTTCGTCTGGGCTCGCTGACCGGACGCTCAGCTAGCCAATAGCTCCTGGAAGAGAGCCTCCGTCTCCCGAGAAGAGGCGCTTGCAGTGGCGTGGAGAGAGTGACACAGGGGCGAAGAGCCCCGATGCTGCGGCGACCGAGGTCGCCGTAGCAGGCTATCGATCAGGGCGCAAACAGGTGCTCGATATGCTACGTTTGGCGGCGCGGCTCGCCGATCCAGTGTTCTTGCAACACCCATTTGACCACGACGCTCGCGTCAACGACGACCGCGCTCATAGCTCAGCGGTGCGTTCCGCGCGTGCCTCGTTGATAAGGTCGGTGGAGTCCGCCGTGAAGCGCCGGCCCACCACCTGCGGGATGACCGGAAGCGCCAGGAACGGGCGGTGTCTTCTAGCGCCTGCGGGTGCTACCGAGGTTGGAGTGTCGGCAACCATTCAACGGGCACAGTGTCCTCGACCTGTTGGAAGTCTGGATCGCCAGTCACCAAGACCGCGTTCAGTTGCTGGGCTAAAGCAGCGGCAAAGCAGTCGGCATAGCCTATGCCTGTAGCTGCCTTCAGACGGGCTGCCAGCAAAGCGAGGGAGCGGTCCACGTGGGCAGTCCGGATTGGCGATTGCTCGATGAAAGCCAGCGCTTCGTGCGCCGCGTCTATCCCTCGGCGGTTCTCTAGGAGATACAGCACCTCCCCCAGGTTCACGACTGATATATATAACTCGCATTCCCCCTTGCTGCCTGCTTCAAGCAGCTCCTGCACCTTGGCGGCCCCCGGTTCGTCTTGGAGCAGAGCCATCACCCCGAAGGAATCCAGCACGAACCGAGGAGCCATTAGGGTCCAGAGGTGCGCTTGGAAGAGTCCCAGCGCTCAACGTCACGCTCCTCACGGAGCCGTTCGTGACGCCGCTCCTCTAGCAACAATCCGGTCAGGGATCGGCCTCCTTTGAACATCCCCCTGGCTTCGCGGATAGGATCCTTCATGGCAGGGATGATGGCGATGCGACCGGCGTAGTCCACAATGTGCACCTTATCACCGGGTCGTATGTTATAGCGCTCCCTGATTTCGCGAGGTATTACCACCCAGCCCTTCGTGGAAACGGTGACGGTGGGCATACTGCCTTTCTCCTTGGATGTAAACCATTCGATGCTGATAGTATAACAAATAGGAAAGACGTGTGACCGTTCTACCCCACGACAGCGAAGGCCTCCACGTCCACGACGCCCATGTCGGTGACGCGCACCTGGGGGATGACGGGCAGCGCCAGGAACGAGAGTGCCGCGAAAGGCGCCGGCAGCGTGCAGCCCCAGGCTGTGGCGGCGTCCTCCAGCGCCTGCAACTGCTTCGCCACCGTTTCTACCGGTTCCGGCGAGAGTAGCCCGCCGAGAGGCAGCGGCAGGCGCGCCTGCACGGAGCCGCCGTTCGCCGCGGCAAGGCCGCCACCCATGCGGGCGATCTCCTGCGCCACGGCGTTGATGTCGCGGTCGTCCGCTCCGACAACCACGATGTTGTGCGAGTCGTGCGCGACGGAGGTGCCGATGGCCCCCTGACGCATGCCGAAGCCTACCGCGAAGCCGCGTCCGATGTTGCCTGTGCCCTTATGCCGCTCGATGACCACCAGCTTCAGCACGTCGTGCTCGGGGTCAGCCTCCACGCAGCCGTTGACTACCCTTGGCTGCACGACGCGTCGCTCGGTAACGATCTGGCCGGGGATGACGCCGACCGCCGGCGCCTGCCATCCTTCCGCAGGGACGGCGAAAGAGCGCTCATCGAATGGTCGGGGATGCATGGTGCCGGTCAGGGAGCTGAGGTCGAACGGCCTCGGCTCGAACAGCGCCTTTCCGTCCTCGGCCACGCGGCGGCCCTGAGCAAACACCGCGCGAGCCTGGAAGCCTTTGAGGTCGTCCACGACGACGATGTTGGCGACATAACCAGGCGCTAGCGCGCCGTGATCGCGCAGGCCGAAGTATGTGGCGGGATTCAGCGTCGCCAGGCGGACGGCGCGGAGCGGGTCCATGCCGAGGCGCACTGCTTTGCGCAGGATGGCGTCCATGTCGCCATCAGTGACCAGGTCGCGGCAGGTGCGGTCGTCCACCACGAACATGCAGCGGGAGGCGGTCGCGTCGGTCACCGCCGGCAGCAGGTCTTCCAGGTTCTTCTCCGCTGAGCCCTCGCGCACCATGAGCCACATGCCCCGAGCCAACTTCTCGTTCGCTTCTTCCAGCCTGGTACACTCGTGGTCGGAGGCGAGGCCGGCCGCAAGGTAGCCGTTGAGGTCGTGTCCGGTCACCCACGGCGCGTGGCCGTCGCGCGGACGGCCCGCTGCGGCTGCGACCTTCGACAGCGCCTGCGCGTCGGCGGCTAGGATGCCGGGGAAGTTCATCATCTCGCCCAGTCCCAACGTCTGTCGCCAGCGGAGCAGTTGCCTGATCTCCGCTGGCCCGAGCCGGGCGCCCGAGGTCTCGAGGTGGTCGGTGCAGGGAACGCAGGACGGCGCCTGGAGGAACACCTCCAACGGCGTGCGACGCGACTCGCGCAGCAGCACCCGCAGGCCGGGCAGTCCCGCCACGTTGGCCATCTCGTGGAGGTCGCTGACCACGGTCGTCGTGCCTCGCGGTACGACGGTTCGAGCATACTGCGACATCGAGAGGTAGGACGACTCCACATGCACGTGCCCGTCGATATAGCCCGGCAGCACGTACCGCCCGCGCACGTCGACGACTTCGCGTCCGTCGTATGATCCCCCGACGCCGGCGATGCGGTCGCCGCACAGCGCCACGTCCCCTTCCTCGATGCTCTCCGTGAACACGTTGACGATGACCCCACCCCGCAGGACCACGTCAGCGGGCTCATGGCCGCGGGCGACGGCGATGAGGCGCTGTGTGTTGTTCATGGATCGTTACTCCTGTGCTCCAATACGCGTATATCCGGCAGGTTCCGGTAACGCTCAGCGTAGTCGATGCCGTACCCTACGACGAAGACGTCGTCGGTGACGAATCCGACATAACGGATGGGCACCTCGACTTGGCGGCGTCCAGGCTTGTCCAGGAGCGCGCAGAGCGCCATCGAGGCCGGTCCGTGACGCTGTAGCTCTTCTAGCAGACGCACCGCCGTTAGACCCGTGTCAACGATGTCCTCGACGGCGAGGACGTGCCGGCCGCGCAGGTCCAGGCCCGGCTTCAGCAGCCAGCGCACTTCGCCGGTGGTGGTCGTCCCTTGCCCATACGAGGCCATCTGCACGAAGTCGACGGCCACGGGCAGCCTCAGCGCCCGAGCGAGGTCGGCGAGGAAGACGAACGACCCCTTGAGCGTGCCCATCAGGACGAGCTCCTGACCGGGCTCCGTTCCAACAAGCGGGGCGTAGTCTCGCTCGATGGCGCGGGCCAGCCGCCGGACCGCCGCTTGGATGCGCCGTCGCGAGATATACGGTTGCATGATCGCAGTGTTCGCCATCGGCGTGTGTCGATTGTAACGGGCCCTCGTGAAGGCCGCCATGCTGAATGGCAGCGACGGGCAGCGCGTCAATCGAGTGTGGGGCACTCGAATTGCCGACTGCCAAGCCTCTCACTTGCCGCTACGCGGTGAACCCGAGCTCCGTTGGAAGTTGCCGCTTGTGACGGGCGTGTCGGAAAAGTCGGCGCTAGGCCTCCCGGCGGCGAACACCAGGGATGCGATCGAAGTCCGAGTCAAAGCTCAGGATCTCGTTTATTCCCAACCGCTGCATGACGGCGACGTGGTAGCAGTCGGCGAAGCCGAGCCGTCCTGACTGGTAAAGGGCGAAGACTTGTCGATAGATGCGCTTGCCCGGGAGGCGGATGCCCGGAAGCTCAAGGAGTGGCTGGAGGGCCTCTGCTATGAGCTCTCGCGGCTGGGCGTAAGAACGCTGTAGCGTGAACACCGTCTCAAAGATGACGGTATCGGTCGTGCGGACCTGAAGCTCGCCCCGTTCGATCTGGGTGAGGATGGCGGTCGCCTTAGGCGACATGACAGGATCATCCTGCCGCAGGTGCCTCAGGAGAATGTTCGTGTCAAGGAATACCGGCGGCATTTACTGGCTGGTCTTCTTCCGATCAGCTTCAAGGGCCATCGTGTCCTCCGTCGCTGCCTGCTCAGCCTCAGGCGACAGAGCGGGCTGCTCGCTTCTGAGCACTCCGGCGGTGCGAGCCACGACGCTGGTGGCGAGGGCAAGGCGGACTTGGTCTGCTTCAACTACGAACGCTACTTTGTCGTGGGGTGCAATGCCGAGCAGCTTTCGAACGACGATGGGGATGGTGACTTGGCCCTTGCTGGTAACACTTGCGATATGTTGGCGAGCAGGCATAGGCTTGTGCATAGGTAATACCGTAGTTGCTGTAGTCATTACCTTGATAACATCATCATTGCGCTCTGTCAACCGCTTGCAGGTGCAAAGGCGGACGAGTCCGGGCGAGCGTAACCGGCGGGCCCCCGTGCTATACTTGGGCGATGTCAGGCTTCGCCGAAGCGCTCGCGGTCGCTCGCGACCTTGCCCTCGTGGTGCTGGCCCTCCTGGCCATAGCCCAGATCGGCGTTCTCTTGGTCATCAGCCTGCTCCTCTACCGCCAGCTAACGCCAATCCTGAAGCGGACCAAAGAAATTATGAACAACGCCCGCGGCACGAGTGCGTTCGTGTCTGAGACTGTCGTCCAGCCGATCATCCGGGTGGCCGGCGTGTTGGCAGGCGTGCGCGGCGCGGTCGGTGCGTTGGGCCGGCGTCGCAGCCGGCGAGGAGGATGAGTCATGGCAGATGAGCGAGGGCGCAACAACGAGGGGCCGGGATTCCTGAGCGGCTTTATCCTGGGCGGCCTCATCGGCGCCGCCGCCGCGCTGCTTTATGGCCGTCGTGAGGAGATGGGGTCGTGGGAGCAGCTCCGGGACCGAAGCCTAGAGCTGCGGCGACAGTCGGACGAGGTCAGTACGCGTGCCCGCGAGACGCTCGAAGAGATGAACCAGCGAAGCCGCCTGCTCCTCGAGGAGGTGCGGGAGGTGCTTCGCCAGGCGATCGAGGAAGGCCGGGAGTCGGCAACGCGGACCATGGCGGAGCTGCAGGCGCGGTTTCAAGAGCTGCGCGGCGAGGCTACAGGTAAGACGGACGGGTCAGCGTGAGAGAGCTAGCGTCTGGCGGAGAGGGTGGGATTCGAACCCACGAGGCGGAGACCGCCTACGCGCTCTCCAGGCGCGCCTGATCGACCACTCCAGCACCTCTCCGCTGGCGGAGAGGGTGGGATTCGAACCCACGGGGGCCTCACGACCCCACCGCTTTTCGAGAGCGGCACCATCAACCACTCGGACACCTCTCCAGGCATCAGTATAGCATGCGTGCCTTAGTGGTCGGCGGCAGCCGTTTCGTCGGCTACCACCTTGTCCTGGCGCTCCACGCCGCTGGGCACGAGGTGTGGACGTTGAACCGGGGCGTCACGCCGGTCACGTTCCCCGATGGCGTCCAGCGGCTCTACGCCGACCGAAAGGACCCAGCTCAGCTCTCTGTTGCCCTCGCCGGGCGGCGCTTCGACGGCACTTTTGACGTCAGCGCCTACGATGATGCGGATGTGCGCCGTCTCCTGGCCGCGCTTGGAGTGCGAGGTGGGCACTACTGCTTCGTCAGCACCACGGCCGTGTACGACCGCGCCGACCGTGCCCCGGTGACGGAAGACTTCCCGCTGGACCGGCGTTCCACCGCGCCCCCTTATGCCGCTGGCAAAGTGGCGGCGGAAGACCTGTTGCTGGCGCGCCATCGCGGGGAGGGACTGCCGGTCACGATCATCCGGCCTTCCTACGTCTACGGGCCGCACAACAATCTCATCAACCGCGAGTTCTCTTTCTTCGCGCGCCTCCAGCGAGACCGGCCCATCTTGGTGCCCGACGATGGCCTCACGCTGCTGCATCTGGGCCACGTGGACGACCTGGCCAGCGCGTTTCTAGCTGCCTGGCAGCGCCCAGAAGAAGCAGGCCACGTGTACAACGTGACCGGGCCGGACGCTGTCACCATCGAGCACTATCTGAAGACCATCGCCAAGGTTGTTGGCGTCGAGCCGCGTCTCATCTCGTTGTCGCGAGAGCAGATGGCAGGCCTGGAGCGCACGGTCTTCCCTTTCGAGTGGCGGCGCAGCGTGGTGTACGACATTGGCAAGGCGCGCGCCTACCTGGGCTGGGCGCCACGCTACGACTTCGCGGCGGGCATGGAGCATACTTACCAGTGGTTTCGGGAGTCCGGTCTCGGGAAGGGTCTCGCCTACGATTTCGCCTACGAGGATACAGTTCTTGCACACCTTGGCCTCTCTTGACGCTGTTGCAGCGAAGCAAGCCGTGGTATAGTAGCTGTGATTTTGTCGAGGCAGCTCGCAGGAGTGCCTTGTGGTTACAACAGAAGTAGGCGTTAAGTGCAGGCCCTAGCCGGCAGGGTTCTCGTGTTGCCTAGCGAGAACCCTTTCTTCGTTGGCCTGGGCGCGGACTTACGCTAAGGAGGATCTCGGGCGATGCCAGCCATCTATTTTCTCGACGTGACGAACCGCGATGGCGTTCAGACAGCACGAATCACGCTCTCCAAGCTCCAGAAGACGATGGTCAACTACTATCTGGGCCAACTGGGCATCCATCAGTCGGAGGCCGGCTTCGCCTACCTCAGGCATGAGCAGGCGTATCTGAAGGCGAACGTCGCGCTCCATGCGCAGGGGGCCATGGGCAGGCTGGTCCTGAGCTCCTGGGCCCGCGCCGTCCCCGGCGACGTGACCGCGTCGCTGCCGGTCGGCATGCGGCACATGAACCTCTCGATCGCCACTTCCGACCAGCACATCATGTACAAATTCCGCGGGAAGCTCGACCGCGAGTCGGTGATCCTGGAGATGGTGGAGGCGGCTCAACTTGCCAAGGCCAGCGGCATCGAGAGCCTCGGCGTGAACGCGGAGGACGCCTCCCGCACGGACCTGGGTTACCTGATCGAGTTCGCTCAGGCCGCAAAGGAGGCCGGCGCTGACCGCTTCCGCTACTGCGACACGGTCGGCCCCGACGATCCGCTTCGCGCCTACCAACGCGTCCGGCGGCTCGCGGAGGCGATCAAGATCCCCATCGAGATGCACTGCCACAACGACCTGGGCATGGCGGTGGCGAACTCGCTCTCCGGCGCCCGGGCCGCTCTGGATGCGGGCGTGGACTGCCATATCAATACCTGTGTCAACGGCGTGGGCGAACGCGCCGGCAACGCGGACCTGCTTGGCTGCTTACTGGGCTGCGTCACCTCGCCCGAGATGCGGGAGTACCCGGTCGCTGACCCGCTCGACCTCTCCGTCGCATACAAGCTCGCCCGCTACGTGGCTGACGCTTTCAACATGCCCATCCCCCTGAATCAGGTGGGCGTGGGCGACAACATCTTCGCGCACGAATCGGGCATTCACGCGGACGGCGCTCTGAAGGACCGCCACAACTACGAGCTATTCGACTATGAGCTCATAGGACGTGATAAGGACGAGGTTGTTCCGGGAGGGCGCACGATCCTTACCGGCGAGTACGGCGGCATGGCCGGCTTCCTGTACGTCATGAACCGCCTCAACGTGCCGGTGCCCGACGAGCACTACGCGCGCTGGCTGCTGGAGCTCGTACAATACGCGAACCTTCATAACCAGATGCCCCTCAAGGACGACGAGCTGCGCTTCATTGCCGCCCACCCGGCGGAGGTGGCCCAGATCTTGACGCAGACGCCGACCCTCAGCCCCGAGTAATCTGCTACGATCCTCCACAGCGCCCGTGGCGTCCAAAGAAGGACGCCACGTTCGTTGTAAGAAGGAAGTCGTGCGGCTGCCAGGTCGTCGGGTCCAAGGGCGGCTCCTGCAGCGTCTCAACCGCTTCGTGGCCCTGGTCGAGCTTGAAGATGGCCAGTGCAAGCCGCACGAGTTGGGAAGGTGGGCGATCGCCTGCTGATCGTCACCTCATCCGGTGTGACCACACAGCGGTAGGCCCATGCTTCGATCAGCGAGGCCATTTCTGTTGAGTTGAGCTGAAAGCGAGGCGGTGCGAAGCGCTCCAGGGCGGCTGTGCCACCGCCTTCTGGATCATCCGCGCACGACGCTCCTATACTGACGCGATGAAGACGGGCACCGCCACCCTTCCCCTGCACGGCGGCCGCGCGCCGGCGTGGCTCTTCCAGCGCATGGTCCGCCTGTCACGGGCGCTGGCGACGGTCGTGGCCGATGAGTACGGGACGCTGGAGTTCCTGACGCGCCTCTCGGACCCGTTTTGGTTCCAGGCCCTCGGCTGCGTCCTCGGTTTCGACTGGCACTCCAGCGGCCTCACCACGACGACGTGCGGCGCGTTGAAAGAGGCGCTGCGCGCCGACAGCGAGGAGCTCGGCCTGGTGGTTGCTGGGGGTAAGGGCGCAACCTCGCGCAAGACGCCTCAAGAGATCGAGGCGCAAGCGCCCGAGTTTGGCCTGGACGCCGCCGAGCTAGCCCGCGCGAGCCGGCTCGCCGCTAAGGTGGACAACGCTGGAGTGCAGGACGGCTATCAGCTGTACCATCACACCTTCATCTTCGACGCTGAGGGCAACTGGTGTGTCGTCCAGCAGGGCATGAACGACGCGACGGGCTTCGCGCGACGGTATCACTGGCTCAGCCGCGGCCTGGAGGACTTCGTCAGTGAGCCGCATGCCGCCGTCTGCGGAGAGCCCTTCGGCCCCACCCTCAACCTGGTGGCAGTCGAAGGCGACGAAAACCGCGCCGCCACCGCCGACCTTGCCCGTACGCCGCCCGAAGATGTGCTCCATCATCTCCAGCAGGCCCAGGGCGACCTGCACCTGCCGGCCCGTCATGACACCGACCTAGCCGACGTCAACCCGAGGCGACTGCGCACGGTGCTTCTTTCCACCTACGAGGCGCAGGCCGCCGATTTCGAGGCGCTCCTCGCGCTGCCGGGCGTCGGTGCGAAGAGCCTGCGCGCCCTTGCCCTGCTGGCCGAGCTGGTCCATGGGGCGCCGCCCTCGTGGCGCGACCCGGCGCGCTACAGCTTCGCTCACGGCGGCAAGGACGGCCACCCCTACCCCGTCGACCGCGCCACGTACGACCGCAGCATCGGCATTCTCGAGCAGGCTATCCGCCACGCGGAGATCGGCCAGCCCGAGCGCCTCGCCGCCTTCCGGCGGCTGCAGCAGATCGTCGCTGATGATAGCTGAGTTCACCGTTGTAGCCGGCCGGTCAAGACGGATGTATGACCAGACCACGTTGCCCATTCTTCTGTTAGTTGATGGCCTGAATCTGTTGTGGCGAAGCGCCTACGGTTTCCCGCGAAGGATTAGGAGTCGCGGCGGCACCGACGTGACCGCCGTCTTTGGATTCCTTGCCCTTCTCCGGAAGGCGATCAACGAACTTGGCGCAGAGGTCGAGTGTATCGTTTGCTTCGATGGTGAGCAGGGATCGGCGAATCGGCGTGCTATTGATCCCGCATACAAGCAGAACCGGTCTGGCGCTGACTACTCGCACCTGGGCTGGTTACCGACGATCAAAGAAGCGCTCGCAGTTGTGGGCGTCACTTGGATGGAAGTGGAACAGTGGGAGGCTGATGACCTGATAGCGGCACTTTGCGGCCAAGTGTCCGGTCGTTCCATCGTTGTCATGTCGACCGACCACGACTTCTTCCAGCTAGTCTCGTCGACTACTTTCGTTCTGAACACGGCTGGGAGGCAGGGCCAAAGGCTCATTGACCGTCTTCATATCGTCGACCGGTTCCGGGTAGAGCCTTGGCAGTGGGCTGATTATCGAGCGCTGACTGGCGACCCGTCCGATAATATCCCGGGAGTGAGGGGCATCGGACCAAACCGGGCAGCTTTCTTCCTGAGAGATGGCATGACGCTGCAGCAGCTACCTGATTCTGGACGGCTTGTGGGGACGTGGGGTGGCGTGATTCAGTCACGCTGGCAAGACGTGCTGCGATGGAGAGAGCTAATGAGATTGCGCACGGACCTTGACGTCGAGCTTGCGCTCACAAGCCGGGCAACTGCGCCGCTTCCGAATGCGGTTCAACTACTGGACGTATTGCATCTGTGGGATTAAAACGGGCCGAAGAGACCGCTGAGGAGGCACACCATGACAACGAGTGAGTCGAGCCAGAGTCAGCGCCAGCGTGGGCCACGTCCGCGGGTGACCGCGTCGGTGCGGCCCATTGAGCCCTCGCAAATGGCCACGGTAATGCGCGAAACGTCGGGCCCGTTCGGCGTCGACAACAGCGTTCGGAATGCCATAAGCACATGCTGGCGGACGTTCCCGGAAAACGACCGCTCGCCGGAGCGCGTCGAGGCAGAGGTCCTCCGGATCGTCCGTCGCGCCCTCGACGACTTCAAGGCGGACGCCGCGGCCTTCGGCTTCTGAGTCGTGAGCTCTCTGCGTTCGCGCGCTCCGCATCGCTGGACTCTTTGGCCGTCTGGCCGTATGGTTCTCACCAACAGCCATCTTGAGGAGGAATCCGTGTCACGAACTCAGGTCGACGCGCTCACCGACAACTTGTGGGCATCGTACAAGGAGCTGGTCGCTACCGCCGGCGGCTTGTCCAACGAGCAACTGGACACCCAGGTGACCGCTTTCGGCGGACGGCAGACCACCCTGCGCAACCTCGTTTATCAGGCGGTCTACCAGCCGTTGGAACACACGATACACGTCACAAAGGTCCTTCAGGTGACGGGGGCCCCGGGCGGGCAGCCTACCGAGGCGCAGCTCATGCTCAAGGCGGTCGCTGAGACCCTGGGCATGTTCACGGGTCTCTATGCCCGTATCAGCGACGAGGACCTTGAGCGATCCTTGGAGGACCAGACGCCCCGTCGCGTCGCCGATCACGTTCGCGCAACGATCGACAACGCGCGAAACCGCGTCCGGGAGGCCCTAGGCAGCGCCTAACGGTTTGGCGCTTTGCTCCCGTCTCCGTTATACTCCGCGTGGGGACACGTCCCAAGGGTGAGGCCCGTGGGCGGTCCCACTTTCGCTGCCCCGAAGGCTGGCCTGCCGCCGGCAGGCAGGGCACGGCGACCGAGGCGCCGATGCTGATAGACCTGCATAACCACACAATGATCAAGTCGGACGACTCTTTCCTGCGTCCTGAGGAGCTGGTCCGGCGGGCCAAGGAACTAGGGCTCGACGGGATCGCTTTCACCGACCACGACATTTTCTGGGACCCCGACGAGATCGCCCACCTCTCGCGAGACCTCGACTTCCCCGTCTTCCCTGGCGTCGAGATCAACACCGAGGACGGCCACGTCCTTGTGTGGGGGCTCGATCACTATGTGTTCGGCATGCATCACATGACCTTCGTGCGCGGCATGGTGGACGACGCGGGAGGCGCCATGGTCATGGCACACTCCTATCGCCGTCAGCTCCCCTCCGTCGTCACCGAGCACTCGGTGGACTACTACGTGGAGCGCATGGGGGACAAGGCGCACTACGACCACGTGGATGCCATGGAGGTCTACAACGGCCGCGGCATGCCGCGGGAAAACGAGTTCTCCTATAAGGTTGCGATGCGACGGGGCAAACCGATGGTGGGCGGCAGCGACGCGCACACCCTGTCTGACGTCGCGACCTGCGCGACCGACTTCGAGCGGGAGATCCGGACGGTCGCCGAGCTTATCGAGGAGCTCAAGGCCGGCCGCTGCAGGCCGGTCATCCTGCGAGACCCGCAGCGGCGGGCGCCTGTGCTGGAAGGCGTTCCCATACCGGCCGACCTCCGACGATAGTCATCAAGACCCGGAGGCGCAGTAGCTCCTCTGGGGCGATGAGATGGGTCGGGTCGCGGTCAAGCACAACGAGGTCCGCCAGCGCTCCGGGCCGAATGCAGCCTAGCGTCCTTTCCTCGCCTGCTGCATAGGCGGGCAGTCGCGTCACACTGGCCAGGGCTTGCTCGACGGTGAGCGCCTCCCGTGCGTTGAGGACCGCCCCAGCGGCGGTGCGTCGCGTCACTGCTCCGTAGAGCGACGCCCGAGGGTTCCAGGGCGAGACGGGGCTGTCGGAGGCGCTGGCAGGGCGCAGGCCAGCCCGCCAGAAGGCGCCCAGACGGTAGAGCCACGTCTGCTGATGGGCCGGCACCTCCGCCCGGTAACGGTCGCCGTTCCAATAGACCCAGCCGGGATGCGTGACGACCGTGAGCCCTGCCTCTCGGAGCATCCTCACCAACCAAGGAGGCGCCACGGCCGCGTGCTCGACGCGATGGCGTAGGCGGCGCAGCTCAGGCGGCAGCGCACCGATGACCTGGGCCGCGACCAGAAGCGCGGGCTCCTCCACGGCATGGACGGCAACGGGGAAGCCGGCGGCGGCGGCGGTGTGCACGAGGCGTCCGAGCTCTTCCGGGGAGGGCGCTAGCCCTTCGGGCGTCTCCTCGAGCACGATCTTGGCCGGGCCGATGCGGAGGCCGTCGTCACCCGACCCGAAGCGCAGCCCGACCTGGACGAACTCGCCGACTCGGTCCGCGGCGACGTGCATCCGGACGCGCGCGGCGATCCGGCCCTCCGCTTTCCAGCGGCGCAACGTCTCCCAGGCGCCGAGGTCGTTGGTCGCTGTTGCATCCTGGACTGTGGTGATGCCGAGCCCGCACAGCTCAGCGTCGAGATCGCGTAGCGAAGCCAGCGTGTCCTTTTCAGGAGGAGGTGGGGTCCCTTCGGTCAGACTGGCCGTGATCTGGTAGCCTACGCCCGTCGGTTCGCCTTCCGTCGTGCGCTCCCAATACGCGCCTGACGGTTCGCTACTGTGTGGGCCCACACCCAGCGACGCCAACGCCAGACTATTCAGGACGACGGCGTGGTGGGACTGGTGCGTCACGACGATGGGGTGCTCGTCGCTGGCGGCGTCGAGGTCCCAACGTGTAGGGTGGCGGCGTTCGACAAGCAGCGCGTCGTGGTAGCCGGCGGCGTGGAGCCATTCGCCAGGTGCGAGGGTGGCGGCACGTTGGCCGATGAGGCGCTGCATATCCCCGATGGAGCGGGCGACACGCGGGCCCACGTCGAGGCTGCGCCGCTGTGCCAGCGAGGCGAATATGTGGGCGTGGGCGTCGTGGAAGCCCGGCAGGAGCGCCCCTCCAGCGAGGCGGATCACTCGCGTGTCCGGGCCAAGGAAGCGCTGATAGCGACCGCCGGTCCCAACGCCGGTGATGCGGTCGCCGGTGACAGCGGCCCAGTCAGCGCGAGGGCGGCGTGAGTCCATCGTGAGGACGGCGCCGTCCAGGAAGAGCAGGTCAGCGGGCGGGCCGGCCTGGGACTTCGGAGGGGTCCGTTCGGCCATGCGGCCATGCTGCGGCCCCCTGGTGGGGGTGTCAAGGCCATGACAGGACGCGACTGGCTCTGCTACGATGCCTCGGGCAGAACACAGGAGGCTTGGCCATGGATGCGGTAGAGCTGTGGCGGGTCATGCGCCGCCGCTGGTGGGTGCCGGCGCTGCTGCTGGTCGTCACCGGCATCGTCAGCGCGGCGATGCAGTTCAGCGTGCGCCCGGTCTACGTGGCCTCGGTCCGCCTGGTGGTGAGCGTGACGCCCGAGGAGCGGACCGGCCCATACTACGGCTACAACGACCTCTACTCTTGGCAGAGCTCCGAGTACCTCACGGACGACCTGGGCGAGATACTGCGCAGCGCCGCCTTCGCCGGCGACGTCGAGCGGCACTTGGGTGGACGGCTCGACTACAGCGTCGTCCAGAGCGGGCGGCCGCAGAAGACGCATCGCATCCTGACGTTCACAGTCCGCGTGCCCGACGAGGCCAGCGGGCAGGCCATCGGCAACGCGATCGTGCAGGCGATCCGGGAGGATGCGCGGAAGTACCTGGCGGAGTTGGCCTCGACGCGAGCCCAGGTGTCGGTGCTGGACCCGCCGTTCGTGCGGCGCGAGACGAGCGAGACGCGCTGGGTGCTGGAGCTAGGCGCCCGCTTGGTCTTAGCGCTGGTGGTGGGAGTGGGGCTCGCGCTTCTTCTTCACCTTTGGGACGCCAGACTTTACACGAGCTCTGAGGTCGAGTCCGTGCTGGGACTGTCGGTGCTGGCGGCAATACCGCCTGAAAGACCATAAGCCCGCAAAAGCGGGCTCATGGAGGGGACGGGGGTGGGGTGTTAGTCGGAGGAGGGGAGGGGCTTGGGCTGCTGCATCTTCATGGGGACGCCGTGGCAGTTGATCTCGCCATCGCCGGTCTTGATGCAGAGCAACTCGGTGCCGCATTCCTCGCAGAGGAAGCGCTTCCCTAGCAGATTGGCCATGTTCGACTCCTACTTGAGCTGCATCGGCTGGCCGTGGCACTCAAGGTTGCCGGCGCCGGCCTTTGTGACGACGAACTCGGAGCTGCAAACGGAGCAGAAATAGCGCTTTCCAACCTGGACGGTGGGCGGCTGCTTGGCCGCTGCCTGGGCTGTTGCCGGTTGCTGCTGTGCCACGTAGCTTCTCCCTCAGTAAGAATCTTGCGTATCAGCCGTGAGTATAGCGGAGGTGGCCTGGAGGCGTCAATGTGTGAAGGGCGTCACAGATGGGGCCCATCTCCATCACCCCTTCGGCGGACTCAGGGCAGGCCTAACCTTCCTCCAAAGGCGGATCTTCGATCTCCCGCAGGGGGAGAGGGGACTATGCGCGCAGCAGGCTGCGATGGCGCAGCGCCCGTTCGAGGGAGGGCTGCATTTTCATTTCGCGGAACTCGCTGATGGCGAAGTCGAGGTGGTCGAGGGCTTCGGCGCGGAGGGCAGCGGCGAGCGTTGCACCTCGTAGGGGCGAGGTTTCCTCGCCCTCTTGCGTTTCCCTATCCGCCCCAGGGCGCGGTGACCGCGCCCCTACGGCAGTGGTAGGTTGAGGCGGAGAGGAACGTAGGTCGAGAGGGTTGGGTTTGGCGGATTCGTCCAGCAGCAGCTCGGCGAGCTGGAGGCGGGTGAGGGCGATCTCGGGGCGGAAGCGGATCTTGGCGCAGGCTTCGAGGGCTTGCAAGTAATAGGCGCGGGCCTCTTCCGCGCGGCCGAGAAGCGCTGCCGCAGCGCCGAGCTGACGGGCAGGAACAAAGGCTACTAGCGCACCCTGGCTAAAAGCGTGGCTAGCGTACGGCGCGACCCTGTCGACGAGCAGCGCCACAACCTCACGATCACCGACGATTACCGCAGTATCGATCATGCTCAGCAGGTTAGGTAAGCCTAGGGCGTCCAGTTCACCCTGGCGCTCGATAAAGTCGGCCCACAATCGCCTCAGCGCCGCCTGCGCCTCAGCGGTTCGTCCAATGTACGCCAGCAGGCGAGCCCGCTGTACATCAGCCGTTAAACTGGTACCACCATAGAACTTGTCCAGCGCCTCGTCCGCTCGGCCAAGCAACACGAGTGCTCGGTGCGCGGCATTGCCGCCGATTAGGATGCCCATTTGATCGTTACGGCTGATGCGTTGCCGCTCGGCAGCCTCAATCGCCTCCTCCAGTCGCCCGTCCAATGTCGCCAAAGTGACCTCATGCCCTATCGTAGTTAGAATCGAGCGAGCGTCCTGTGTTCGTTCCGCGATTTCTGCAACCCGCCGCCAGAGCTGTTCCGCGCGCTCGCGTTCGCCGGCTGCTAGGAAATGCGTCGAGCATTGGGTGAGAACTTGTGACAGCGTGCCTGATTTGACAGCTTGCGTGGGCCGTTCCGCGAACTCGTTCGCGAGTTGAAGAGCGAGCCCGGACGAACTGGCGGGTGAATACGAGAAGAAGACAGCCACTGCCTCAAAGACCGCCTGGTTGTCATCCAGACGGCGCGCGGCTTCCAGCGCTCGCAGACGACGCGCCGCTGACTCCCGAAATCCTCCGAAAGGCAGCGCAGACCTGGCGAGACTCCAGTCGGCGGCTACGCGCTCAAGGGTATCTGGGAGGGCGTGGGTGTCCAAGCGAGATGCCCACTGGCGATATTCGGATGTTCCATTTATCGGCGCACCGCCGTACTCCTCAAGGGCATTGATGGCCAGCAAAGAGGAGCGGGCGAGGCGGGGCTTGTCCCCGAGCGCCTCTGCCAACGCGAACGCCGCCGGTGCTATCGTATCTGCCGCCCGTTTCGGCTCGCCCAAGGGCAGCAATGTTTCACCGAGCGCGAGGAGCAAGTCGCAGCGCTTGGTCTTGTCGTCCGGATCGAACACCTCCTGAACGCCGATCGCTCGCTCCAGCAGGCGCGTTGCCTCACCGTAATCGAAGACGGACATGGCTCGCTTCGCGGCGACTTCGCCGTACTCGACGGCTTTCGCCAGGTCAGCCTTGTCGGTGCTCTGGGCGAAGTGCTCGGCAAGCTCGGCGGCGTGCTCCGCGCGTCGGCTGCCGTATTGGGCCTCGAGGGCACGCGCGATCTCTTGGTGCAGGCGCAGGCGGCGCGGCGCGATCATCTCCTCGTAGAGCGTCTGGCGGAAGAAGGCGTGGGCGAAGCGGTACAGAACGCGACCGGGCTGCGACCGCTCCTCTAGCACGCCGACGCGTACCGCCTCCTCAAGGCTCGACAGCATGGCCTCCTCCTCGACTGCGGTGACGGCGCGCAAGGTTGCCAGATCGAAGTCGCGGCCGATGACCGCCGCTACAGAAAGCAGCCGGTTGCACTCAGGGCTCAGCCTGGATAAGCGCTTGCCGATGACGTCGCGCAGCCCCTCCGGCACGCCGGCCTCCGGCTGGCTGGGGTCGGCGAGCGCGTAGCGCCCGCCCTCCCGCACGACCAGGCCCTCCTCGACCAGATAGCGCAGCAGCTCCTGGATGAAGAGCGGGTTGCCCTCCGTCTGGCGGTAGTACATCTCGGCGCGGCCCCAGGAGACCTCCTGGCCGCGGATGTTGGAGATCATACGCTGGACCTCATCGACGGTGAGCCCGCGCAGCGGCACGCGCTGGAAGCCTTGGACGCGACGCAGGTCGGCGAGCACGCCCGAGAGCGCGTGCGTGCGGTCGACCTCAACATCGCGATAGGTCCCAACGATGGTCAATCGAGCGCCTTGAAGGTTCCGGGCCACA
>DATDQG010000056.1:0-28819 GCA_035292365.1 Dehalococcoidia bacterium
CTACGCTATTTGAGCGACAGTAAGTAGGCGACTAGGTCGTCCAGCTGCGCCTTGCTTAGGCGAGTGCCCAAATCCGCCGGCATCTGACCGTCAGGGAACCCTGAGACGACGTAAGCGCTCGGGCTCGTGAGTGACTCTCGAATGTACGCTTCGGCGTCCATACCGGGCTTCCGCGTCGCCGCAACCGTGGCGACCTTGGTCAACTCAGGACCGATGGTCCCCGTCGATACACCCTGCACGGTGTGGCAGACGATACAACCGCCTGTGCCCGTGAAGACGGTCTTGCCATTGGCAGCACTGCCACCCGATGAGGAAGCGCCACTTCCACCACCTCCACCACAGGCCGCCAGGGCGACAGTCAGCAGGGCCGCAGCAAGGACCTTCTTCAACTTTGTGCCTCCTGTAACAAACTCGATTGCCGCAGGGCAGTATAGGCAGCGCCTCTCAGCGCGTCAATGCTACGACTGGCTGTTCGTGGGGCTCTTCTTTTCGACTTCGCTGGCGCTCACAGAAGGCGCAGGCGGCTCGTCGGGCGCGCTGACCGCCTTGCGGAAGTCCTTCATCGCCTTACCGACCGATGAAGCGAGCTCCGGCAGCCTGCTGGCGCCGAACAGGAGCAACAGGATGAATACAATGATGAGCAGCTCTGTCGGCCTCAAGCCAAGCATAATCGCCTCCTCGCGTTGGGTACCCGTTCCTCACATGCCTAGGCTAGCATACCGTCTGTGGGCTGTCGAGGCGAGGATCGCTGGGACCCTTCGCGTGTCAGAAGCCAAATGGGGCACGGCACCGAGAGCTTGACGCCTGGGCTGAAGGCCCAGCCTACCGCTCATCGGCAGTCGGGCCGCGGCGGTCATTCCCGCAGTATCGCGCCGAGCGAGATATGCAATCGGTCGACCAGCTCAGCCCGCGCAGCCTCGACTTCCTCGTCGGTGAGCGTGCGGTCCGGAGCCTGGAATAGCAACCGGTAGGCCAAGGACCTCTTGCCCGGCGGCACCGGCGGCCCGGTATAGACGTCGAACAGTCCGACATCGGCGACGAGTGGGCCTTGGCGCAGAAGCGCCTCGATCTCGGCCGATGGCCCGGCGTCATCCACGACCACGGCAAGATCACGGCTCGCGCCCGGATAGCGGGGCAGGGGTTTCACGCGGACGCTGGTGTGAATCGAGGCCAGCGCCTCGACATCCAGCTCAAGGAGCACCGCCGGATACTGCGTGAGGTCGTGCTCCTCCGCCGCCCGAGGGTGCAGCTCTCCGAGCCAGCCTACTTCGATGGCGCCCACCGACAATCGGGCCGCGCGGCCGGGCCGCAGCCCAGGGCCTTCCTGAGCTGTCAGGTCAAACGCGACGCCGAGGCCGGCCGCCAATGCCTCCAGGGCACCTTTAGCGTCGTAGAAATCCAGCGGCGACGCATCGCGAGGCCAGGAACGAGCGGCCCTCGGGCCTGAGAGGACGCCCACCGCCATTTCGCGTTCCTGTGGTAGCGGACCCTCTTGCGGCCGGTAGACGCGGCCCAGCTCGAAGAGGCGCAACCCCTCGTCCGGGTCTCGTCGCTGATTGGAGGCCAGGACCCGGAAGACGCCCGGACGCAGGCTAGTGCGCAGGTATTCTCGATCAGGGCTCAGCGGATTCACCGTTCGCAGCAGGGCGCTCTCGCCGAGGCCTTCCTCGGCTTCACGGTGAGAGACCAGGGAATACGTGATGACCTCTTGAAGCCCGGCGGCGGCCAAAAGATCGCGCAGGCGGTCCTTGAACGACCAAAGGTCGCCGGCGGGCAGTCCCGAGAGCCGACCGACAGCGAGCGACTCGGGAAGGCCGGAGTAGCCTTCAATCCGGGCGACCTCCTCGATGAGATCCGCCTGTTCGGCGATATCCGAGCGCCAGAACGGGACCGTGACCTGCACCGACTCGCGTTGCATTTGCACGACAAAGCCCAGGTTGGCCAGGGTGGTGGCGGTGCGTTGCAGCGGTATCTCGACGCCCAGGAGTTGCCGCGTCGCTTCAGAGGTGAGGCTCAGGCTGACGATGGGGCGCCGCGCTGGATAGACATCGATCAGGCCCGGGGCCACCGCGCCCCCGGCAAGCATCGCCAGCAACTGGGCGGCCCGGCATAGCGCAGGTATGGGCAACTCGGGGCTGAGGTTGCGCTCGAAGCGGAGCGACGCCTCTGTCCGAAGACCCAAGCGGCGGGCCGTGCGCCGGATGGAGGCGCCGAGGAACGCTGCTGACTCAAGGAGGATGTCGCGGCTCACGGGCGTCACCTCAGTGTCCATGCCACCCATCACGCCGGCGATGGCCACCGCGCGCTCTGCGTCGGCGATGACCAGCGTGTCAGTAGTGAGCTGTCGCTCCATCCCATCGAGCGAGCGCATCACCTCGCCCTGTCGCGCCCGCCGCACAATGATGCGTCGACCGCGCAAAGTGCTCACGTCGAAGGCGTGGAGCGGTTGACCGTACTCCAGCATCACGTAGTTCGTGACATCCACGACGTTGTTGATAGGCCGCATGCCGGCCGCCAGCAACCGCTGCTGGAGCCAATATGGCGAGGGCGCGACGGTGACGCCCCGCACCAGGGCCGCTGCGTAGCGGAGTCCCAGGTCGGGGTCGGCTATCTCGACCGACACCTCGTCGGCTATAGGTCGACCCGCCTCCGGGTACGAAATGTCGGGGGGGTTCACGCGCTGGCCGCTGACCGCGCCGACTTCCCAGGCGATCCCCAGCATCGAGAGCCAGTCGGGACGATTGGGCGTCACCTCGCAGTCGAGGAAGGTGTCGCCCAGGTAGTCGGCCAGCGGCGCGCCGACCGGCGCGTCGTCGGGCAGCAGCATGATGCCCGTATGATCGTCGGAGATGCCCAACTCGCTTTCAGAGCAGAGCACGGCCTCGGAGGTGACGCCGCGCAGGGCCCTCTGGGCGACGGTCACCGGCTCGCCCGTCTCCGGATCGTGCACATGCGCCCCCGGCACGGCCAGCGGCACCTTCACCCCGGCCGTGATATTCGGCGCGCCCGTGACCAGAGTGAAGCGCCGGTCACCGGCCTCGGCGCGCGCCACGAGAAGGCGATCGGCTCTGGGATGCGGCTCAACGGACACGACGTGGGCGACAAAGATGCCGTCCCAGTCGCGGCCCATCTCTTCGATGTCTGAGACCTCCAGGCCTGCCTCAGTCAGCCGACGGGCCAGCTCGTCGGGAGCCATGTCGGTCTGCACGTAGTCGCGGAGCCAGCGTAGCGAGACGCGCATAGGAGTCCTTTAGACAGCCCGTAGTAGTCGTAGCGGCGCAGCATGCTGCGCCGCTACGACGTAGCGAGCGCCGCGGGGCGATCTGTGTACCGGAAGCGTGACGAGTCCCACCCCTCAGCCCTTAGAACTGCTTCAGGAAGCGAAGGTCGTTGCTGTAGAAGAGCCGGATGTCCTCGATGCCGTACTTGAGCATCGCCAGACGCTCCACGCCGAGACCGAAGGCGTAGCCCGTGTAGCGCTTGGGGTCGTGGCCCGTGTTGGCGAGCACCTTAGGATGGACCATGCCCGCCCCCAGGACCTCCAGCCAGCCGGACTCGCCGCAGGTGCGGCAGCCGGCGCCGTTGCAGCGGAAACAGTCGATGGCGACCTCGATGCCCGGCTCGACGAAGGGGAAGTAGGAGCCGCGGAAGTCGACCCGGCGCTCCGCACCAAACAGACGGCGCAGCAAGGTCGCGAGCGTGCCTTTCAGCTGGGCGAATGTAACACCCTCATCCACGACGAGCCCCTCGACCTGGTAGAAGATCGCCTCATGGGTCGCATCCGTAGCCTCGTAGCGGTAGACGCGGCCGGGAGCGATGATGCGAATGGGCGGCTGCATGCGCTCCAACACGCGGACCTGCACCGGCGAGGTGTGGGTCCGTAGGAGCACGCCCTGCTCTGGCTCCAGCCAGAGCGTGTCCCACATATCCCGAGCGGGATGCTCCGGCGGCATGTTCAGCGCCTCGAAGTTGTAGTAGTCGGTTTCCACCTCGGGCCCTTCCACGACCTGAAAGCCCATGCTGACAAGCGCCCCACAGATCTCCCGAAGCATGCGCGTAGTGGGGTGAAGACGACCGACGGGCGGCGTCCTACCGGGCAGCGTGACGTCGATGGCGCCTTCCACCAGCGCGCGCTGCATGGCGTCCTCTCGGACTTTCTGGGCACGCTCGTCGAAGCGCTCCTCCAGGAGACGGCGTACCTCGTTGCCCCGAGCGCCGACCGCTGGACGCTCCTCGACCGGCAGATCACCAATGGAACGCAACGCGGTGTTCAACGGGCCACGCCGGCCGAGGTAGTTGACCCGCCACTCCTCCAGCGCTCCCTCGTCAGCGACTGCGGCGAGGGCGGCCAGCGCCTCTTTCTGGAGGCTCTCTAATTGGGCAACCAGTGGCTGGGCCACTGCTCTCCTTTACACAGAACTGGCGGCCCCAAGCCCGAGTCGCCGAGGACGACTGCACGGCCCGAGGCCGCCGGTGGGCGGCGAAAGAACGGTTACTCTGAGACCGACTTGAACCCCATGTCCTTCACTCCAATCGAAGCGAGTCTAAAGGCAGCCCCGCGCGCTGTCAACCCTACAGGCGCCGCCGCCTCTATCGCCTCAAGTTCGCCGCAGGAAGAGCGGAATGTCAGTCGTCCTGCCGCAGCGCAAAGGCGAGGTCGGCAATCTGGTAGGTTTGTTGCTCGGAGCTGCGACCTCAAGAGGATGTACGTGCCTTGCGGAAAAACCGCCTGTGAACTCTCACGCCCACCCAAGTGAGGGCCAGCGACAGGACAATGTCTCCCCAGACGTAAAGGTCCGCCCATCCGCTGATTTCCTCGGTCAGGATCGCGACAAGGCCGAACCCGATGACTCCTGCTAACGCAGTCACCAGCAGCGCCCAATCGCGCCCCGTCAGAAAACCCACGGCCAAACCAAGGAGAGGCAGTAAGTTCACATCACCCTCCGCTGCTTATATGGTTGTGGGGCGCTGCGCGCTGGTCGTGGCGGCGCCTGATAGCCAGCCTTTCGGGCCAAGGACTGGCGTGAACGGACCAGCCAATCGAGTACGCTATTCGGTTACCTCCCCAGGTTACGCCGCAGGAAGGGCGGGATGTCCCAGTCGTCCTGCGCGTCTATCGTGGGAAGTGGGAAGGCGGGACGGCCGATGCGGTCGTCGAGAGGAACCATGGCCGGCTGCCTGGACATCTGGCCAAAGCCGGTGGCAATGACCGTAATCTTTACCTCCTGCTCCATCTTGGGGTCGATGACCATGCCGTAGATGATATTCGCCTCTGGGTGAGCCGCCTTGGCGACCACCTCGGCCGCGTCAAACACCTCGTGCAGGGTCAGGTCCGCGCCGCCGGTCACATTGAAGAGCACGCCCATGGCGCCGTCGATGGAGATGTCCAAGAGCGGGCTGGCGATGGCATGCTGTGCAGCGTCCACGGCACGAGTGTCGCCGCTGCCGCGACCAATAGCCATGAGCGCCGGGCCGGCCTCGTTCATGACGGCGCGAACATCTGCGAAGTCCAGGTTGATGAGCCCCGGAACCGTGATGAGTTCCGAGATGCCCTGGATGCCCTGGCGCAGGATATCGTCCGCGAGACGGAAGGCCACCTCGACCGTCACCCGCTTGTCGGCAACGGTCAAAAGGCGGTCGTTCGGGATGATGATAAGGGTATCGACCTTCTCCTGGAGACGGCGGATCCCCTCATCGGCCACCTGGCGTCGGCGGAACCCCTCGAACGAGAAGGGCTTCGTGACTATGGCGATGGTGAGCGCGCCGGCTTCCCTTGCCAGCTCGGCGATGACTGGGGCGGCGCCGGTGCCCGTGCCACCGCCCATGCCTGCCGTGACGAAGACCATGTCGGCGCCCTGGAAGAGCATCGCCAGCTCTTCGCGGCTTTCCTCGGCCGCCTTCAGACCGCGCTCCGGGTCGCCGCCGGCGCCCAGGCCCTTCGTGAGCCGCTCGCCGATCCGGATCCGCTGTTCGGCCTGGGAAGCGAGCAGCGCCTGAGCATCGGTGTTCACCGCCATGAACTGCACGCCACGGATCTTCTCCGCGATCATGCGATTCACCGCGTTGCAGCCGCCCCCGCCGACTCCGACCACTTTGATGGTCGCAAAGCTTTCAAGGTCTTGATTCATAGCGCCCCCTTTGGTGACGATGGCCGGTGACTCCTTGTATCTGCCCTCTCGGGCGGTTTTTACCTTGTGTCGCATGTTCATCGATTCCTGCGTCTATCGTGTTCCGACGGGCGGCTGCTCAGGCAAGCATCAGCCATCTCCTGGCATCAAGTCGCGAAGCCAGCGCCAGGCCAACCTAGGCCAGGCGAGCCAGTCGTTCGCGGCCGGATAGCTGTCCCAGACGCCGTAGCGCAACCCCCAGAGCAGCAGGCCGATCGAGGTTGCATAGGCAGGGTCATCGAGGCTCTCGGCCAGGCCATGGGCCCCCTGAGGGATTCCAACACGCGCCGGTCCCTCCGTCTTTTCTCGCGCCAGCGCCTCGATGCCGCGCAGGTTCGCGCTCCCTCCGGTGAGGACAAGGCCCGCCGGGACGCGTCCGGCAAAGCCGGCCCGCTGCACTTCCTGCTGCACGAGCTGCAGGATCTCATCCACGCGAGCGTATACGATCTCGGCCAGTCGGCGCTGGAGCACCGGTCGCTCGCCCTCGCTGCCGAAGCCGGCCACCCACACCATGTCTTCCTGCGCCACCATCTGCGGCAGCGCGTGCCCGTAGCGGTTCTTGATCTCCTCAGCAGCGCCAAACTGCGTGTGCAGGAACAGCGCAAGGTCATTCGTGACGTGGTTTCCGCCGATACCCAACACCTTGCAGAAGTTGACGCTGCCATCCTGGTAGATGACGATATCGGTCGTGCCCCCACCGATATCGGCCAAGACCACACCCATCTCACGCTCCTCCTCCGAGAGGACCGCTTCGGCGCTGGCGAGGGGGGCCAGGACCAGATCGGCCACTTGGATGCCCAGCCTCTGCAGACAGGTGGTCAGGTTCTGGAGAGGGGCAGTGGCCGCAAAGACGATGTGCGCCTCAACTTCCAGCCGAAAGCCGTGCATGCCGAGTGGGTTACGGACGCCGTCCTGCCCGTCCAGCGTATAGCCGCGCGGCACTACGTGCAGGACCTCGCTCTGGCTAGGCGCGCTGATGGTGCGAGCCGCCTCCAGCACGCGGCCCACGTCCGACTGACCGACCAGGCGCTCGCGGCCAGCGACGGCGACTACACCGTGGCTGTTCGTTGAGGCGATCTGGCCGCCGGTCACCGAGACCAAGGCCGAGGTGATCTTGGTGCCGCTGCTCCGTTCGGCCCGCTCCAGCGACGACTGAATCGCCTCCGTGGCCTCGTCGAGATCCACTACTTGGCCGCGGCGCACCCCTCGAGATGGGACCACGCCCAGGCCGATAACCTCCAACTCGCCGTCGTCCTGCAGCTCGGCGACGAGCGTGCATATCTTGGTCGTCCCTACATCCAACGCAACAAAGGTGCGGTCACGCGCCACGAGCGCCTCCTTTCACCATCAACGCAAGAAGGGGCGTGCCCCAAACCGCAAGTCCACATGGTTGACCGTCAACCGGTCTCGCGCCGCCTGCGCCAGGACTGCCTGCCAAACGGCCATCTTGTAATCGAAGTCGTCCTCGGTATCGAAACGCGCACGCCCGCGGCTCGTCACCACGACCAGGCCCGCGCGCTGCGTGTACTCGAAGCTTTGGACCGGCACCCCAAGCTGTGCGGGCACTGCCTCAGTCAGCCGCTGAGCGAGCCGCAGGGCGCCTGGATCCACCCGCGCACTCTCGGCCAGCGATGTCGTGTCCAGGCCTTTGATCTGCCAGAGGGAGGCGGTTTCCGCCTGTCCGGCGGGCAGGACCGCAGCCAGCACGTACGCCTCCAAGTCGACCAGATAGGATTTCCCCGCCTGGCTCCAGACCGCCCACGGCTGCCGCTCCAAGACGGTCACCCGCACCTGACGTGGCAACACGCGCGCAACCGTGGCGCTCTCGACACGCGGGAGAGCCGCAACGCGCTGCGCCATTGCCGCCTCATCGACGAACAGGATGCCGCGGCCCAGGGCGTCCACTTGGTCCTGGACAACCACCGCCGGCACCGTCGCATTGCCTTCCACAAGCACCTCGGCGACGCGTAGCCAGGGCCCCTGGACAAGCGCGACGCCTCCGCTCACCACGGCTCCAACCAGGGCAAGCGCGCCAAACGCCAAGAGACGTCGGCGCCAGCGGCGCCTCGACCTGGCCATCGGCTGGATCGGAACCAAGCCGGCTGGGCTCGTGGCGAGGCTGCTACGCCAAGCGCGCATATCGCTCCGCGTGGCGCTCCAGCGCCAAGGACACGAGCCGGTCGACAAGGCCTGGGAAGGGAATGCCGCTCGCCTCCCAGAGCTTCGGGTACATACTCACCGCCGTGAAGCCTGGTATCGTGTTGAGCTCGTTAATGTAGAGGTCACCGTTGGGCCGCAGGAAGAAATCGACGCGGGCCATCCCGGCTCCCTGGATGGACTTGAACGCTGCTACGGCGAGCCGCTGCACCTGCTCCACCTGTGCCGCCGGCAGCGACGTGGGTGCCACGAGGCGGGTAGCGGGGTCGCGATATTTGGCTTCATAGTCGTAGAAGTCCCGGGCGGGGATGACCTCGCCGGGGAGGGACGCCTGGGGCTCGTGATTGCCTAGCACGCTGCACTCGATCTCCCTGCCATCGATGGCCTCTTCCGCCAGCGCGATCGGATCGAGACGAAACGCCTCCTCAAGCCCGAGGGCCAGCCCCTCCAGGTCATGCACCTTGGTGATGCCGACGCTGCTACCGCCGCGCGCCGGCTTGACGAACAACGGGTACGCGAGGCGCGCCCTGACCTCGTCCTGGACGACCTCCGGCTGCTGACGCCAGCGGTGATGCTCGACGGCGACGAAGTCCGCCGTAGGCAGACCGCATGCACGCAGGACGACCTTCTGCGACCACTTGTCCAGGCCCAGGGCGCTGGCGAGCACATCGCAGCCGACATACGGCAGGCCGATCATCTCCAGCATGCCCTGCAGCACGCCGTCCTCTCCCGTGCGCCCGTGCACCAGTGGGAAGGCAACGTCGATGTCCGCCAAGGCCGTCAAGGCATCGCGCAAGCTGAGCGCGAGGGGCTTATCCTCCGCGGTGAGGAGGGCTTTGACATTCGAATCGAGCGCGGCGTGACTGCGCCGCAGGTCGAGCCAGACGCCACCCTTGGAGATGCCGAAGGGCACAACCTGGTGGCCCGCCGCCTCGAGCGCCTGGGCCACCGACCGCGCGGAGAGCAGCGAGATCTCGTGCTCCTCTGAGCGGCCGCCGAACATCAGACCGACGCGCAGGCCGGTCACGCCTCACCCTCCCAGTCGCCGATGAACCGCACCTCCGGCTCGAGTCGGATCCCGGTCCTCGCCCACACCTGCTCTTGCGCCAAGGCGATCAAGGCGGCGACATCGGCCGCCTTCGCGCGTCCTAGATTGACGATAAAGTTGCCGTGACGGGGTGAGATCACGGCATCGCCCCGACGTGTTCCTTTGAACCCAGCCTCCTCGATGAGACGACCGGCCGCAGGCAACGCGCTGTCCGGGCTCGGGTTGCGGAAGATGGAACCAGCGCTCGGCTCTTTGGGCTGCGAGGCCTGCCGTCGGGCGCGGAAGCTCACCATCTGCCCGCGCAGGTCCGCAACGTCGCCTCGCTGCAGCAGAAGCTCCACCTCCAAGACCACCCACCCGGCCAGATCAGCCTGGAAACGGCTCGAGCGGTACATGTAGGCCAGCTCCGAAACGAGGAAGCGTTGCTCCTTGCCGTGCGGGTTCACGGCGCTGACGGCGATCAGTTTGTCGGCGAAAGAGCCGCCGAAAGCGCCCGCGTTGTAGATAGCGCCTCCCCCCACGGTGCCGGGGATCCCCTCTGCCCACTGCAGGCCGGCCCAGCCCTGACGCGCCGTGCGCAGCGCGAGGCCCGGTAGCGCGACGCCCGAGGCCATCAAGAGCCGCAGCGTGCCGCCCTCGTCGCGTTCCTCCCAGCCCCGCGAGCGATTGCTTAGCACGAGGCCACGGACGCCCGCGTCGGCCACGAGGACGTTACTGCCGCCGCCAAGGACGGTCACCGGCGCCTCGGCGGCTCGCGCCAGCGCAAGCGCGGCAAGAAGCTCGTCACGCCCATAGACGGGGGCATAGAGGTCGGCAGGACCGCCGATTCGGAAGATGGTGTGGCGCATGAGCGGCTCGTTCGCCCGCACCGCCAGCCCGAGGCCGGCGAGATCAGCGTGCAGGTGCGATAAGCGCCGCTCTGAGGCCACGGCTATCACAACCGCCCCTCCGAGCGTGCCGCACGGCGGCTAGAGAGAACCGCCTCACCCACTTGGTCGGCCTCTCCAGCGCCCATCGTCAAGAAGACGTCTCCGCGGCGCAGCACTTCCTCGACCGCAGGCAGCGCTTCCTCTAGGCTACCCACGTAGCGGACATGGAGATGCCGCACAGCGGCGGCTAGGTCACGCGCGGTGATAGGCCACTCCTCGTACCGCTCACGCGCCGGGTATATATCGGCGATAAGCACGACATCCGCGTCTTCGAAGCAGGTGGAGAACTCCTCCAGCAGGAGCTTCGTGCGGCTGTACGTATGCGGCTGAAAGAGACACACCAGCCTCTTCCCCTGAAAGCGCTGCCGAGCGGTCGCCAGGGTGGCCCGCACTTCGGTGGGGTGATGGGCGTAGTCGTCCACTACGACGATGCCGTCAGCCTCCCCCTTCACCTCAAAGCGGCGTCGCACGCCTCGGAAGCCAGCCAAGGCGGTGCGAATGTGGGCCAGACCGATGGCGAGATAAGAGCCGGCGGCCACAACGCCCAGCGCGTTCTGGACGTTGTGCAGGCCCGGGATCGCGAATTGAAAGCGATCGATGGGACGGCCGCGATGCGACACGGTGAAGGCGTAGCCGCCGTCCTTGTCCTGCTCCCAGTCCGATGCCCGCCACTGCGCATCGGGATGAAAGCCGTAGGTGATGGTGGTGGCAGACCATGGCGAAGGTTCTCGCTTGGTCAATTCCCGCAGCGCCGGATCGTCGAAGCACAGCACGACTGCGCCATCGCTTGGCACCTGGCCAAGGAAGCTCGCGAACGTCTCAAGCTCCTTCTCGAAGGAGCCATAGAAATCGAGGTGCTCGGGCTCTACGTTTGTCACCAGCGCCAGGCGGGGACGCAGCTGAAGGAACGACGCGTCGTACTCGTCGGCCTCGGCCACCAGGTGTCGGCCCTGCCCAAGGCGCGCGTTGACGTCGTCAAAGTCCACCATCTCGCCGCCGACGAGGATCGTTGGGTCCAAGCCGGCGCGGTACAGGACGTAGCCGATGGCGGCGCTGGTGGTCGTCTTGCCGTGTGAGCCGGCCACGGCGATGCCGTATGACTCTTCCATGAGGAGGCCCAGGAACTCGGCGCGCTTCATCACCGGCAGTCGCCGCCGTCGCGCCTCGACAAGCTCGGGGTTGTCGGAGGCAGCAGCGGCTGTCGTAACGACAAGGCCGGCGTCGCCGACTTGGACCGCATCGTGGCCGATGAACACCTCGGCGCCCTCGTGCCGCAACCGGTCTAGGAGCGGCGAGTCCTTGAGGTCGGAGCCAGACACGCGATGGCCCCGCTGCATGAGGATCCGTGCCAACGCGCTCACGCCGATGCCACCCAGCCCCACGAAGTGCACGTGCTCCGCCCGGGTCAAGGAGGCCACCTGCGGACGGCGTCGTCTCATCCTTCCCTCGAAGCGCTGAGGGTGCGCTCGCTCGCTGCCTCCCTCGTGGCAAGCCCGATAAGGAGGCGCGCAATCTCCTCGGCCGCGGGGGCAGCGGGGGCCAGCGAGCGCACGTTCTCCGTCATTTGAGCCAACCGGCCGGGCCTCGCGAGCAGGTCATGCAGCACCGGTAACAGCTCTTCAAGCGCGTCGTCAGCCACGATGACGGCGCCCCCAGCCTCCACCAGCGCTTGGGCGTTCTCCCGCTGCCGCACGAGTCCTGGATAAGGCACTAGGACGCTCGGGAGGCCCGCAGCGGGGTATTCGCCCAAGACCGAGGCGCCTGCACGGGAGACCGTCAGGTCGGCGGCAGCCAGCGCGGCAGCGAATTCCTCATGCAGGTATTCATAGACGTGATAGCGCCCCAGCGCCACGGCGCCTAGCGTCGCCCGGCGGGCCAAGGCCTCCACCACCCCATCTTCCCCCGTTATGTGCAGAACACTCGCCCCTTCTGTGAGCGTCTCGAGGTCTCGAAGCACGGCCTGATTGATGCTGCGAGCGCCGCGGCTGCCGCCCCAGATCAGCAGGACGAGGCCGTCGATGGGCAGGCCGAGCCGCTCTCGCGACGCCGCTCTGCTCCAGGCGCCCACCTCCGGCCGCACCGGATAGCCGGTAACCACGACCTTCTCGGAGGGAAGGTGCCCGAGGGAGGAGGGGTGGGTCGTCGCCACCCGGTCCGCGACCCGCGCCAGTAGACGCACAGCCAATCCTGGGACGATGTCGGGCAGGTAGACCAAGCTGGGGATGCCGCGCAGGCGGGCCGCGATGACGACGGGCACCGAGACGTAACCGCCCGTGGCGAGCACCGCCGAGGCGCCGAGGCGGTCCAGCAAGCGGTACGCCTGGGTGATCCCCTGCGCCAAGGCCAGCAGGCCACGAGCGAGACCAAGAGGCGAGGCGCCCAAGAGCGGTGCCGAGGCGACGGCATGGAAGGGCACCTGCGCCTGCGAGACGATCCCCCGCTCCATGCCGCGGGCCGACCCGACGTAAGCCAAGACCGCCTCGGGCCTGCGGCGGAGCGCTTCGGCCACCGCCAGGTTAGGGTAGACGTGGCCACCCGTCCCGCCGCCGGTGAGCACGAGCATCATGTTTGCGCCCCCTCTGTAACGAGGCTCGGCTGCGCCCGGGCGAGGCCCGCCTCGTGGTAGCGTGAGACGTTGAGCACGATACCCATTGCCGCCAGCTGGGTCGCCAGCGCGGAGCCTCCGTAGCTCAGGAAAGGCAACGGGACTCCCGTAAGCGGGAGGACCTTGGTCACGCCTCCCAAGTTGACAAGGGTCTGAAAGGCAAGCCACAGCATAACGCCCGCCACCAGCAATGAGGCGAACCGGTCATCCTGACCCGCGACCAACCGGAAGCAGCGGAGCGCAAGGACGACGAGAAGGCTCAGCACGAAGACGGACCCCACAAAGCCGATCTCCTCACCGATGACGGCGAAGACGCCATCGGTCTGTACGCCTGGGATGTAGAAGTACTTCTGACGACTCGCGCCGATGCCAAGTCCGAAGGGCCCACCGCTGCCGAGCGCCAGCAGCGCCTGGTTGACATGAAACCCAATCCCTTGCGGGTCGGCCGCGGGGTCCATAAACGCTCGCCACCGATCAAGCCGGTATGACTCCGCCAAAACCGCCAGCGCACCAGCCAATCCACCCACGAGCCCCAGCAGGAGGAAGTGGCGAATCGCGGCACCGGCGAGAAAGAACAGGCTGCCCGTGACGAGTACAAAGACGACGGTCGTGCCCATGTCGGGCTGGAGCAGAATGAGTCCACCGATCAAGCCGACGAGCAGCATGAAGGGCAACGCGCCAGACGACCAAGTCGTCACTTTGTCTCGAAGGCTGCTCAGCCACGCCGCCACGTAAACGATAAGGCCCAGCTTGGCGAACTCGCTCGGCTCCACCGGCGGCAGCGGGCCCAAGCTTAGCCAGCGCGTCGCCCCATAGCGCTCCACACCCCAGCCCGGCACCAATACTGCCGCGAGCAGGCCGACAGAAACCAGCATGATGAGCGGGCTGAGAAGGCGCCACCAGCGATACGGCACACGCATGGTGAACGCCAAGAGACCAAGCCCAAGCGCGCCCCAGAGGGCCTGGCGCTTCAGGAAATAGAGCGCATCGTCGTACACAGTGAGCGCCAGGACAAAGGAGGCGCTGTACACGGCCTGCAAGCCCAGGAGGACGAGTGCTAGCACTGTGAAGAGCAGCACGTAGTCAGGGACTCCAGCCACTGGCATAGCGCCGGTGCGGGGCCTACGCAGAAATCGCACGGCGCTCCTCCAGCGCGGCCACCAGTGCCTTGAAGCGCCGGCCGCGTTCCTCGAAATCGCGGAACTCATCGAATGAAGTGCCCGCAGGTGAGAGGAGGACGATGTCGCCCGAGCGAGCTATATCCTGGGCCAGCGCTACCGCCTCAGCGAGGCCCGCCGCCTGGCGCACCTCCGGCCGCGGCCCGGGCGCCGCAGCCAGCGCACGACCGAACGGTGCTGCCGCCTCGCCAAACAGGACAACGGCCCGACAGCGCGCCCCTGCCTCGGCGGCCCACTCCTCCAGAGACAAATGCTTGTCACGCCCGCCCGCCAGGAGCACCAACGGCCGCGTATAGGAGCGCAGCCCAGCGAGCGCCCGCTCCGGGCTCGTGGCGATGCTGTCGTTGACGTAGACGACGCCCGCCACCTCGCGAACCCGCTCCAGCCGGTGCTCCACGCCCCGAAAGGCGCGAGCGCCAGCCGCCTGCGCCTCCACAGGCACGCCGGCGGCAGTGGCCGCGGCGGCGGCTGCCAGCAGGTTCTCAACGTTGTGCACGCCCGGGATCTGGAGGTCACCAAGGGGCATAATCGCCCGTTCCTTGCCGTCATACCGCATCACCGCCTGGTCATCTCGCACGAAGGCGCCGTCGCCAGGCAACGTCACTTTCCTACTGAAGGGAAGAGTTCGACCAGGTGCCTGACCCATAAGGTCCCTCGTCACGGAGTTGTCTTGGTTCAACACCGCGACATCGAAGGGCGTCTGGAAGCGGAAGATGTTCCGCTTGGCCGCGATGTATGCCTCGAAGGTGGGATGCATGTCGAGATGGTTCGGCGAGATGTTGGTGATGACCGAGATATGCGGACTTCGCTGCACCAACTCGAGTTGGAACGACGACAACTCCACCACCGCCCACGAGCCGGGCAGCATCCGCTCCATCTGCTCGATGAGGGGCCGGCCGAGGTTGCCGCCAAGCCATACCCACCGCCCTGCCGCCTGCAGCATGGCGGCGATGAGGCTGGTCGTCGTGGTCTTGCCATTGCTGCCGGTCACGCCGATGAGGGGCACGGGACAGTACTCCAAGAAAAGGGCCGTCAGCGAGCTCAGCTCCACGCCGCTCTCCCGCGCCGCCACCACGGCCGGCAGGGTCAGCGGGACGCCCGGGCTCAGGAGCACGATGTCGGCGGACAAGAAATCGGCCGGGTCGTTGCCGCCGAGGGCGAGACGGACCGGCAGGCCGACGATACCGCCCATCTGCTGGCTCAAGGCGTCTGCGGGCTGGGCGTCGCTCACGGTTATCAGCGCGTCAAGCGGCGCCAGGAAGCGGACCAGCGCTGTCCCCTCGCGCCCCAGACCCACCACCGTGACGCGGCGCCCACTGAAGCGCTGCCGCAGGGCGTCTTGGAGCGTGCTCATCGCAGCGCCACCGCCAAGCCCAGGAGGGCACCCGCCGCTCCGACCGCGGTGAAGCGGGTCGTCACCTGCGTCTCCGACCAGCCAAGGTGCTCGAAGTGGTGATGAAGGGGCGCCCGCCGAAAGAAACGGCGCCCGCCCGATAGCCTGAAGTAGCCGATCTGGATAAGGTCAGAGAGCGCCTCCGCCAGGAACACGACGCCGATAAGCGGCAAGAGAAGCCATTGGTCGGTCAGCAGGGCGGCCATTCCCAACCCTCCACCCAGGGAGAGCGAGCCGAGGTTGCCCATGAAGACGGCGGCCGGATGCGCGTTGAACCAGAGGAAGCCGAGCAAGGCCCCTGTGGCAGCAAAACAAAACGCCGCTAGGGGCGCCTTGCCTTCGAAGGCGGCGATGAGGCCGTAGGCGGCAAAGGCGACGGCGGCTGTGCTGCCCAGCAGCCCATCCACGCCGTCGGTGATCGCCACGGCGCTCATAGTGCTCCAGAGCGTGACGACGCCGAGCGGGACTCCCCACCAACCGAGGGCGACCAGCGGACCAAATGGGACAGCTACTCGCAGATGAGCGACAAAAGCATGCACGAGCGTGACAGCAACAACCGAGATCAGGAGAAGCCCCAGGAGCTGAACCCGGAGCGGCAGGCCATCCCCCGGCCGACCTTCGAGGAAGCGCAGGTCGTCCACCGCGCCAAGGGCGGCGCAGACGGTCATCACGACCAGCGCCACGCCCGGCAGCACACCGCCGTAGCCGAGGAGCGCCGCGCCGGCGCTGACCGCCGCCAGCGGCGCCAAGAAGATGATCCCACCCATTGTGGGCGTGCCCGCCTTCACCTGGTGGCTCTCCGGCTGCTCTTCGCGGATGCGTTTGCCAACGTTATAAGCGCGCAGAGTCCGCACGACTGGCCCACCGATGAGCCAGGCCAACAGGAAGCCGCAGCCGCCATAGGCGAAGGCGGCAGGATTCATGCCATGCCCCCTGCAACCGCGGGCTGGGCCGTAAGCCGCTCCACGAGGCGCTCTAGCTCAAGGGCGCGCGAGCCCTTCACGAGCACGACGTCGCTGGGCAGCACCAGTCGCCCCAGGAGCACGGCAGCCGCGTCCGCGTCGGACACCCAGTGCGTCTCGACACCTGAACGGCCCGCCTCATCCGCGGTAAGGCGCGCCAGTTCGCCCACGGCGACCAACACCTGTGCACGGCCAGCAAGCTGCCGGCCGAGCTCACGGTGGCTCTGGTCCGCCGCGCTGCCTAGCTCTCGCATGTCGCCAAGCACGGCCACGTGGCGGCCTTCGATCTCCGCGAACAGATCCAGCGCGGCCTGCATCGAGGCGGGGCTGGCGTTGTATGTGTCATCGAGGACTGTGCAGCCGTTCCAGCCCTCGCGCACCACCAATCGGGGCTGCGGCACCCTACGCTCCAGGGCCACCGCGACCTCTTCGAGGCTCATACCGACACTGACGGCAACGGCCGCCGCCGCCAGCGCGTTGTGCACGTGGTGGCGGCCTGCCAGTGGCGTGCGCACCAGTTCCGATCGGCCCTGCCGCTGAAGCCGGAAGCTTAGGCCGTTTAGTCCGTGGCTCTCCACGTCGCCAGCCCAGACATCGTTGGAGGGCTCGCGACCGTACCAGACCACCCGCGCCCGCGTCCGGTGCGCTAGCGACCGCACCAGCGGATCGTCGCCGTTCAGCACGGCCACGCCGTTGATAGGCAAGGCCTCCAGAAGCTCGCCCTTGGCTTGGGCGATGCGCTCCATGGTACCAAGGCGCTCCAAGTGCACCGGGCCGATGTTCGTCACGACGCCGTAGCGCGGCTCCGCCAGCCGGCACAAGAGGGCGATCTCTCCCAGGTCGTACATGGCCATCTCAAGCACCGCATAGCGGTGGTCTTGCTCCAGTCCTAGCAAGGCAACCGGCAGGCCGCTCTCGCTGTTGAGGTTGCCGGGGCTTCGGTGCACCGGGAACCGCTCGCTCAACACGGCGGCGATGAGTTCTTTCGTGCTGGTCTTGCCCACACTGCCAGTCACGGCGATGACCTCGGCCGGACATTGGCGCCGCCACCAGTGCGCAAGCGCTTGCAGCGCCGCCAGCGGCTCCTCCACGAGCGCGGCCGGAGCAGGCAGGCTGTTCGACACTCGCGTGGCCAGCACGCCGACGGCACCGCGCGCTACCGCCTCCGGGATAAAGTCGTGGCCATCTGCGCGCTCTCCTTTGAGAGCGACGAAGAGGTCGCCGGGGCCAGTGGTGCGGGAGTCGAGGCTGACGCCGTTGAAGGGGCCGCTTGCGGCCATCATCGTCGTGCCGGCCAGGAGACGGTCGGCGAGAGCGGCCCGCAGCTGCGCCCCAGTCAAGTTCACTGCTTCGCTATCCTCACTGGCTCGGATGGCGGAATACCTAGATATGGTAACGCCTGACGCATCAGACTACTAAATATTGGTGCTGCCACCAGGCTACCATAAATCTGGTCCTTTGGCTCATCGATTTTCACGACCACGACAAGCCTTGGAACGGGGTACGGAGCGAAGCCCCCGTACGAGGCGATGGTCGTCGAGCGGTTGTACCCGCCGACGGCAGGCAAGTCCGCGGTGCCCGTCTTGCCTGCAATGTGGTATCCGGGCACCATCGCTAGCGGACTCCCGCCCTTCTCTGCAGTGACATTAAGCATCTCCTGCAGCAGCGCGGCTCCTTTCTCCGTGAGCGGTCGCCGCACGAGGACGGGCTGGAAGGCGCGGCTGCCTTGGGCTCCCCGCAGCTCCTTGACGATCGTCGGCCGGAGGAGAGTGCCGCCATTCGCCACGGCCGATATGGCGGCGGCCATCTGGATAGGCGTCACGCTGAGGCCCTGGCCGAAGGAGTTCGTGGCGAGGTCGATCGGCTTCCAATCGTCCTCTCCCGAGGCACGGATGCGCCCGCTGGCCTCGCCGCTGAGGCCGATGCCCGTGGGCTGGCCAAAGCCGAAGGCGCGGACGTAACGGTAGAAGCGATCCGCGCCCGCCCGCTCCGCCACCCACACGGCGCCGATGTTGTTCGACGTCCTCAAGATGTCAGTCATTGTCTGCGTGCCGTAGTGGCCTCCGTTCCAGGTGTTGATTGTCCAGCCGTAACGGACGATCGGGCCTCCATCGTAATAGGTGGTGCTGGGCGTCACGATCCCCCCGTCGATCGCCGACGCCATGGTGATGATCTTGAAGACCGAGCCAGGCTCGTACAGGTCGGTGATAGCGCGGTTGCGGTACTGGGCGACCTGCTGGGGAGCGGTGCTTACGAGGTCAAGCTTGGTGAGGTCATACGTCGGGCGGCTGGCCATAGCGAGCACCTCGCCCGTGCGTGGGTCCATCATAATAATGGTGCCGCCGCTGGCCTTGTGCTTGGTCATCGCCTCATCCAGCGTTCGCTCCACAAGGCGCTGGAGATAGCGGTCCAGTGTGAGGACTAGGTCCTGCCCTGCTTCGTACAGCCTGAGCAGCTTGTGGTCGCCTATCGGGATCGGCTGGCCGAAGCCATCCCGCTCGAAGGCCAAGGCGCCAGCCATGCCCGCCAGCTCCCGCTGGAAGTCGGCCTCCAGCCCAGAGAGCCCCTCCTGATCGGCGCCCACGAAACCGAGCAGCGGCGCCGCCAGGTTGCCCTCCGGATAGGTGCGCATCGAGACAAGAGTCGTTTCCACGCCAGGAAGCGCCAGCGCCCCCAATCCCCGACCAATGTTGTAAGGGACGTTCGGTTGAACCACGACCCAGCGGCCGGGCGCCGTGGCCGCCTCCAAACGTTCGAGCGGAACGCTCAGACGCGCGGCCACGATCTGACGAACGCGGTCAGCCGCCTCGGACGTCGCCCAGGCTCTCGGATGGAGCGCCACCTGATAAACCGGCACCGACACGGCGAGCGGGAAGCCGTTCCGGTCCCGAATCGTTCCCCGCTGGGCCTGTACGGCCAGCTGGCCTTCGTGTGAGCTCTGCGCCTCCGTCCGGTACTCCGTGTAGTCGAACAGCTGGAGCTGGGCGAGGCGAAGCACGATGCCGATTGTCGCCGCCGCAAGCAGGAGACCCAAAGCGATGAGCCGCCAGCGCGCGATACCGAATGAAGCTGCGGCCATCAGTCCCCTCTCATCCCAAGGGCCACCAGTATAGACCCCCACCATGGATGCGCCGGGACCTCCCCGACGGGGGGCTGCCCGCCTTCCCGGCTGGGCTGGTCCACCGTAACGAAGAAGAACCGCTGGGCCGGCTGCATCTTCAGGCGGGTGCGCGCCTCGCGTTCGATGCGGTCGAGGGATTGGAGGCTGGCCATCTCCGCCTCCAACAGGTACGTCTGCCGCTCCACGTCGTTCTTCGCCTGCTGCAACTGCTGCACCTGATAGCCGACTGCCGCCGCCCGGCTCACCTGGAGCAGGAGCAAGAAGGCGACGCCCACTACAGCGAAGAGGCAGGTGACGATCAGGCGCCCGCCCTCGCCCAGCGTGTGGGCGACCTCCCCGTCTAGGCGGTCAGAAGTCGCTCGGCGAGCCGAAGCCGCGCGCTGCGACTCCGCGGATTGGCGACGACCTCGTCCCGGCTGGGTCGAAGCGGCCTCCGCGTGAGCGGCCGCAGGTGCGGCACGTGGCCACACTGACACGGGTAAACCTCCGGTGGGCAGATGCAGGCCCTGGCCTCTCGCGCCAGGAAACCCTTGACGATTCGGTCCTCCAACGAGTGATAAGCGATGACGGCGAGGCGGCCACCAGACGCGAGAACCCGCAACGAAGCGGTCAGCCCCGCCTCCAGGTTGCGCAGCTCGTCGTTGACGGCGATGCGCAGCGCCTGAAAGGTGCGCGTTGCGGGGTGGCGAGGCCCTTTGGGGCGCCCGACCGCCTCCGCAACGACTCGCGCCAGCTCCGTCGTGGTGGCAAGGGGCCGCTTCGCGACGATGCGTCGCGCAATGCGGCGGGAGCGCGGCTCTTCGCCGTACTCCCAGACCAGCCGAGCAAGGTCTCCCTCGCTCGCCTGGTTGACGAGGTCGCTCGCCGTCATCGACTGGCGCGGGTCGAAGCGCATGTCCAGCGGCGCCTCTTCGCTGAACGAGAAGCCGCGGCCGCCCGCCAACTGAAGGGACGAGAGGCCAAGGTCGAGCAGCACGCCGTCAACCGGGGCGAAGCCGGCGGCCAACGACGCCATGTCGGCGTAGGAACCCCGGCGCAGCACTACCCGATCCTCGTAGGGCGCGAGTGTTCGAGCCGCTTCGGCCAGCGCCTCTGGGTCCAGGTCGATGCCAAGCAAACGGCCATCGGGCGCGCTGGCGTCGAGGACCGCCGCTGCATGTCCACCGCCGCCGACCGTGCCGTCGATGTATCGTCCGCCCGGCCGCACGGCGAGCCCTTTCACCACCTCTGTGACGAGGGCTGGGATGTGCCTCACAGCCGTCATGATCATGGCTCCCGGCCCGCCTGACCGGGAGCCAGGCCCGCCTGTCCTACAGGCAAGCTCACCGCCTCGGCGATGCTGGCGGCCTGCTCGTTGAGCAGGGCCTGCTCCGTGCGCCAGGCGTCGCGACTCCAGATCTCAAGCGTGCTATGCATGCCGATGATGACCACGTTGGCCTCGATGCCGGCGTAATCACGCAGCGTTTGGGGCAGGAGGACGCGACCCTGCCGATCGAGCTCCGCCTGAAATGCAGAAGGAAAGATAGCGCGCTGCCAGCGCCGGGCGTCCGTGCTATTGGGCGGCAGGTCCGTCATCCGGTCCGCCAGTCCATTCCACCGCGCAGTGGGGTAGACGACAATGCAGGGCTCTAGTCCGCGGGCCAGCACGAGTCCACTGAGGAACGGCTCGCGCAGGCGTGCCGGAATGGCCAGCCGCCCGCGGTCGTCCACGGTATACTCGTATTCGCCTAAGAGCACTGGAGCAGTTAGTCCTTGAAAGTGGGGTCAGGCCCCACTTTTCCCCACTTCGCCCCATCATAGCAGCGGCACTGCGGATTGCAAGAGGTTTTCTCCCCAAATCGCCATGCATTTATGCCATATTTCGCGCTTACATATGACCATCGTTGCAAGACGCTGCACTCCCGATAGCCTCGGAGGCGTTAGCATTGCTAATGTAAGCGCGAAGGATGACCGGGAGGACGCAGGGCCTTAGGCGCGATGCTTATACGGCTCCTCCTTTCGTCGTTGGACGCCCGGCCAGGCTGAAGGCCCGGCCTACAAGCCACAAGCCCGCTTGCGCCTCCCATTCTCCACGCCGCAGCCCGTACCACACCTCATCGGTGCGTTCGCCCTGTTCTAGTCGATGGGCGCGGAGGAGCGCCTCACGCTGCATGCCCAGCTGCTCCATGACGCGCCATGAGCGCACGTTCCGCGCATCCGCCCTGGCGTAGACCTTCTCAAGATCGAAGACCCTAAAGCCCCAGTCCATCACAGCGCGCGCGGCCTCGGGAGTCAGCCCACGGCCCCAATGTTCGCGCGCAAGCGAGTAGCCGAGCTCGCCGAGCTGGTTCCCTAAATCGACGCTGAGGTTGATGCCGCCCACGACGCGCTTGTCCAGAACAAATAGCGAAGGTCGGGATTGTCTGCTGCGAGTCCTGGATCGCCCGGGCCACAAACTCCTGCGCGTGCTGCCGGGTGTATGGATGCGGTAACGGCAGGTAGCGTCCCCACTCCTCATCCGCCGCGTACGCCAGCACGTCGTCAGCGCCCGCGGGCGCAAATGGCCGCAGGAGCAGGCGCTCGGTGCGCAGTTCTATGCGATCGACCATGGTCGGTCTCCACTCTGCGGTAGGGGCGGTTCGCGAACCGCCCTACGGTCCATACCGCCTTAATGCCTCCCACTCCTCACGCAGCAGCCCATAATGCACGCTGTCATGGCGCTCGCCACGAGCCAGACTATGGCTGCGAAGCAGGCCCTCGCGCCGCATGCCGAGCTTCTCCATAACGCGCCAGGAACGTTCGTGCCGCGCGTCGGTCGAGGCCCAAATCTTAGCGAGTTTGAACGTCTCAAAACCCCAGTCGATAAGCGCACGCGCTGCTTCGGGCGCTATCCCTTTGCCCCAGTAGTCTCGCCCAATTGCGTAGCCAAGCATCGCAATCCTGTTCTCCGCGTCCTGCTCTAGATTCACCGTGCCGATAACCCTCCGAGCCAGCACGACTGCAAACGTCTGATACTTCTCCCACGGTTCGGAGACGTTGACGGCAACCATCCCCTCGGCGTGCCGCCTCGTAAATGGCTGTGGGAGGTGGTAAAGATAGCGTGCAAACTCAGGGTCGGAGCGATAGACCAGCTCGTCCTCGACGTCGTCGAATCTATACGGTCGCAGAAGCAATCGTTCGGTGCGCAGTTCGATTCGTTCTATCATGGTTGGCTCCTCTTTAGGGCGACCAGCCGGTCGCCCCTACGGGCCGCCGCAATGCCTCCCATTCCTCGCGAAGGTCAAAGGGAAAGTTGAGGCAGCCATGGGTGGCCGGGGTGGACGAGCGAGATGGCTTCCCAGAGCCAGTCGCGGCGCTTCTTGGTGAGGTGGGGGACAAGGGCAAGGAAGTCGATCTGGTCTTGCGTGCGGTACTCTAGCTTCGGAACGCCCAGGTACGCCGTGGCCTTGTAGAAGAGGAGGACTTCCGGGACCGCTCACCTCCTCCCGGGTCTCATCCTCTTCGAGGCGGCGGCCGGTCAGCTCCATGAACACGGTCTCCATCGTGATGCTCTCCAGCGAACGCCCACCAGCCACGCCCCGGCGCAGCTCCAGCGGCGTTCCCTCCGCGACGATGCGCCCGTTCGCCAGGAAGGCGATGCGGTCGCACAGGAGTTCGGCCTCCTCCATGTCGTGGGTCGTCAGGAGGATAGTCGCGTCATGCTCCGCCCGCGCTTCCTGGATGAAGGCCTGCACGTCGCGCTTGCTGCGCGGGTCGAGCCCGGTCGTCGGCTCGTCCAGCAGCATCAGCACAGGGGAGGTCAGGAAGGCGCGGGCCACCGCCACCTTCTGCTGCTGGCCGCGGGAGAGGTGCATCATCGGCTCGACGGCCTGGCGCCAGGACCGACGGCGCACGCTCCCGGACCTGCTCCGGCGAGAGCCCGTAAACGCGACCGAAGAAGAGCAGGTTCTCCATTGCCGACATGCTGCGGAAGAAAGAGGGGTCTGCCGAGACCCGGTTGATCAGTCCGCGCACGGTCATCGAGTCCCGGACTACGTCGAAGCCAAACACACGGACTTCGCCGGCGTCGGGGAGCAGGAGGGTGCTCAGGATGCGGACCAGCGTCGACTTGCCGGACCCGTTCGCGCAGATGACGCCGTAGATCTCGCCGCGACGGACCTCGAAGGAGACGTCATCGACCACGCGGAGGGGAGCACGCGCGCCATCCGTTCGCCGCCATGGGAGAAGGCGGCCAAAATCGAAGCCCCCGCCAAAGGACTTCCTCAACGCCCTCACGCTCAGGGCTAACGAGTCTGACATGGTTCTGCTCCGTTCAGGCTGGACAAACAAAAACCCACTACGCTTGCCTTGCGCAGTGGGCGGGCGGTCTGGGAAATCGAGACTAACTCAGGTGGGCCACCTCAGGGCAGGCTCCTCCGGCCGCACACGACCGTCGCCGGGAACGACTCCCGCACGATGTGTGCTGATGGCAAAGCTCATAGTCCCCATCTCGCCGCGCCGGCCTCGCTTTTCCGAGAATGCGGGTAGGGTAGCAGGGGCAGATGCGTATGTCAACAGCAGGAGGCATGGCTGTTACCGTGCCTCACCCTGGGACACAGGCGTCGGCAGGTCCCTCAGGGTCCGCACCGGCGAGAGCAGCAGCCACACACTCGCTAACAGACCGAGGCACGCGGCTAGCGTAAGAGCGAGGCGGACGCCGATCAGCGCCGCGACCACCGCAGCCAAGATGGACCCACCCAGCCGGCCTGCTAGCTCAACGAACTGCATGCTGCTGTTCACGCGCCCCAGCAAATGGTCAGGGGCGATTGTTTGGCGAAGACTGATCTCGTTGATGCTCTCGATGGTCCGAGCGGGGTCATTCACAAGCTGACTCGCGACGAGTAGCAGAGCTGCTACGATGAGCGGCCCTTGGGCGAGCGGAATGAAGAATGTTCCTATGCTTGCAACCAACGAGCTATAAACTAGGGCGGGGCCGATGCCGATGCGACGGGTCAACCTGCCTGCATACAACGCGCCGAGGGTTGAGGTAAGGCCGCCAACCCCCCAAATCATGCCCAAGATGCCAGGAGGGATGGCCAGCTCGCGGAGACCATAAACGCCGATCAGGGCGCCGATCATGCCCCCGCCGACAGACCCGATACCCGTGCTTACTACGATCGTACGCAGCAAACGGTGTCTCCAGACGAGTTGGAGGCCTTCGCCGATCCCCTGTGCCATGTTCCTGCGCTCAGTTACCGTGGTTGGCTTGTCCTCCGAAGTGCGTATCCACGCCAGGGAGAGAGCGGAAACCAGGAAGGAACCCGCGTCAATCAGGGTTGTCGCGACCACTGAGAACCACTGGACCAGCCAGCCCCCGAGGCTGAAGGCGCTGAACTCGACCACCGATGAGCCGGCCGTGAGTTTGCTATTCGCCTCGAGAAGCTGTTCTCGGCGCACGAGTGAAGGCAGGTACGAACGGTAGGCAAGGTTGAAAATGACCGTTAACGAGCTGATCGCAAACGCCACAGGGAACAGGTGCTGAACAGTCAAGAGATGGAGGATGAAGGCCGCCGCAACGAAGCCCAAGAGCAACGCCCGGCCAAGATCCGCGGCGATGAGGAGCGACCGACGCCTAAGCCTGTCCACCCACACTCCAGCAAAGAGCCCGAAAAGCAGTCCCGGGGCCGTGTTCGCCGCTTCAAGCAAGGCAACCTGGAATGGTGTCGCGTCCAGCAGAAGGATCGCCACATACCCGAGCGTCGGCAGCAGGGAGCCGAACTCGGAGACGGTTTGGCCGGCCCAGAGTTTGAGGAAGTCGGGGTTGCGCCAGAGGCCTGTCAAACGAGGTGACGCCTGGGTTTGCATAAAGCCTTACGAGGATACACCGGCGTCAGTTGGTAGGATCTGAGACCCGCCCCTACCTTTCACCAGCGGCGCTGGCTAGGACGTCTCCTTCCGTCTCGCACCGATCTGATTGTAGAGGTTGGTGATGATGCGCTGGTCGAGGCCGTCGCTGCCGGCGAAGAGCCGTTGGCCGATCGGGTAGGGGTCCACTTGTGGCCTTGGCTCCTTCAGCGCGTCCTCCAGAGTCAGGCCGCGGCGCATGAAGTCCTCGACGGCGCCCAGCCAGTCCTGGATGATCTGGGCCTGCTCTTTGAGGTAGCTCTTGTCGCAGGGCTCGCCGTGGCCGGGGACGATGACCTGAACGTCCAGCGCGTCGATCTTCTTCAGCGACTCGAGCCACTCCCAGGGGTCCGCCTCCTGAATGAAGGTCTTGACGCGGCAGAAGACGTTGTCGCCGGTGAACACCACGCCCTCTTCGGGCACATACACCGAGGTCTGCGGTGGTGTGTGGCCGGGATGGTGGAGGCAACGAAAGGTGTGGTTCCCCAGCCGCAGCGTCAGCTCGTCGGTGAAGAGGCGCGTCGGCGGATTGGGTGGGTAGCTCGGGTGATTCAAGAGCCAGACGCTGTCGGGATCCGTCTCTTTCATGCGCTCCAAGCGCTGCTGGCCCGTCATCTGCGGAATCGCCTGCTCGTAGCGCTCCTTCATCCCACCCTGGCCGATGACCTCGACGCCGGGGAAGTAGGCATTGCCGTTGATGTGGTCGCCGTGCGGCTCGGTGTTGACCAGGTGGCGAATGGGCCCGTGCGCCTCGATGACCTCGCGCCAGCGCACGGCGTCGATCGGCTGCTGGGGCGTGTCGACCATAAAGACGCCGTCATCCGTGACGATGAAGCTGGGGTTACATCCCCAGAAGTAGACCTCCGTGTAGACGTTCCTACCGATGCGTCGCATTGATGACCTCCTCGGTTTACGACAGCACGCTGTTTATCAGGGCCACCGTGCTGTCGATCAGAGGCTGGTCGTGGGCACTTATAGCGTCGCCGAGGAGGGCCGCCGTCTCAACGTAGAGACGAAGGCCCGCGATAACCTGGTCTCCTAACGGCACCGGCCGTTCCTTACCTTCAGCCTGGATGCCAAAGACTGTGCGACGAAGCTGTGTCCAAACGCTAGCGTCTCCAACGCTCGCCGCGACCGCATCGAAAAAAGCGTTGTCTCCAGATAACAGAACGCCTCTCTGAACCTGCATGACGCGCGACAAGCCCCAAGAGAGACCGAAGCGCGCGTTCAGTAGACGACCTATGTCGTTTTGATTCAGCCCTTCGAGACCCTTGTGCACCTCTTCGATCCAGCCCACCATCTGTTTGCTCGCCCAGGCACTGGCGCGCTGCTGCATAGCCTCGTCCCAGACAAACAGTCGCGCACGCTCCTGAAGCGCCGTAAGAAAGCCATGCCGGTCGACCAATGGAATCGCAGATCGCAAACCGGGGATGACTGCAATGGCGAGTTGCGGCTTTGCGAACCAGTCGTCTATCTCTTTGGGCAGTACCGTCTTTACGACGACCAGATGGCTGTCGAGAATGTAGGTGCCATCAACCGAGTTATAGCGTGAGCCTGCATTGCTAACAAAGCGAATGATGTCGACATCGCTGTACGGGCCAGCATCGCCTCTGGCGTGGCTACCAACGAGGGCAATTGCCGAAACGCCTTTTGAGTCAAAGCGTTGGGCCATCCCTTGGAAGTCCGGGCGTGCTTCCATGCCGCTCTCTTAGCAGATTGACGAGCCCTTACCCAGATGCTTGGTTCGGCAGCACTCTAAGTCCGTTCCTCAATGCCCGTCAAATCCAAGCGAAACGGGCGGTGTCACGTCTCCGATGAACGCTTGAATGGAAATATAGTAACATGGTGTGTCATGATCCACGCCGCCATCCTCACCTCCAGCGACCAGGGCGCAGCGGGCGCGCGCGCCGATAGCAGCGGCGACCTGCTGGAAAGGCTACTCGCCCAGGCGGGCGCAACCATCGTCGCGCGGGCGCTCCTGCCCGATGACCGCGCGGTCATCGCTGCCCAGATCGCCGCCTGGGCCGATAACGGCCAGGTGAACCTTGTCGTCACGACCGGCGGCACGGGCCTCGGCCTGCGAGACGTAACCCCCGAAGCCACCGCCGATGTGCTCGAGCGCCAGGCCCCCGGCATCGCCGAGGCCCTGCGCGCCGAGGGGCGCCGCTCGACGCCGCTCGCCGCGCTGAGCCGCGGCATCGCCGGCACGCGCGGGCGCTGCCTTATCGTCAACCTTCCTGGGAGCCCCCGCGCGGTCGAGGAGGGCTTTGCCGCGCTGCAGCCGCTCCTCTCGCACGCAGTCGAGACGATGCTCGGCCCAACAGAGCAACACCCAACGGCGGCGGCGCGCTGATGCGCATCGACATCGTCACGCTCTTCCCCGAGATGTTCGTCGGCCCGTTCGACCAGAGCATCCTACAGCGGGCCCGCAAAGCCGGCCTCCTCGAGATCAACGTCCACCCGCTGCGACCTTTCGGCCTCGGGCGCCACCACGTGGTAGACGATACGCCCTACGGCGGCGGCGCGGGCATGGTCATGCGCCCGGAGCCCCTCTTCGACGCCGTCGAGATTATCACGGGTCAATCCCCTGCCGAGGACGCACCAAAGGCTGAGCCTTACATCGTGCTGCTCACGCCGCAAGGACGTACGCTGACCCAGGCCGTCGCCGAGGAGCTGGCGCGGCGCCCATGGCTCCTCTTGCTCTGCGGGCGTTACGAAGGAGTGGACGAGCGGGTGCGCGCGCACCTCGCCGACGACGAGATCAGCATCGGAGATTATGTCGTGTCAGGGGGCGAGCTGCCGGCCATGGTGCTGGTCGACGTGGTCGCACGCCTCCTTCCGGGAGTGCTCGGCTCCGAGGAGTCGCCGAAGGAGGAGTCCTTCGCGCTCGGCCTTCTCGAGTACCCGCACTACACGAGGCCTGCGGAGTTCCGAGGCTGGGGAGTGCCGCCCGTCCTTGTCTCCGGCGACCACGCCGCCGTCGAACGCTGGCGCCGACGCCAGGCGCTCTTGCGGACCCGCCAGCGCCGCCCCGACCTCCTCACCGTCGCCGCGCTCACCGAAGAAGAGAGCCGCTGGCTCGACCAGCACCCCGAGCCGCTCAGCGAGGCTACGGCCGCTGCTGAGCGAGCGCTATCCTAAAGAGGGAGACATACCCATGGACGCAAGCAGCCTCGTCACCCACGAGCCGAACGCCAAAGTCGCCGCGATCGAACCGGGCGACACTGTGCGCGTCACGATCAAGCTCCGCGAGCGCGACCGGGAGCGCCTGCAGGCCTTCGAGGGCGTCGTCATCGCCGTCCGCCAAGTCGGGGGCGACAAGAGCTTCACCGTACGCCGAGTCACTACCGGCAACATCGGTGTGGAACGCACCTTCTTCGCCCACTCGCCGATGATC
>DATDQG010000057.1:0-3346 GCA_035292365.1 Dehalococcoidia bacterium
AATCGCGCAGCAGAACGCGGCTAACGTCCGCGAGGCGCGCGCGCTTACCGACGGCACGCGTGCGAGCGCCGTCAGGGGCGTGGAGAGCATGCGGCGCCTCTCCGAGGCGGTGGGCAAGATCAAGGCCTCCGCCGACGAGACCGCCAAGATCGTCAAGACCATCGACGAGATCGCCTTCCAGACCAACCTGCTTGCCCTGAACGCCGCCGTCGAGGCGGCGCGTGCCGGCGACGCCGGCAAGGGCTTCGCGGTTGTGGCCGAGGAGGTGCGCAACCTGGCGATACGTAGCGCGGAAGCGGCCAAGAACACGGCAAACCTGATTGAGGGCTCCATCAAGAACGCGGAAACGGGCGTGGGGATCAACCAGGAGGTCATCGGCAATCTCGAGGAGATCAGCGGTCAGGTCAACAAGGTGACCGAGGTGATGGGGGAGATCGCGGCGGCCTCCGACCAACAGACCCAAGGGATCAAGCAGATCAATGTCGCGGTGGACCAGATGAACGAAGTGACACAGCAGGTGGCGGCGAACTCCGAGGAGTCGGCCAGCGCCGCTGAGGAGCTGTCGAGCCAGGCGGAGGAGATGAAGTCGATGGTCGGCTCTTTCCAACTCAGCAGTGGCGTTGGCGTCGCCGTGGGCTACGGCAACCGAACCACGACTCAGCAGCGGCGCCCGGAGCGACCACCGGTCAAGGTGGTGAGCGCTCGCGGGAAGGCCAACGGCCGCGGCGCCATGGTCAACCCGAGGACGGCCATCCCTTTGGATGATAGCGACCTCGACGTGCTTCAGAGGTTCTAGGAGACCAGAATGCGGCTCTCGAGCTCATGCGAGTTCGAGAGCCGCATTTCTCGCAGGCATCACCAGGATCAAGCGCACGCCCGTGGCGGCGCTGGCCCTCGAGGCCGTCAACGCCGTCGGATTCATGACATGACGCCGTCGAAAAACTTAGAAACCGGGGTCATCAGGTGATCAGGGACTTCCAGCAGCCAACACTGAGCGATGAAGAGTTCAAGCGCATCGCGGCGCTGGTGCACGAGTTCTGTGGAATCAACCTTACGCTGGCCAGGCAGAAGGAGCTGTTGAAGTCCCGTCTCTCCAAGCGACTGCGCGCACTTGGGCTGCGGAGCTTCGAGGACTACCTCACCTACGTGCAGAAGGACACCTCGTACCAGGAATTCGGCATCATGATAGATGTGCTGACCACGAACAAGACCAGCTTCTTCAGGGAGCCCCAGCACTTCGTGTATCTCTCCCGCCACGTGCTCCCCAGCCTATGGGCGGCCACGCACAAGGTCCGCATCTGGAGCGCCGGATGCTCCTCCGGCGAGGAGCCATACACCCTGGCGATGGTGCTGAGGGAAACGCTGGCTGACGTGGATGGCGCGGACGTGCGGGTCCTGGCAACGGACATCTCGCCGACGGTGCTGGAGAAGGCGCGAGCGGGCGTCTACGAGGAAAGCGTCGTGGAAAGCGTGCCTTCCGGGCTCCTTCAAAAGTACTTCACTGTTGCGCAGCCAACACGGCCACGGGCCCTGCGCGTCAACGACAGCCTGCGGCGGCTCATCCGATGGGCCCAACTAAACCTGATGGAGCCATGGCCTATGCAGGGCCCGTTTGACGTGATTCTCTGTCGTAATGTCATGTTCTATTTCGATCAGCCGACCCGCCACGGGCTCGTCCAGCGGTTCTGGCAGGCGCTCAAGCCAGGCGGGTACTTCCTAATCGGCCACGCGGAAAGCCTGACGGGACTTTCGCACGAGTTCCGGTATGTCCAGCCGGCCACGTACCAGAAGTAACGACATTCCCAGAGGTGACGAGTGGACCTCGTTGTTGGTGTTGGCGACATGAAGATTTCCGCCGATAAGGAGACGGCGATCCTCACCTATGCGCTGGGGAGCTGCCTTGGCATCACGGTCCATGACCAGATAGCGGGCGTGGGTGGCCTGTTGCATGTGATGCTTCCGCTCTCGACCATCGATCCGGCTAAGGCGGTGCAGAACCCTTACATGTTCGTGGATACCGGGCTGCCACGACTGTTCCTCGACTGCTACAAGCTTGGTGCCAAGAAGGAGCGAATGGTCGTCAAGGTGGCGGGAGGGGCCTCCGGTCGCAAGGTCGAAGCGGAAGACATGTTCCAGATCGGCAAGAGGAACTTCCTGATGCTCCGAAAGCTTCTCTGGAAGAACAACGTGCTGCTGAAGGCCCACGACGTCGGCGGCAGCATATCCCGCAACGTCGCGCTCGACGTTGGCAGCGGGCGGGTCGTCATCAGGGCGAACGGCGAGTCGAGGCCGCTGTGACGGCAACGAGCAGGTGAGGAGACGGAGGACAGGACATGGGTCTCAATGTGCTGGTCGTGGACGATAGCGCGGTGATGCGCAAGATGATCATCAAGGTCTTGCGGCTCTGCGGGCTTCCGCTGGGGGAGATCCTCGAAGCCGGCGATGGCGCGGAGGGGCTGGGCGTGTTGGACGCGCAGCCTGTCGACCTCGCCCTGGTGGACATCAACATGCCGGTGATGGACGGCGAGGAGATGATCCGCCGGCTGCGAGAAGACCCCGACAAGTCGGCCCTGGCGGTGATCGTCGTTTCGACCGAGGGGAGTCAGGCCCGCGTCCATCTGTTGCAGGAGAAGGGGGCGGCATTCGTGCACAAGCCCTTCAGCCCGGAAGACCTGAAGAAAACAATCCTAAGCCTGGTTATGGGAGTCTCGGATGAGCAAGAAGATGGGGAAAGCGCTCCACAAAGCGGCGATCTTGACTTTTGAGGAGCTTGGCTTCCTGTTCGCGACGGACGACCAGTACGGCGAGCAGGAGGAGGGACCATCGCCGGCGGGGGAAGCGAACATCTCGGCTTCCGTGCGGTTCCACGGCCCCCTCAGCGGGATGCTGGTGGTGACGGCATCGCCGGACTTGCTCCCCGCGGTTGCCGCCAACATGCTGGGCGAAGAGGAGATACCATCGCTCGCGCAGCAATATGACTCGCTCGGCGAGATCAGCAACGTCATCTGCGGCAACGTGCTGCCGGCTATCGCGGGCACGGACAAGGTCTTCCACATCGCGGCGCCGGTCGTGGCTGAAGGCAACTATGCGGAGGAGACCGAGCCGGCGGCGGCGGTGCACCTCGGCCTGGAGCAGGGCCATGCCGATGTGCTGCTGTTCATCCGTGCCGAGGGGTCCCGCCGGACCTCGCGGGCAGGGACCGGCCGATGACCCGCGTGCTGATAGTCGACGACTCCGCGGTCGTCCGCAAGATCTTGACTGACGAGCTCTCAAAGTACGAGGACATCGAGGTGGTGGGCAGCGCTGTCGACCCGTACGTGGCCAGAGACAAGATCCTCAAGCTGCG
>DATDQG010000058.1:0-6529 GCA_035292365.1 Dehalococcoidia bacterium
CGTCTCTTGCTCGAAGACGCGCAGTCCACCCTCCCGATCGCCCTTTTCGAGGAGCAGCGTCGAAGCGTTGGTGAAGGAGGCAACGTAGGCCTTGCGGACGTCAACGATCTTGGCGAGCAGAGCTTTGCCTTCAGGCTTGTAGAGCAGGCCGTCCAGTTGCTGCAGCTCGGCCGTGATCGCGTCCTTGTTCTTATTGATAGTCTGCTGAAGCTTTGCGATCTCAGCCTTATCCGTCGTCAGAAACAGGTTCATGTTCGCGAGCCCGTTCTGGTTCGCCTTCATGATTATCGTGTTCGCTATGCGAGTCTTCTCGGCGTCCTTGTTCACCACCCGGTCCATGATCGTCTGCACGGTGCCGAGCTTGCTCATCGCTAAGACGATGATGGCAACCACCAGCACGAATATGACGGCAAAACCCAGCCCGAGCCGGATGCCGATCTTCAAGTTGTTGAGGTATGTCATGCCTTTCTCCTTGTGCACTTCGGGAGTGCTGCTACCTAGGCGGCAAAGCCGCCGTCTGTTTCCGTTCTGGGACTCTCGCTTTAGCTCCTACCCGTGGCCAGCACTCACGCGCCGTCTTTTCGCCCGACCTACGGGCGACCTGCCCGCACGCGGAGTCCGGCCCAAGCCTCCTTTCGCCTATGCGGCTACGCGGCCCGCGTTCCAGCCGACAGGCTGGGTTGGCCGAAACGCCCTGGGCCTGACCTTGTTTCACACTGTCTATGATCAGCTTTGACCGCCTGCGATAACCATGTGCCTTCCGGCAGATGCGTCGGGACGTTTGTCCTTGTCGTGGCTGTCCATCGGTACCAGGCGGCTAGTGGCCGTTGCGCTGCTGCGCCATCACCTTGAGCTCGATACGCCCAAAATCGGTGGAGAACGGGACCACCAGTCGGGGCAGGTCCACGGTGCGCAGCCGCACCTCTTGCCCGGTGACCACGATGGGCGGCGAGATCTCCACGCGATGGCCGATCTCGAACAAGAGGGCAGCAGCCCGCCCGGCGATGATGTTGCATATCTCGCTGATGCCGCTCGCGACAAGCGGCGTCACTTCTGCAAACTCCTCGCCCAACAGGGCGCTGGCGATCGCGCAGGCGGTTGCACGCTCCACGCCGATGGCGATGGCGCCCTCCATGGCACCCGTCAGGCCGACAATCCCGGTCACCGGCGAGTCCGGGTCATCGGGACCGCTGAGCGCAAGGGCCCCTCGCTCCACCGGCACCTGAAGCTCCGCCTCCAGTGTCTCCGCCGCGGCGCGAACGAAGGCATTGATGAGCCTGATGTCCTTCATGTTGACTCCCTTCCAATCGTACTGCGACGAAGAGCCCGCTAACCCAACATCTTCCTGACGGCTTCGATGATGCGGTCCGGCTGAAAGGGTTTGAGCAGGTAGTTCTTCGCCCCTGACTTCAGCGCATCGAGCACCATGTCCTCCTGGCCCATCGCGGTCACCATGGTGACCCTGGCGCTCGGGTCCAGCCGTCGGATCTCCTTCAACGCCGCGAGCCCGTCCATCTCCGGCATGATGACGTCCATCAGCACGGCGTCGGGCTTGACAGCAATATAGGTGCGCACGGCCTCTGCGCCGTTCTCCGCTTCCACCACCTCAAAGCCTGAGTCCCGGAGCAACTTCGCGCAGCGCGTGCGCATAAAGGCGGCGTCGTCCACAAGCAATATCGTTGACATACGCGCTCCTCTCCCGCAGCGGTCCCGTTGACCTTGCTTTTCCTGACTATCGGCACAGCCGCAGCCGATTGGTAGCCATTGGGGCGTCGTCCCGGGGTAGGACAAACGGTCCTGCCGATTCTGTCCTTACGGCTGGCCGGGAGCCATCGCAGACCGGCCCTTAGGCTCCGACAGTTAAGAGAGACCCGAACCAGCCAACATTCAAGGCGACGCCTGTCGCCAAGGCTAACAACGTCATGCGCAGAGTCTTCATCAACAGCGTTACGCCAGACATGCGGCTCGGAAGGCCCATCCGCGGCCCACGGGGCGAACTATTGCTGGCCGCGGGCGTGACCATCACCGCCGGCCACCTCAGCCTCCTGCGGGAGCGCGGCTTCCTCTTCCTTTACGTGGAGGACGGCCACACCAACGACATCGAGCTCCGTGACATCCTTTCGCACGAGGTGCGCGCCAAGACGGTGCGCGCCATCGAGAAAGTGCAGACCTTTCTCGCGCGCGCCGCGGAGCGAATGGACATCTCCTCCCTCGAAGCCACCCATCGTAGCCTCCAGGGTCACACCTTCGCCCTGGTCACCCGCAAGCTCCAGGACCTCTACGATCTCTCCGACGCCGCGGCCGCCCTGGTGGAAGAAGTGGTCCTGCCCAACACCACCCTCGGCCTCAGCATCATCTGGGTGCACGATGACGTCACCTTCGGGCACAGCCTCGGCGTCGCGGTGACCGCGGTGATGATTGGCAAGCTGCTCCGCATGGAGCATTCCGACCTCTGCGCCCTGGCCACCGGCGCCATGCTCCACGACGCCGGCAAGGTCTTCATCGACCGGAAGGTCCTCGACAAGCCGGCGAAGCTGTCACCCGACGAGATGGACCAGATACGGGAGCATCCCGCACTGGGATACGAAGTGCTAAAGCAGCTCTATGGCCCAGGCGTCCTGTTCAACCACATCCCGTACCAGCACCACGAACGCCAGGATGGCACCGGCTATCCCCGGGGCCTCTTCGGCACCAACCAGCTCGCCGCGGCAAGGGAGCGCCGCCCCGCAGGCCAGGTTCTCCCAATGGCCGAGATCAGCGCCATCGCCGACGTGTACGACGCGCTCAACTCCGATCGCCCCTACCGCCCCGCCCTGCCGGCTGAGCAGATCTTGGAGATCCTTCGCGAGATGTCCGGCTCCGCGCTCAACAGCGCCATGCTGGGGCGATTCCTCGATGTCGTGGCGCCCTATCCGGTTGGCAGCGAGATCGTCGTCCACGGCGGCGATATCGATGGGTTCAAGGGCGTGGTCCTGCGTCAGAACCGCAACGATCTGCTGCGGCCCATCGTGCGTCTCTTCCACGACGCCAAGGGCAACCTCGTCCCGCACTTCGAGGTGGACCTGCAGGCGCACTCGGCGATCGGAATCGCCCCAACAATCATCATCCCGCCCGAGGCGTTCGCGCCCTCTACCCGCTTCGATCCAAAGGACCTGTTGCTCCGGCTGCGTCGGACGGCAGAGCGCGAGATCTCTCACCCGCTCGTCTGCTGATCTGTAGGGGCGGACCCATGTGTCCGCCCAGGCGGCTACACAGTAGCCCTGCCCGCTCCCGTCATGGCCTTCAGACGACCGACGATCGGGCTCGTGTAGTCAGGTTGAAAGAGCGCGTGCTGGCTGAACGACGGGTCGTGGCCGCCGCCTTCCTCGTTCGCGATCACCCAGTAGGTGTAGGCGAAATTGTAGGGCTCGCGCTGCAGCATCCGGCGGTACGCGTCCGCCACCATGTTGGTCTGGAGCTCCTCCGTGATCGCGGGGAACGTCGAGTCGTTGGCGGAGCCCATGTGGGTCCCACCTTCCGTGCCGATGATCGGCAGGCTCCGCCCCAGCATCTCCCGGACGGTGCGGTCGTAGAAGCGGAACTTCAAGAAGCCATTGCTGTCCTTCTCGTACTCCAACGGATGGTTCAAGGTGTAGTTGTGCATGCTGAGCCAGCTCGCGTTGAAGACCCGCTCCTCGCCCCGCCGCTTCACCTCGCCGATCGCGGCCTTGAGGAACTCCATGTCGTCGTAGTGGCCGCCAGGCGACAGGGAGCCAAACCCCGGCAGGCCCCCGTTGGCGATGACGGTCTTGGCGGCGGGCAGCCAACTGTCGAGGTGACGGGACGGATCGGGCTCCTGTCCCTGGTTCTCGGACCGCAGGTTCGGCTCGTTGTAGAGCTGGAAGTAGTGGACGCCCAGGCTCCGCGCGTGCCGCACGAGCGCGCCGAGGTCGCCCTGGATGGCCGCGCCGTTAGCCGTGTAGATGCGCATGACCGGCTCGATGCCGTTCGCCACGAGCTGTTGGATGAGGTAGTCGCTGGGTCCAATCTTGGTCCCGTCGTTGAGGAACACGACCCACTTGACGCCCATCTCGCGCGCCTCCGGCACCAGGCGGTCGACGGCGCCGGCCTCGTGGAAGGGGGTCGGCACCCAGTGCAGGCCTCGCCCGTTGTCCTGTGGGGGCTTGGGGAAGTCGCCGAGCGCCATCGGCCGCGCCGTGCGCTGAAGATACGCGGCTGTCTCGTCTGAAGGAGGCGCAGCACTGCTCGCGACGGCCGCGAGGGCCTCTTTAGTCGGGCTCGGCCCAGCTTGGAGGACAGCGCTTGGGGAGGGGATAATCTGGTTCGCCGCCGGCGTCAGGCCCACCGGCCCCCCTGACGCTGGTGCTTGTGCCGTCGCCTTTTGCTCGCTGGAGAGCGACGCGTAAGCGCCCTGGCCGCGGAGCACCTCGACCAGCGCATTGATGGACTCGATCAGTTGCACCAAGAGTGAGCCGTTCCCATCGCTGCCAAGGCCCGCGAGCAGGCCGAGGGCGTCAAAGCCGCCGAGGCCGCTCAGACCACCGGACCCGCCAAGGCCCGACGAGAGCCCGCCAAGCCCGCCGCCGCCGCCGAACAGCGATAGCGAGCCTAGGTTGCCCAGGGCCGCCAGCAGCCTGGCGTTCGTCCCAGTCGATGCGCTGGGGCGTGACGCAGGGGCGCTATACGGCTGCGCGACACCGCTCGCCGCCCGCGGCGAAACGGCCGGCGCGCGAGCGGCGCTTGGTCGCGGCTGGGCCGAGGCTGTCCCGAGGATGGGGTCCATCGTCGGGTAGCGTAGCAAGCCCTTCTGCCGCCTGAAAGGGCGGTTCGTACATGATCGAATGGCCGTCCGCACACATCGAAGGGCAGCCCATGGCATTGCGACTGCCGGCGACTGACGCCGGATTCGCTACGCGGCGGTGGTAGCAGACGGCTGGGCCGGGATGGTGGGGCTGAAGTTCCGACGCAGGCGCAGCTGCCGGAACCGCCAGCGCTGAAACCGCAGACGGCTCAGCTCCTTGGATGAGAAGGAGAGCCAGGTCGCCCAAAACGGCGTCTCGATTCGCGCGATGGACCCCTCGGAAGGCGACATCGTCCCGCCCTCAGCGTGCTCCTGCTCCACCCATTCCTCCGTCGGCTGGTCGAACCACCAGGGAGAGCCGGGATCGGTCTGTCCGTCGTCTTGATGCTCAGCCACGTCATTCACCCCCGCAAGGGCGTTTGTGGGCAGAACCCCTCGCACGGCTGACTATCGGCCGGACGCGTCGGCTTCCAACTTTTTGTGACAATTGGTCGTACGCTGAGCATACACGGCTGATGACTGAGGAATGTCCCTTCTGCGGGAGTGCAGAGGGCGCCGCCCTCTGGCAGGGGCTTGGGGGTGTCCCCCAGTACGTTCCAGGGTGGGCGGGTGGGAAGAACCCACGCTCTCTGTGGTCAGCCGGTTCCAGGCGTAGAGGGAGATCAAGCGTCTGTCACCCTAGCCGCCGGGGAGAGCCAGGGGGAGTATCGGCATGCAGGCGCCGGCATAGCAGGATTCGCGTACTGAAGTCTCGAGTACCGCACGCCCCTACAAAACAGTACCGCCAACCCCTCTCCCGACCAAGCAGTTATGACGACATTTGTTCATAGGAACTCACGGGGAGGACATCATGCTCTGGCCATCAACTCACGGCGACTGCCTCAGGGCCATCGGCCATGTCCTGGACCAGCGGAGCGCCGCTCAGGTCCAGATCGAAGAGGAGGACACCGGCCTCCGTATCCTGTACGTCCTCAACGAGGCCCTGGCCGAGCTTCGGTACTCCACGGAGCACGTGGAAGGGCTCCTCGAGAGCGCCCGCTCCCGGCGCGGCTCCGGTTGGTTGAGCGCGCCCATGAGCCTCGAACGCACCCTCCGCACCGTCGGTCAGGACATGGACCGCAAGCACGGACGGAGCGTCCGCATCCGCCAGTTCGACCAATCGCTGGTGGTGAGCTACCTCACGCGCGAGGGCTCCCGCCTGCGCTCGACCTACGTCCCCAGCCTCCTCGAGTCGCTCTCGTCCATCGGCCCCAACCACCGCCGCGAGCCCGCCGAGGTGCTGACGCTGCCGGCGGTGGCCCCGCCGGGTGAGGGGGAAGCGGAGGGGAGGGCGGCGTGAGGGGGAGGGCATAAGGGCGTTGCGGAGCCCCTAGGCCAGTCAACGCCTGCTTTGCATCCCGATTGTGAGTCTCGCATAATAATCCCAGCAATTAGCAGGCGGGTCGTCGCACCGAGGGAAGCCAAGAAGAGATATGGCTGTAGCGATACAACAGATCGCCTCCGAGAAGGAAGATGCTCAGGCCGGAGCTCCCGTTTATAAGATTGTGTCCTATCCGGCCGACTACACGCTGGATGTGCTCTATCAGAAATGGAAGAACAACGAGATAATCATCCCGAGCTCGCAGCGATTCTGGATCTGGCGGCACGCGCAGGCGAGCAAGCTCATCGACTCGTTCCTACTAGGGCTCCCAGTTCCCAGTATCTTCTTGTACAAGGAACCCTTAGAAG
>DATDQG010000059.1:0-4655 GCA_035292365.1 Dehalococcoidia bacterium
AGACCCCAGCCGGGCCACCTACCTGGCAGACGTCCTCCAGGGCGGAGGCTTCGAAATCAGGCACGTGACCGACGGCGCGGACGCGATTACAGAAGTGGCCACATCGCAGCCGGATGTGGTGATGATGGAGCCACCCATCCCAAATATGGATGCGCTGTTCCTCTGCCGCTATCTGCGCGAAGGGTACGATATCCCCATTTTGGTCTGCTCGGCAAGCGCGCGCGAGGGCGACATCGTCCAGGCGCTCGAAGCCGGCGCTGACGACTACCTAGTGATGCCGCTCCGGCCGATCGAACTGGTGGCCCGCTTGCGGGCGGTACTCCGGCGGGCCGGCAAATCACATCGAAACGCCGGCGGCGGGAGGCACCTCATGGCAGGCGACCTGGAGATCCGGCTTGACGAGCACAAGGTCTATCGGAGGGGCGTCCCGATTGAACTTTCCCCGATCGAATTCCGGCTGCTAGCGTGCTTGATCCGCGAGGCCGGCCGAGTGGTGAGCCACGCGAAGCTTATGGCTCAGGTTTGGGGTCCTGAATACGTGGACTGCCGGCACTACCTTCGCCTGTACATACGGTATCTCCGTTCCAAACTGGAAGACGACCCCCGAGACCCCAGGCTGATTCTTACCGAATGGGGTGTCGGCTACCGCTTCCAGGCAGACCCGGCCTAGCTCAGGCCCTTCTCGCATCACCCACCCGCAGCGGGCGCACCTCCATACGTTTCTAACGAAATTCTTTTTCCTTTTTATTTGGATTCTTATTGACCGGAGGGTATCTTTGGCCCGCGGGCGCTCGAAGCTGACCGTGCCAACGAGTGAGGTAGTGACTGCATGCACCGTGTCCTGGTCGTGGCCGAAAATGCGGCTGACGCTGACGGGTTGGCCTTCCGGCTGGGCGTGGCTGGCTTCGAAGCCACGGCGAGCGCCGGCGAGACCACCCTAGCGCTAAGGCAACTTTTCGCTTTCAAGCCCGATGCGATCGTTTTCGGTTGTTCCGCCGGCGACCGCCAGCGCGAGCTGTTTCGCCTTCTGGAGACCGTCTCAGATCTTCCCGTCGTCGTCCTCGGCGCTGGAGGCGACGAGGAAGAGGTCGTATGGTACCTGGATGCGGGTGCCGCAGATTACGTGGTGCAACCTGTGAGCCCGGCCCACCTCTCGGCACGCCTGCGGGTGGTGCTTCGCCATGCCGCCCGGGACATACCGGGAGGAATCATCCAAGTAGGAGATTTGGAGGTCGACCTCGATCGTCACGAGGTGAGGCGGAACGGCCGGGTGATCCGCCTGACGCCGACGGAGTTCCAGTTGCTGCGAGTCTTGGCAGAGCGAGCCGGTCAGCCCTGCTCCCATCGAATGCTGCTAGAGCGCGTCTGGGGCGACGACTTCGCATCCTGCACACACTACTTGAGCCTGTACATGGGCTATCTGCGGCAAAAGCTTGAGGATGATCCAAAGCATCCGCGCCTGCTGGTCACCCACTGGGGTGTGGGCTACCGCCTGCGGGAAGCGCCCGGCAAACGCGGACTTCGGGCGCAGCGGCGGGAAAGGATGGCTACCTCTTGAAAGCCGCGCCAAAGCAGATCCTATTCGTCGCCCTCAAGGCGAGGGAGGCAGGCCCGGTGATGACGCCGCTGCGGACTGCGGGACATCTCGTTTCCCTAATTGAAGAGATCGAATCTGCGGGACCGTTCCTCGCCTCGCACGCGTTCGACCAGGCGGTGGTGCCCGCGCACGTGCTGGAATCCCTCCTGAGGCAGCGCGCGCTGTGGGAGGCGTCTGACGGAGAGGCCTGGAGCAGCTCAACGGCAGGCTTGGCTCACGACCTCCGTTTCCTCTTGAACGCTCTCCGACAGGGCATCGCGGAACTGGACGAGGAGTGCCAACCCCGCCCGGCCGCCGGCGAGAGGCTGAACGAGGTTTGCGGTCGGATATCCACCCTCTCGGGTTTTCTCAGCGAACTGATACTCGAGCTCGACCGCGACGCCGACGAAGAACTGCACACAACCATAGTCGACCTGGAGGAGGTCATTGAGGCAGCATCCGTGACTGTGTACTCGGACGCTTCCGAAAAGGGGCAGCGGCTGGTCGTCGACGTCGATGAGGAGGTAACACACATCCGCGCCGACCGCACCAAGTTGAAGCGGGTGCTCGCGAACCTCCTGGACTATGCGGTCCGGCAGACACCACGTCTGGACACGGTCACGCTTCGCGCCATGCCTGTGCAAGACGAGTGCGTCATCGCCGTCCTCGACGGCGGTGGGGGCATTACTTCCTCCGAGCTGCAGCGCCTGTTCAGCCCGCCGCTGGGGGTGGCTGGCGCCGCTGGGACGGGTCTGCCACAGGTCAAACGGATGGTAGAGCAGCACGGAGGCCGGGTCTGGGTAGAGAGCCACAAGGACTCCGGCACGACCGTATTCGTGTCATTCCCTCGAGTTCCTACGGCCCGCGGCGGCAGGCCCCGGGTCCGTCCATAAAGCAGTGGCCAGGTGCATTTTCGGGTGTTTAGACCGATTCTCTTCGTTGCGGCGCTGGCAGGCATCGCCTTCGGCTCCCTCTGGCCTCCGGCAACAGCCGGCCTCGAAGGACCCCTCACGGTCCGGATCGATTCCCTGAGCCTGAGCCAGTTTCCACAAGTTCAATCCACAGTCACGGTTCTCGACCCGACGGGGAACCCCGTTGTCGGGCTACCGCCCGAGGCTTTCCAGGCCAGCGCTGAGGGCGAAGCCCTGCCGGTACGAGGGGTGGCAAGCGCCACCGACCAGGGCCTCGGCATCGGCATCGTCCTCGCGATCGATTCCAGTGGGAGCATGGGGGGCCAGCCACTGGCGGAAGCCAAGCAAGCAGCGAAGGCCCTCATAGACCAACTCGGGCCGTCTGACCAGGTGGCGCTCCTGGCCTTTGACGATACCGCACGGGTTGTTCAGCAATTCACCCAGGATCGGCAGATCCTGACCGGGGCGATCGATAACCTGGCGGCGGAAGGGAACACCGCCCTCTACGAGGCTGTGGCGCGCAGCGTCGAGCTGGCGGCCCAGAACGGATCGCCTCGACGGGCGGTGGTGCTGCTATCCGATGGACGTGACGAAGGCACGCAGAGCGGCTTCGATCAGCCCGCGTCACTGGCCGCTGCGAAGAAGGCGGGTGTGCCCGTCTTCGCCATCGGGCTAGGTGCCCAGATTGAGCAGGCCTACCTGGAGGAGTTGGTGCGGACGGCTCCAGGTCAGCTGATGCTGGCGCCGGAGGCGGAGGGCCTCACAGGCCTCTACCAAACAATAGGCGCGATCCTCCGCCACCAGTACGTTCTAACGTTCGACGCGAGCTCTCTTCCCCTGGGCGGCACGTTGTCTCTGCGGGTCACGGTCAGCGCCTCCGGCGCCCTCGGTGTCGGGGAGGCAGCTCTGGAAATGCCTCCGCTCCCTCCTCAGCCGGAGGCGCCCCAGCCGACCGCCGTTGAGCCTGCGCCGGTTGCACCTGCGCCGGTTGCACCTGCCCCTGAGGAGCAGACGGGGTCGAGCCCCCTGATATTCCTCCTGCCAGCCGGGGCCGGCCTCGCCCTGGCGGTTCTGATGGGGCTGTGGTGGAGGCGGCGCCGCAGGCGGCCTCCTCCACAGCCGGACTTCGGACGCCTGGGTCAGTCCCAGGAGGTCCCGCCGGCCCCATCGTTCTTCCCTGCAGCCGCGCCGGAGCTGCGGTCCGAGCCCGCTGAGGCATCGCTGCAACTGATCACCTCGTCCAGCGGTCAGCGGTACTCACTCGGCGGAGAGCCCGTGACCATCGGCTACACCTCCGACTGCGCCATACGCCTGCCCAACGGCACAGGCGCCGGCCGCACGGAAAGAGTGCGAGTGTGGCGGCGAGAGGGTCGCTACATACTTCACAACCTATCGCGCAATGGCAGCGTCTCGGTGGCAGGCCGGCCCGCCGTCTGGGCGGTGCTGGAGCACGGCGATGAGATCCAGCTGGGGCCGTGCCGGCTGGTCTTCACGTTTCACACCGCTCATGGAAGAGAACAATAGGACACGATTCTAACAATTTTCTGTAGGATCTCTTGAACTTTCCCCGCGGCCGCCTGCCTACGATAGCGACAAACCCGCGGAGGCGGGATTCTGCCTGCTGGGAAAGGGGGTGAGGTCTCTCCAATAACGGCAGCAACGCTCATTGACAGGTAGGTTCGCCCATTCATCCGACAAGGGAGGAAACAATGTTGTCACCAATACAATACGCCTACGCCTGGCTGGTCAGTCACCTGCGCGACGAGCGCGGCCAGGACCTCATCGAGTACGCCCTGCTTGGCGGCATGATCGCCGTGGCGATCATGGTCGTAGTCACTGCAGGGATTTTCAGTGGTGCCCTTACGGCCATGGCTGACGGGATCAGCGACTGCATCGACTTCACCAGTGTGGGGTCAGTCTGCGACCCCGGCCCTTAACGCGGGGTCACTGAATCGATGCAAGGGCTAAGACGGTGGCAGCGGCAGCTGCCGCTGCCACCGTCACACCCGCAGTGGACGGTACGGTGAGACGAACACGAAACGGCTGGAGGAACGGAGAGCGTGGGCAGGCGCTCATAGAGATGGCGCTTGTCCTGCCCCTGATCTTCGTTTTCATCCTCGTCATGGTTGACTTTGGCATCGCTCTGGACCGGCGGGAGGTGCTCCAGC
>DATDQG010000060.1:0-12926 GCA_035292365.1 Dehalococcoidia bacterium
ACGATCAGCCGCCTATCGAGCGGCAGCGAAGACGTTGGGGTAGAGGAGACGTGGAAGCTCATCCAGGATCAGGCTCACCCGCGGGCCTGCCGACTGCAGATACACGAACGGGTCCACCTCGTGCACGCGTCCTTCCTTCACCGCCTTCAACGACGACAGCGCCGAGTTGCTCTTCAGCGCCTCAGACGTCTTCGGCGTTCCCGGCGGCCCGCCCAGGCTCAGCGTCAGCACGATGTCTGGGTTCTTCTCCACGATGCGTTCCGGGCTGTAGTCCGTGAAACCCGGGAAGCGGAAGTTGTCCGGCTCCGTGGTCACCAGGTTGCGCGCTTTCATCAGCTTCATGATGTCCGATAGGTAAGAGCCGTTCTTCTCCGCGATGAACTGGCCCGGGCCCGCAGCCACCAGCACCAGGAAGCTCGGACCGGTCGCCGGCAGCTTCGCCTGCACCTCAGCAAGTTTGCTCTCGAGCTTCTTGGCTTCGCGCTCGCCCGCCTCCTTGTTGCCCGTCAGCGCGCCTACCACCCGCAGACCGCGCGTCACATCGTCGAATGACGCTACCCGCACGGCATACACCGGCACGTTCAGCTTTGCCAGCGCATCCATCGACGGTCCCGCCTGCACGATCGCGTCAGCGATGATCAGGTCCGGCTTCATCGCTACGATCTCTTCGAAGTTGGGCTGGTAGCTGGTCCCGAACGCGGGCACGCTCTTCGCCGCCTCGGGGAAGTCTGCCGAAGACGGCCGCCCTACCGGCACTACGCCTACCGCATACACCAGCTCGACCACGGATGGGCTCATCGCGACCACGCGTTTGGCAGCAGCCGGAGGCGTCACCGCCCGTCCCAGGTCGTCCCTACTCAGGTCAATCGCCGCTGCCGGTGCGCTCGTGTTGCCCGCAGCCGGCTTCGACGACGCCTCCTCGTTACTATCGCCGCACGCGACCGCGAAAATAGACGCAACAATCAGTCCTGCAAAGGCGATTCGGATACTTCTCACGCTGAGGTTCCTTAGGCGTAAATATCACTAAATCTCGGTAATTCTTGGAAAATTGTGGAGGATTTAGCTTCGCAATCTCAGTTTGCCGACATCGCTCACTAAGTGCAATACCGCCCCCAACTTTCAGGGCAGGGGGCGTGACACCAAGTCTCGCCTTCACCGACGCTCCCGCCGAAGGCCCACCGACGTCCAACTCCACGGCTCCTTACGCAGTAAGGGCTCGCGGCAGCCGGGTTGTCACACTCCCAGCGCAGTTCACCATCATCCCATCGTCCACAGTCCCTCCCCGAAGTCGGAGAGGGACGCGTACATCCTGAGTCGGGCCGAAGGACGGCAGCAAGGGAGAGGTCCTCGTCCCCGCCAGCCTCAGGTCTCCATCGGCGCGTCGTCCAGGTTTGACCACTCCGCGAACGAAGCGTCGTACATGCGTACCTTCTCGTACCCCAGGGCCTTCAGTACCAGCGCAGACTGCGCGGCTCGTCCTCCGCCCTGTCAGACAGTGACGATTTCTTTGTCGGGAGTCACTCCCGCGGCGGCCAGCATCTCCCGCAGCTCCTCGGATGGCAGCAAGCAGCGGTCCTCGCCCGCCTCCAGGCTACGCGTCCACTCCAGATGCACCGACCCGGGAATATGGCCGCCGCGGCTGTTGTTGCCCGGCGTCCTCGTGCCGTCCCACTCAGCGTCCGAACGCACGTCCAGCACGATAACGTCCGGCCGCGCCATCGTCTCACGCACGTAGTCGCCCGTCGCCAACAGCGACTCATCGACTCGCGGTGTGAAGATTGACGGCGCAACTCTGGGTTGTTCCATGGTGATTGGCCGGCCCTGCTTCAACCACAGCCGCCAACCGCCGTCCAGGATGCGGACGTTTTCATGGCCGTAGTACTTCAGACACCACCACAGCCGGCTGGCACTCACCCCGCCGCCCGAGTCGTAGGCTACGACCGCCGTCCCATCTCCGATCCCCAGTTCCGCCATCGCCGCCGCGAACTGCTCCGGCGACATGACATGCAACGGCTCATCCGGGTTCTTGTAGGGATGCTTGCTCGGCCAGGCCGCGCCGGGGATATGCGCCCGCTCGTAAGCGCCGCGCGACTCGCAGTCCACGATCCGCAGGTTGGCATCACCCAGGTGCGCTTCCAGCCATTCGCCATCGACCACCATGCCCGCCATCGTCGCGTCGATCACTGGCTTCTACTCCCTTTGTTCCCTGTTCCCTTTAGCTGCTTCCGGTTACCTGTTACTTGAGAAGCGGCGTATCTTCCCGGTTGGCCCAGTCGCCGAACGACCCGTCATAGTTGCGCACCCGGTCGAAGCCCATCAAACGCAACGTAAACGCCGCCTGCGCCGCCCGGATGCCGCCCTGGCACACCGTCACGATCTCCTGGTCCGGCGTCACGCCCAGCCCGTCCAGCATCGACTTCAGCTCCGAGGCTGGCTTGAAGCAGCGCGCAGCGTCCGGGACCAGGTTATTGGTCCATTCGCTGTGCACCGCGCCCGGCATGCGACCCGCCCGCTTGTTGCCTCGCGAGTTCGTGCCCTCCCACTCGCCGTCCGTCCGCACGTCCAGCACCACCACGCCGGGCGTCTCCAGCACCGACATCACGTACTCCGCCGACGCGTATACCGACTCGTCAGCCCTGGGCGTGAATTTCCCCGCCGAGACTTTGGTCTCCTCCATGGTCATCGGCCGGCCCTCCTGCAGCCAACGGTTCCAGCCGCCGTTGAGGACTCGCGCCTTCGTGTACCCGTAGTAGGTCAGGCACCACCAAAGGCGACCCGCGTTCAGCGAGCCGCTCGCGTCATACGCCACAACGTCCGTGTCGTCGCTGATGCCGAGCTCCGCCATCGCCGCCGCGAACTGGGCCGGCTTCATCACGAAGCGGATGTTGTCCGGGTCCTTGAAGCGATTATCTCGCGGCACAACCGACCCAGGGATGTGCGCCCTTCGGTAGGCGTCCACCGGGTCGCAGTCCACGATACGCAAGTTCGGGTCGCCCAGGTGTGCCTGCAGCCAGGCCCCGTCCACCAGCATCTCCGCCCGCCCATAGTCCATCGTCATCGTCTTCCTCCTCATGATGTGGGGCGTACCACCAGCTATCGCGGCTCGGCCTGGCCGTAGGGGCAACCCTCGTGGTTGCCCGCAGCGTTCCGTCGAGCCCCAAGCGCCCAAACGCAGTCCACCGCGCCCTCCCCGTCCACAGCCCTCTCCGTGGACGGGGAGGGCGCGTCCTTCAGCGAAAGCACGCGGAGGGGCGGCCCGCAGATTCTCGACCCCGCCAGATCGCCTGTCAACGCGAGACGGCTGACTCTAACCGCCGTCTGCCCTACACTAAGCCTCGGTTGCGGGACAGGAGGTTCGTTTGCTACCCCGCCTTGTCATCGGCCTCACCGCCGTCGTCCTCAGCTTCGCCGCCCGGCCCCTCATTGGCCCATCGCCACAAACCGTCCAGGCAGCACCGATAATGTTCCAGACCGACATGTACGGCACGGAGCAGGTACCCGCCGTGCGTACCCAGGCCTGGGGCTTCGTGCGCTGGTTCTTCAACGAGCAGAAGACCGAGGCCGACTACACGGTGGATGTCAAAGGCCTCTCCGGCAGCATCGTCTCAGGCGCCGACATCCATCGAGGCACCCATGGCGTCAACGGTCCCGCCATTCGCCACCTGGCCGATGGCGGTTTCATCGTAACCTCCGGCCACATGCGCTTCTCCACCGCCGACCTCAACGAGATGGCCGCCGGCAACTGGTACGTCAGCCTCAAGTCAGTCGAGCATCCGGACGGCGAGCTTCGCGGCCAGATCGTCCTGCCTCCGAGCTTCTGGACCGCACCCGAGCCGCCCGCCCCCCTGGCGCCCGTCTTCACGTCGGAGGCCCCGGCTCCGCTCATTCTGCTGCCGGTCGCACCGCTGGTCTCGCCATCGCTGCAGGTGCTCAGCCTACCCACCGCGGCCTGCGACGCGACTGCCAGCGTCACCTTCAAGTGGACGCCTGCCCGCGGCGCGCTCGTCCAGTGGGTAGACCTCAGCTACGATGACAACGGCTTCGCCGAAGGCACCTACTACGGCTACGGCCCCTTACCGGCGACAGACCGCAGCCTGATCTGGGACCAGTTGCCGCCGACAACACCCCTCTACTGGCGCGTCAACACCCTCACCGCTACCGGCTGGCTACCCACCGCCACCGGCAGCTTCATCGCCTGCGGCTAGCTACCACCAAACCTCACCAACCCAGTAGGGTCCCAGCATGCTGGGACCCTACCCGCGTCGGCGTCGTCTATGTGTAGCGCCAACCCTCGTGGTTGCCCTGCTTCGCTCGCGTCAACCGGACTCCTACCGTCTGTCGTTGTGCCAGGAGGAGCTTTGTTCCCTTCGCATCAAGGGAGAGTGGGATGGGGGTGATAGCGAACCTCCGTCGCCGGTCGCTCACCAACGAAGTTCACCCTCACCCCATCGTCGACAGTCTTCTCCGTGTACGGGGAGGGCGCGCGGCAGCGCGGAGGGGTTATCCCAGCCCCAGCACCCAGAGCTCATCTGCCGTCAACCGCCGCACCGCGCCCTCCGGCAGCGACCCCAACTCCAGATCGCCTTCTCGCACCCGCCGCAGCGCCGTTACCCGCGACCCCACGGCCTCCAGCATGCGCCGCACCTGGCGGTTGCGACCCTCCCTCAGCGTGATCGTCAGGTCGAAGGCCGTATCCTCGGGCGCGCTCTCCAGGCGTACCGGCCGCCGGCGCTCGCCGTCCAGCTCCACACCCCGACTCAGCCGCGCCAGCTGTTCCTCGCTGATCGGCTCTGCCAGCCGCACCCAGTACTCCTTCTCGATCTCGTGGCGTGGGTGCGTCAGCATGAACGTCAGGTCGCCGTCGTTGGTCAGCAGCAGCAGACCGGACGTATCGCGGTCCAGGCGCCCCACCGTGTGCAGGCCGAGCACGCGCAGCTCGGGAGGCACCAGGTCCAGCACCGTACTCCGCCCCAGCTCGTCCGAGGCAGTGGTCACGAAGTTCGGAGGCTTGTTCATCATCAGGTAGGTCTTGGCCGCGAGCTGAGCCTGAAGGCGCTCGCCGTCCAGTCTCAGCTCTCCACCTTCGTACTCGACCGACGGGTCGACTAGGGGCACGCCCTCATGTGTCACGCGGCCCTCCCTGATGGCCGCGAACGCTTTGCGCCGGGACAAGCCGCTGGCTTCGATGACGGCACGTAAGAGGGTGGTCATATTGGCTAGACTTCACGCTACGCCCGGCGAAAATCGAACGTCAAATGAACGCAGTTGTAATGTCTCACGCCCTGCGAGTCCACAGCAGACTGCCGATAATCACATACCACCTCGTAGAAGCGCTCAACAGCGCTGGGACCTCGGAGAGGCTTGCTTGACTTTGGATCAGTCCCCCAACGAAGACGAGGCGCTCGAAAGGGCCGCCTCGCTCCTCGTCCAGGCGCTGCGTGAGCTGCAACGCGATAGCGATTCATCGGCGCGCCGTGAACTAGTCGAGACTCGCCTCGCGCTACAGCAGCTGGCCCAGCGGGTCGAGCAACACCTCGCTCAGGAGCAGCAGCAGCGGTCTGTCCTCGCCAGCCAGCTGACCGGCCTCGCCAGCGCCCTCGATCGCCTGGTCAGTCACCTGGGCAACCTCTCGCAGCTGATGGTCGAAGTGCTCCAACGGCTCGCCGAGCCGGCGCCCGCACCCGCCCCATCCGCGACCGCGCAACCGGCGGAACCAAGCTTCCCTGCCGGCGGTGAAGGCGTCTCCCTCACCCTGGCCGGCGTCCCCGGCTTCCAGGCTTTGATGGACATGCAGAAGGCCCTCATGGGACTCGATCAGGTAGCCAGCGCATCCGTCGAGCGCTTCCAGGAAGGCGACTCGCGCATGCTCCTCCTGCTCAGCGCTCCCGCCACCGCCAACGACATCGCCTCCGGCATCCACCGCGTCACCGGCCACACCATCGTCGTCGAAGAATCGCGCCCAGAGCTCCAGCGCCTCCGGCTCAAAATCGTCCCCTCCTCCTAAGCCGCCCCAATCCCTTGTCCTTGTGAGCCAGTCGCAGACGGCGAAGCATCCCGCGTACTCACCAAACGCGCTGATCAAATCAGACTCTTCCCGGCCCTCACCAAGGATGCCGCCACGGCGGAGGTCATCGCTCCCCTCATGCCCTATGCTCTCTACGTGACCGCCGGAGACCCATGCTTCACAGGAAGGCCCCAGATCACGCCGCACCTTCCGATGACCTATCGCGTCCTGCATCAGAAGAGACGCGTCCTGCACCAGAAGAGATGAAGCTAAATCACCTTCGCCTCACCGGCTTCCGCAACTACCGGCACCTCGATCTCGCTCTTCCTCCCGGTAACCTCCTCTTCCTCGGCGACAACGCCCAGGGCAAGAGCAACCTCCTGGAGGCCGTCTACCTGCTCGCCTCCGGCCGCTCAGCCCGCGCCGGTAACGACTCAGAGCTCATCGGCTGGCACACGGAAGGCGGCGACGAAGCGCTCGAAGCCGCCTCAGACCGTCCCTTCGCCCGTCTCGAAGCCGCCGTCGAACGCGGGGAAGGCTCCGTTCATCTCGAGACCATCATCGCCGGGCCCAGCGCTTTGCCTACCGGCAGCGGGCGCGCAGGCAAGCGCTTTCGCGTCAACGGCATTCCTCGCCGCGCCGTCGATTTCGTCGGCCAGCTGCGAGCGGTCCTCTTCACTGCCGATGACCTCGAAATCGTCTCAGGCCCCCCCGCCGCCCGCCGCAGCTACTTCGATGCCGCACTTTCGCAGCTGGACCGGGGCTATTACGCGGCCCTGCAGCGCTACACCCGCATCATGCAGCAACGAAACGCCACCCTCAGGCGCATCCGCGAGGGCATGGCCGGCCTCGACGAGCTGGCGCTCTGGGACGACAGCTTCTGTCGCGAAGGCGCGACCATCATCGCCGGACGCCAGAACGCCGTCCGCCGCCTCGCAACCCTCGCGGCCGAGGCCCACACCGAGCTCGCCGGCGCCGCCAACGAGACCCTCTCGATCTCCTACCAGCCCCAGCTCGGCGGTGACGAGTGGCGCAACCTCCTGCCGGTGTCAGCCAGCCCCGCGACGGTCCAGCCCTTGTTCAGCGCCGCCCTCGCCGGCCAGCGCAGGCGCGAAACCGCGGCGGGCATCAGCCTCGTCGGGCCTCACCGTGACGACGTCTCCCTCCAGCTCAACGGCACCGACCTCGCTGCCTTCGGCTCCCGCGCCCAGATCCGCACCGCCGCCCTCGCGCTGCGTCTCGCCGAAGCGCGTCTGTTCCTGGCAGAGTCGTCCGACCCGCCCGTCCTCCTGCTCGACGACGTGATCTCAGAGCTGGACGAGCGCCGCCGCGCCTCCGTGTTGTCCGGCGTCTCCGGCTTCGATCAGGTCTGGTTCACCGCCACCAGCGGCGCCTGGCTCCCGCCTGACTTTCTCGTCTCCTGCCGCACCTTCCACGTCGCCTCCGGCCAGGTCACCGAAGCTGATTAACCAGAGCACCTCTCGTTCCCGTTCATCCTGAGGCTCTCGAAGGACGAACGGGTGAACACGGCCCGCCTGGACAACGCCCTGCCGCCTCCAATACGCGCAACGCAGTCCCCAACCTGCCAACGTCCACCGCCCCTAGCCCTGCAGGGAGAGGGCGCGTGCGTCCTGAGCCAGGCCGAAGGACGGCAGCGGGGGTGAGGTCACTCCACGTAGTCCACCAACTCCCCCGTCGTCGACAGCCCTCTCCGTGGACGGAGAGGGCGCGCGGCAGCGCGGAGAGGTTAGAGCGCCTCCAGCGCACACCCCAGCGCCAGCAGCAGACCGAAGTGCAGGTGCAGGCGCGCCGCACCCCGTACCAGCGGGTTCAGCGCCATCGCCTCTCGCGCCTTCAGCGACTGAAGCATGACGAATGTCGCGGGGAGTGACCCCAGCACCAGCAGGGCTCCCAGCGGCAGCTCTTCCAGCGCCACGCAGACCAGAACGGAGGCGTAGGCCCCGATGACCAGCGCATAGAGCAGGTAATCCGACGCCGGCCTGTCGATGACGCTGGCGATGGTGATCTTCTTGTTAATCCGGTCGTTCTCGATGTCGCGCAGGTTGTTGGCGTGCAGGATGTTCGCCACCAGGATGCCGACAGGAATGGAGCCGTAGAAGGCCTCCCAGCGCAGCTCCTGCACTTGGACGTAGTAGGACGCCATGACCATGACCACGCCCATGAACAGAAACACCAGCACTTCGCCCAGGCCGCGACGCCCGTAAGCAATCGGGCCCGCCGTGTAGAAATAGCCCGCCAGCACGCTTGCGAACCCCACCGCCAGGATCGGCCAGCCCACGTACGCCACAATCACCAGCCCACAGGCCGATCCCGCCACGAAACAACCGATAGCGGCCCGATGGATCGCCCGCGCGCTCAGGGCGCCGCTGCGGATGGCGCCGCCCAGGGTCGCACGCGGCTGCACCCCGTCCACGAAGTCGAAGAAGTCCGTCGCCAGGTTCGTCCCTGCTTGAATGAGGACCGACCCCACAAACGTCAGTAGGAACAACCCCGGACGGAACTCCTGGTCCGCCGCCAGCGCTGTGCCCACCAGCACCGGCACGATCGACGCGGGGTAGGAGAACGGTCGCAGCGCCAGGTACCAGGCGCGCCTCTTGGTCAACGCCGGCGTAGCCACCTAAGCCCCTTACTTCTGGTCACTCATCAACGCAGTCCACCAACACTCGAGCGGTCCGTAGTCCCTCATCCTGAGGCTCTCGAAGAATGGCGGCGCCAACGTTCCCCACGCAGTCCACCGACGGCCCAACGTCCTCAGCCCTCTCCGTGGACGGGGAGGGCGTGCGGCAGCGCGGAGGGGTACCCCCACCCCAACGCAGTCCACCTCACCTCCCAACGTCCACAGTCCCTCTCCGCATGCCGCGGAGAGGGACGCGCGGCAGCGAGGGTGAGGCCGCTCCGTCATCATCGCTCTTGCCCAACAGCGTCCACGCTGCGCATGAGCAACGGCCTCAGACCGTTGTAAGCGTCTTCCAGGCGCTCAGGTTCACCACGGATCAGCCAGTGCAGGATGATTTCGTTCAACGCGCCGAACCAGGCCCTGCTCGCCACGGCCGTGTCTACCGGACCAATCGCCCCCGCTGCGGCCGCCTCGTCCAGGTAGCCCGCGATCACGTCGATGAACTCGTCGTGAATCTCCATCAGCCGTCCCTGAAACTCAGGCCCCGCACCCAGCGCCTCGATCATGAACAAGCGCGCCAGCGACCGGTGGTCGGCAAACGCGCGCAGCACCGTTAGCAGCGCCGCGTCCGCCTTCGCCACCGGGTCGTGCTCACGGGCGATTGCCTCCTGCACGCGCTCCAGCAGCCGCTTGGCCGAGAGGTCCAGAAGCGTACGGAACAGCATTTGCTTGCCGGGAAAGTGGAAGTAGACGCCGCCCTTGGAGGTTTCGGCCTCGACCGCGATTTCGTCGACACTGGCCTCGCGATAGCCACGCCGGCTGAACACCGATAGCGCCGCGTCCAGAATGCGCCGCTGCCTGTCGAGTGCCCTCGTCTGACTCACCGGCTCCACCATTCGTCCCCCAAAACCGACCAATGCGTCGGTTGCCACAATCTTACCCCCTTGTCCCCCGAGTCCATACCAACTCAAAGCCCTCTCCCGAGTGGGAGACGGTTGGGTAGGGCCAATCCAGGCCAATAGCCATCGAGACCCGTCGTTGCGAGCCAGCCCGAGACGGCGAAGCAACCTCACGCCCTCACCCAACGCACCGCTCAGCACAAAACAACCTCCCGTCGTCCACACTCCCTCCCTGAAGTCAGGGAGGGGCGCGCGGCAGCGCGGGAGAGGTCACGCCCCAACACAGTCCAACAACCTCCCGTCGTCCACAGCCCCTTTCTGAAGTCGGAGAGGAGCGCGCGGCAGCGCGGGAGAGGTTCCAACTGCAACATAGCCAGAAGCTAGCCACTAGAGGCTCAAAGCTGTTCATGTCCTATGCTTTAGCCATGGCCCTCAGGACCTGGGTCGCACGCTTCGTGGTTGAGAACGGCCGCGTCACGGAAGAGGGCGGCCGTCTACGCACCTTCCAACGCCGCCGCCTCGACGAGCCGGACGTTGACCTTCACCTCTTGCTCGAACCCAAGGGCGCCAAAGGCGAAGAGCTCGGAGCCCAGGCTCTAGACGCTATCGGCCGTCTGTTTCTACAAGACCGTCTGTCGCTTACCGGCGGCGTCATCAGAGCCCTCCAGGGCACTCACCACACCCTGCAGGACTGGAATCGCCGCAGCCTTCCCGGCGACCAGGTGAGCGCGGGCATCGCCGCCGCGGCCGTCAGCGGCCCGGTCGTCTATTTCGCCCAGGCCGGCCCCGGTCTCGCCTTCTTGCGCCAGGGCGGCGTCTTGCGCCGCCTGGAACCGGCCGACGCAGCCCTCTCTCCCCTCGGCGAGGGCGAGCTCGAGCCCGCCCTGCACCGCTTCGAGCTCGCGCCCGGCGATCTGCTCGTCGCAGCCTCCCCCACCATCGAGCGTATCCTCGATCAGTCCACCCTGGAGGCGATTCTCGACCGCGGCAGCGAGGAAGCTCTGCCCGAGCTCTACCTACTCACCCGCGACCTGCCCAACTTCGCCCTCTTCGCCGTCACCTGCAGCGAAGAGCCCGACGATGACGCGCAGACCGAAGAGGAAGCAGGGCTGCCCGCCGACCCGGACCTCGCCCCCGCCCCACCCGCCGCCGGCCGCGAGGCCGACCTGCCCTCCCGTCCCAACCTCCTGGACGCCAACTTCAGCGCAACCGGCCCGCAGGATAGGGAGACCATAGAGCCGCCTGCATCCGCTGCTGCCCTTCCTCGGCGGCCACTGCCTTCCTTGGGCGAAGTGCCGGCCCCAGAACCCGCGGCGTCGCCACCAGCTCCCGAGCCTGCGGTGATCAACGGCCCGCCGCCGCTGGACATCTCCCGGCCCGTGGTCCGCCTGCGCAGCGATCAGTCCATCGGCCGCTCCGACTACGCCCGCACAACAGGCTCGCCTCGCCGCCTCCGTATCAATCTCTTCGACGCCAAGCTGCTGCGTTTGGGAGCAGCCGCTGTCTTCATCCTCCTCGTCATCGCCTTCGTTCCGGGCCTCGTCAAAGAGGGACGCAGCGAAAAGCTCGGCGACCTCGTGGTCGGGGCCCAGACGCAGCTGGCAACCTCCACTACCTCGGCCGACCCCGCCGAAAGACGCCGCCTGCTCGAAGACACCCGCCGCCTCGCCAGCGAGGCCCTGCGCATCGACTCGAACAACACTGCCGCGGCCGCCCTACGCGACCAGGCAGCAGCGGCCATCAAGACCCTGGACGCAGTCATCGACCTGGGCCCCCTGACCAGCCTGGCGACCTTGAGCCGCCAGGTCACCGGCGACATCGCCCTGGAGGCCCTGGTCGTCGCCAACAACACTGCCTTCCTGCTCGATACCAAGGGCGGTCGCGTCCTGGCCGTGCCGTCCGGAGGCGGTCAGGCCGCCATCGTCTACCAGGACGGCGAGAGCTACGGCGGCACACCCGCCAAGAAGCCCCTCTACCTCACCTGGGAGGGCAACGCGTCTTCCGGCCGTCTGCTCGTGCTGGACACAGAGCGCAAGCTCTTCGAGGTTCGCCCCGGCTCGCAGCCCGCGCCCCTGGCCCTGCGCCGCAGCAACACCTGGAGCTCGGTCGCTGGCATCGCCACCTACGACGGCAACCTCTACGTCCTCGACCCCCGCGGCAACCAGGTGCACCGCTATCTGCCCGCCGCCACCGGCTTCGACAGCGAGCCCACTGCCGTACTCACCGGCAGCCGCGACCTTGCCAGCGCCCAGGGCATCGCCGTAGACGCCGATATCTTTGTCTTCCTCAAGGATGGCCGCGTGCGGCGATTCCGCGGCGGCAACGACATGGACTTCCCTCTGGGCGGCATCGACCGCGCCCTCAAGGCGCCTACCGATATCGCCATCGTCTCCGGCTCCGAAGAGATATTTTTGGCCGACTCGGGCAACAAGCGCGTGGTCGTAGCCAACAAGGACGGCAACTACCGCCGTCAGTTCGTCAGCAACTCCTTTACAGACCTGCGAGCTCTCGCCCTCGACGCCACCGGCGCCCAGCTCTACGTCATCGTCGGCGACACCCTGCTCGCCACCACCCTCCCCCACTAGCGCCTCATCCCTGGTGACCGTGTAGGCACGGCCGTGCGCCTACAACAAGGCTGCAACCTCAACCACCGCCCAACGCAGTCCACCAACGCCCCGACGTCAAAAGACCTCTCCGTGTACGGGGAGGGCGCGCGGCAGCGCGGAGGGGTTCCGCCTACCTGTTACTTGCTGCCCCTTACTTGTTACTGTCTAGCTATGCTCGTCCTCGGCATCGAGACCTCCTGCGACGAAACCGCCGTCGGCATCGTCGCCAATGGCCGTCGCATGCTCACCAACGTCGTCGCCTCCCAGGCCGAGATCCACGCCCGCTACGGCGGCGTCGTGCCCGAGGTCGCCTCGCGCCACCACATCGAGGCCATGCTGCCCGTGGTCAAAGCCGCCCTGGCCGAAGCCCGCTGCAACCCCTCAGACCTCGACGCAATCGCGGTTACGGCCGGCCCAGGCCTCGCCGGCTCGCTGCTGGTCGGCCTCAACACCGCCAAGTCCCTGGCCTACGCCTGGTCCAAGCCCCTGATCGCCGTAAACCACCTCGAGGGCCACCTCTACGCCAACTGGCTCCAGCCCGGCCCAGACCAGGAGTATCCCGAACCCGCGCTGCCCGCGGTCGCGCTCATCGTCTCCGGCGGCCACAGCGAGCTGATCCTCGCGGAGCAGCACGGCAAGTACACCCTGCTGGGCCGCACCCGCGACGACGCCGCCGGCGAGGCCTTCGACAAGGCGGCGCGCGTCCTCGGCCTCGGCTTTCCCGGCGGCCCCGCCGTCGAGCGCGCCGCCCGCGAGGCCGGCCCCAAGCCGCCGCGACT
>DATDQG010000061.1:0-4847 GCA_035292365.1 Dehalococcoidia bacterium
AACCGGGTTGCTTCACCACGTGTTCCACGGCTACGAGCCATGGCACGGCGAGGTGCGCTCGCGGCCAACCGGGAGCCTGGTGGCGGACCGCCGCGGCAAGACCACCGCTTACGCGCTGCTGGCCCTGCAGGAAAGGGGCACTCTCTTCGTAAACCCCGGTCTTGATGTGTACGAAGGGATGATCATCGGCGAGAGTCCGCGCTCGGAGGACATGGACGTCAACCCAACACGGGAGAAGAAGCAGACGAACATGCGCTCGTCGACCGCTGAGGCGACCGAGAAGCTGCCGCCGTCCACCACACTCTCGCTGGAGCAGGCGCTTGAGTTCATCCGCCAGGACGAATGCCTGGAGGTCACGCCGGTCGCCGTCCGCCCGCGGAAGATGGAACTGGTGGCACATGTGCGTGCCCGTCAGCGCTCCCACGCTCGCGAGTAGCGCACGCTCTCGTAACGTACCCATCGCCGGCTCAGTAGATACAGCTTCTGGTCGAAGACCCCAGTCGTCACCCCCTGCCGCCGAGAGCTGAGGTGCCTCGCGCCAGACTGGAAACGCTCGTCGGCCCGCGATGGGTAACTTTATGTGACGAAATGTCGTTCTCAAGTCGGAGCGTAGTATTCTGGGACTTCCCGCATTTGGATAGAGATAAGAGCATATCGTCGCCGTGCTGGAAAGGAACCCATAAAGGAGGCAGGCAATGAATCTACCCCGGAAGTACCGGTGGTTGTGGCTGCTCGCCGTGATAGCCGTAATCGCCGTCGTTGCGTTCGCGGCGTGCGAGGATGACAAGGGCGCCGGCAAGACGCCAGGAGCGGGTAACACGCCCCTGGCGGCTGACCAGACACTCCGAGTCCGCCTGGCCGGAGAGCCGCAGACGCTTGACCCTCAGGTCACCGGCTTTGACGTAGACATCAGCATAGTCAAGCAGCTGTTCCGCGGGCTGTTCTACTACGACGGGCCGGACATGAACGTCGTGCCAGCGGTTGCCACGAAGCTGCCAACCAAGGGCGACGGGATCAGCGATGATGGCCTGACCTACACCATCGAGCTGCGGGACGACATGACGTGGAGCGACGGGAAGCCCGTTACCGCAGGCGACTTCGTGTACGCCCTCAAGCGGCTGTTCGATCCGGAGGTAGGCGCCACCGGATACTACTACAGCTTCTACACGGCGATCGTGGGAGCGGAGGCCGCGGCTGCCGGTGAAGGCTCCCTGGATGATATCGGCGTCACCGCCGTCAACGACACGACGCTGGAGATCAAGCTCACACGGCCACAGCCCACCCTGCTCACCCTCCTCGCCATGTGGCCGGCCTATCCCATCCGCCAGGACGTGATCGAGGCGAAGGGCGACGCCTGGATCGATGCCGGAAACCTCATAGGCAACGGGCCGTTTGTCCTTAGCGAGTGGGTGCACCAGGACCACATCACTGTTACCGCCAACCCTAGCTACGGGGGCGACGACAAGCCCACGCTCCAGACGATCGTGTTCCGGATGATCCCCGATGAGGCGAAGGCCCTCATCGCTTACGAGAAGGGTGAGATAGATCTGGTCCCCATCCCGCTGCCCGACACGGCGAGCTTTGAGGGTAACGCCGAGCAGCTCAAGCACGAGGAGCTCGGGATATTCGCTTGGGAGTTCAACAACACCGCCGCGCCGTTTGACAACCCGGAGGTGCGCAAGGCGTTCAGCCTGGCTACGGACCGCGACACCTACATCTCTGCCGTGCGGGGCGGCGTCGGCCACGCCACCACCTCCTGGCTGCCCCCCGGCCTCCCCGGTTACGATGAGACCCGCGGCAGCGCGTATGCGTTCGACAAGGACAAGGCGCAGCAGGTCCTGACGGACGCCGGCTTCCCCAACGGCGAGGGGCTTCCTGAGGTGACACTGACGATCGCCGATAGTCAGGCGGGGCGCCTCTCGGCGGAGTTCCTGCAGCAGCAGATCGAGCAGAATCTGGGCTTCAGGATCAAGATCGAAGTGCTGGAGAGCGCCACCTACGAGGATCACTACCTGGCCAGCGACTTCCAGGTGGTCCTGGGCGGCTGGGGTGCCGACTACGCTGACCCGGAGAACTTCCTGCCTCAGCTGTTCGGTACCGGCGCCAGCACCAACCAGTACAAGTACAGCAACAATGACTTCGACGACCTCGTGGACGAGGCTGCTTCGGAGCTGGACAACGATAGGCGAATCAAGCTGTACCAGGACGCCGAGGCGATACTGATCGACGAGGACATGGGAGTGGCGCCTCTCTTTAACCGCGTCCGCAACTGCCTGCTGAAGCCGTACGTGGACGGGTTCACGACAACGGGCCTGGACGGCAACGTGGCGGGAGACTTCTTCTACAACCGGGTGAAGATCCTGGCGCACTAGAGCCAACTGGACCCAAAGTCGAGGCTGTATAATGAGAGGGCCTGACAGGGGATCCCTGTCAGGCCCTTTAGCTTGCGACAGGAGGATGGGGAACGGGCGGCGATGCTAGCGTACGTAGTGCGGCGGCTCCTCTGGCTGATACCCGTCCTCTTCGTTGTGGCGGCGATAACGTTTACCCTCATGCACATGGTGCCGGGAGGGCCCTGGGACCGCGCCAAACGGCTGCCCCCGCAGGCGCAGGCCAACGTTGAGCGAAAGTACGGCCTGGACAAGCCTGCCTGGCGACAGTTTTCGGACTACATGATCCAGCTCGCCCAGGGGGACCTCGGTGTCTCCTATCAGCAGCTGAACCGGCCGGTGAGGGCCATCATCTGGGACGGCGCGAAGACATCGGGGACGCTGGGGCTGATCGCCCTGGCGGTGGCGATCTTCGCCGGCATCGGCCTCGGCCTGTTAGCGGCGCTCCGCCAGAATACCGTCCTTGACTACCTCAGCGTGACCTTCGCCACCTTCGGCGCCAGCGTCCCCGCCTTCGTATTGGGAATGCTGCTGCTCATCCTGTTCTCGGCCTATCTTCACTGGTTACCCACCGGCGGCTGGGGCACCTGGCGGCAGGCGGTAATGCCTGTTACGGCCCTGAGCGTTCTCCCCACCGCCTACATCGCCCGCGTGACCCGCGCCGCCATGCTGGAGGTGCTGCAGCAGGACTACATCCGGACGGCCCGCTCCAAGGGGCTACGGGAGAACGTCGTGGTGCTGCGGCATCTCGTCCGCAACGGCCTGATCCCCGTCCTCACGGTGCTGGGCCCTGTCGCTGCCGCCCTCGTGACAGGCTCCTTCATCATCGAGTATCTGTTTGACATACCGGGGATAGGCCGCTACTTCGTCACCAGCATATCGGCGCGTGACTACGGCATGATCATGGGCACCACACTGTTCTACACAACGGTGGTGGTTGTGGCCAACCTCATCGTTGATATCCTCTATGCCGTGGTGGATCCGCGCATAAGGTACAACTGAGATGGCGGAAGCGATGCCGGGGGCGGAAGCCCTGCGCGAGGCCATAGAGCTACCGCAGAGGTACCGTTCCCTCTGGGGCGACGCCGCGCGCCGCTTCTCCCGCAATCGCACGGCGATGCTCGGCCTCATCGTCATCCTCATCTTGGCGACGATGGCGGCCCTGGCGCCCGTGATCCAAAGGCACGACCCGACCTTTCAGAACTACAGCTCCCTTCGAGAGTCCCCGAACGGCGAGTTCTGGCTGGGCACCGACCTGCTGGGCCGCGACCAATGGAGCCGGCTGGTGCACGGGGCGCGCATCTCGCTCTCCGTGGGCGTCCTCACCGAAGCGGTGGCGCTGACCATAGGCATGATCGTGGGGCTAACCGCAGCGCTGGGGGGCAGGGGTCTGGACAACCTGATGATGCGCGTCACGGACATAGCTTACGCTTTTCCCGACCTGTTGATGCTAATCCTCCTGCTGAGCATCTTCGGGCCCAGCTTCTTGATGATCTTCTTCGCCATAGGCCTGGTCTCGTGGCCCACGCTGGCCCGCCTCATACGGGGGCAGATACTATCCTTGCAACAGCGCGACTTCGTGTTGGCGGCTCGGGCGATGGGGGCGTCGCGCCTGCGGATTGTGGTGACCCACCTGCTACCTAACACCCTAGGGCCGGTCATAGTCGCGGCCGTCTTCGGCATCCCGTTCGCAATATTCGCGGAAGCGGCGCTCGCCTTCATCGGGCTGGGCCTTCCGCCGCCCACGCCCAGTTGGGGCAGGCTTGTCACGGACGGCTACAGCGCCATCCGGTCTTCGCCTCACCTGGTGCTGTTCTCCACCCTCGCCATCGCCATCACGATGATGTCGTTCACTTTCATCGGCGATGGCCTGCGCGACGCCCTGGACCCGCGTACGCGCTAGGCGATCGCTATCTGACGGCCCGCCCTCCAAGGTTGACAAATGCTCCAGTCAATGATAAACATACGTTACCATCGACGTTCTCTATATAGAGAGCATGCCCGCGTCCGGCGGGAGCTTGTCGCATTGAGGTGGCTCAACCATCTCTGTGCGGAGTGAGACGCGGGGTTACCATGTTTCCAGCGCTGACGGCCAAGGGTAAACTGACTCCAGGAGGATAGACGGTGGGCCGAAACGAAACGCCTTCCGCAAAGGGGCTATACGACCCTCGCCACGAGCACGATAGCTGCGGCGTCGGCTTCATCGCGCACCTCAAGGGCCACAAGTCCCACCAACTGGTGACAGACGGGATCACCGCCCTGGAGCACCTGAACCACCGCGGCGCCTGCGGCTGCGAGGTGAATACCGGCGACGGTGCGGGCGTACTCATCCAGGTCCCGCACGAGTTCTTCATGCACGAGTGCGCCTCCCTGAGCATCCGCCTCCCCGGCCGCGGTCACTACGGGGCCGGGCTCTTCTTCGCCTCCCGCGATGAGCGGGCCCGCGCGCAGGCTATG
>DATDQG010000062.1:0-2120 GCA_035292365.1 Dehalococcoidia bacterium
CTTCCTGTCCGCCAGAATTCGAGACCCCGGGCGATGTAGAACGGCTCATCGAAGGTTGCGCTGAGCTGCGCCGCTGCGGTCACACACCACGCGGACGACGCCAGAGCCCAGGCCAGGAACCACACGACGTCGAAGAGCCGCTCGCCTCCCTCGTTCCGTTTCATCGGCTCGCGCTCACGGTGACGCTCGCGTGCCCGGGCCGCGCTCCTGGCCGAAGAGATACGCGGCCGCCCCGTACTCTTCTATCACGCGAAGTCTGGGCCGTCTCGCACGCAGTTGATCAAGGAGCCCCTGAGCAGGATACCGGTCAGAGCTGACGCCGGTGCCGATCAACCAGACTCTGGCAGAAGGGTCCGGCTCGACCGACGCGTTGCGGAAATCGCGCCCTGTATAGAACGCAACCTCGGCCGGGCAAAACACTAGAAGCTGGTCATCCGGGTGGAGATGTTTCTGGACGAACTCGATCACCGGACGGACCTCATGCCGCTGACGGGGGGCGCCGATCCGGTAGGCGGCATCGACGAGCCCGGGCAGCAGCAGGGAGGCCACAACGATCCAGCCGACGAGCGTGTGCCAACGGGTCAGGCGGCGACGCAGGGATTCGATCCCCTCGCCCGCCAGCAGGAGCGCCGCCGGGGCCGCAAAGACCATGTGCTGGTTGCCGCCGAAGGGCCAGCGGTGTACAAAGGACGCCGCCAACGCCACAAGGACCGGCAGCCACAGACAGAGCAGTTCGGCCCGCCGATCGGTCCGCCACCACCGGACCCCTCCCAGCAAGGCCAGAGCGACGAACACCCCACCGAAGGGTTGCCAGAAGTAATTGAACAGGCCGAGGTGAGACCTCCCCAGCCAATAGACGAGGGCCACGGCGCTGCTCGTGTCCGGAAAGCTTTTCGCCCAGAAGCCGAGCATGTCGCCAGAGAGCTGTGCCCGGATCGGCCCCAGCAGCAGCCCCAGTGAGACCAGCACCGCAAGGTTGGCAACCAGGTAGGCTGTCCGCTGTGCGCCGGTCCAGGCGCGCACGGCGCGGGCTAACAGCGCGACGCTGGTGCCGGCAAACACGAACAGGCTTGCGAAGGAGAGCCAGAGCCCGACCGCCCCCAGCGCGCCCCACGTTACGAGCGCGCGTTCGGGACTGCGCAGATGCCAGATCCTGATGGCCAACCAGCCGAGCAGCACCGCGCACAGGAGGTCCAGCGTGAAGTGTTTGACCTCGTTGGATTGAACGATCAATTTGGCTGAGGCCGCCATCAGTACCACCGCCCAGAACGAAGCAATTCCCTGTCCACAGATCCCGCGGGCCAGGCCCGAGAAACAGATCATCCCTGCAAGTCCGGCCATAAGCGGAACGAGCCGGAGGGCATACTCCGACCGGCCCAGGAAGGCCACGACAAGTTTTTCCACGACGAGAAACCCTGGTGGCGAGGCTTCTTTCCAATCGAGAGGCCCCAGCAACCCGGCAAAGCTTTTGTGAAGGATACTGAGAGCCACATAGGCCTCGTCATGCCATAGCGAGGTGTTGGCCGCATATTGGCTCAGCCGGCAGACCAAGCCGAACAGGATGGCCAGGAGCACAAACCAGCGGACGAGCTTCAGGCGTCCCTGACAGCGCTCCACGACAGCTTCCGCTCGTGGCGGTAGCTCCTGGCGTTCCGAAGGCAAGACGCTTCGAGGGCATCCCGCCCCGAAGGGTTGAGGCAACCCGTTCATCATCTCGGCTCCTGGAGGCGGGCGATCGGCACCCCCCGCGGACGTCGGCGGGTAGCGAGCCTCTGGTGCCACGCCGCAAGCGCACCACGGGCCGCCGCGACACCGGGGATCACGGGGTTGAGGCCATTGGCCGCAAAGCGAGGGGGAGCGTATTCAGGTTTGGAACGGTACTAGACGACGCCGGCCTTCAGGAGGTGGTGAAGGTGGATGACCCCCTCCGGGCGCCCCTCGGCATCCACGATAAGGAGAGCGGTGATCGCGTGGCGCTCCATGACCTCCAACGCTGTGGCAGCGAGGGCCTCGCTGGTAATCGTCTTGGGGTTGGCTGTCATGCATTCCTTCGCCCGCCGCTGTAGCAGGTCGTCTCCCCGCTGGACCGCGCGGCGCAAGTCGCCATCGGTGATGATCCC
>DATDQG010000063.1:0-17000 GCA_035292365.1 Dehalococcoidia bacterium
CAGAGCTACCTGCACTATTACAATCACGAGCGTGGACATACGGCGTTGGGAGGACAAACGCCGGACCAACGCCGAGACGCGTACCTTGCAGCGCAAGGAGTGTTACCAACCTCTTGACTCAATACAGGTGTCCCCCAGTACATTTGCAGGGCGGGTGGGTGGGAAGAACGAGGTTGCACGCCGCCCTCCGCCCGACGCCAGAGGCAGCCGTCGCCTAGCGACCGCCGACGCGCCCCAAACCATACCGGTTTCTCACGAATTGCGTGACACAATCGTTACCGACTTGATGATAGAACTCTTACCAATGGCCGTAGATTTCACGCCTCTAGAGGCGGTATCGTAAGTAACAAGGACGCGCAAGGCGCGTTATAAGGGGTGGAACCAGACAACAGAAGACCGGTCCCTTTCGAGACGCGATGAGCCGTAGCGCGTAGCTGGTCACCTGTCCGCCGTGGGCGGACCAGCGCTGCGGGGAGCAAATGGTGAAACCGACTCGAACTTCAACTTCGGGTCGGTTCCTCGTTGTCTAGGTCTCGAAAAGGAGTTGATCGCCATGATCGACAGGGTCTTTCTGTCTCGCTTCGCCTCGCTCCTCCGTGGGAGCGGGCTGGCCATCGCCCTCGCGGCGGTGGCGCTCTTCTTTGGCACTGGAGGGGTAGTCCGCGCGGCTCTTGTGACGCCCGAGTTTCTAGCAGGCGCCGCCAACACTGGCAAGACCTGCCGCGACCTTCAGGGTCCAGGGCAGACTTGGACTGAACTGAAGGTGGACCCGAACGGGAACGGAACGTTCTCGGACGGGACTCTCACCGTCACCATCGCCAACACGACGAACGACGACACCTTCGACTGGTCCTCGAACATTGGCGTCGATGCGGTCGTCGTCAAGGGTGGTAACGCGGGATCGTACCTCTACCGCTACGATCCTCCAACCGAGCCCACTGCCGACACCGGCCTTGGCGTCCCCGATCCGGCGAACAACGGCATAAGCCACATTCTGTTCTGCTATGACGTTGAGGTCCGAGGCTCCATCGCCTGGGAGAAGCGCAACGAGAGCCAGGGCGGCAACGGCGGGCACCTGCTGCAGGGTGGCGCCACCTTCACGGTCAGCCCTGACCCGACCGACAACGTAGGCGTGCTCACCGTCGTGGACAACGGCGCCAACGACGCCGACCCCGACGCGGGGCAGCTCCTGGTCCAGAACGTTCCGCTTGGCACCTACCTCGTCACCGAGACTGTCGCGCCCAGCGGCTACGCCCTTGACGACGACGCGACGCGGTACGTCACCGTCAGCGAAGGCGCCCTCAACGCCGTGATCGGCACGCAGGGCACCGACCAGGACGGCGATACGGACGGGTCCGACTTCCACAACCGCCTGGGCTCCCTCGCCTGGGAAAAGCGCAACGAGGCGCTGCAGGGCCACCCGCTCCAGGGCGGCGCGACCTTCACCGTCGGCAACACCACAGGGCCCTTCGCGTGCCGGGGTGACGCCACAAACCCCGTCACCGTCGTGGACAACGGGGCGTACGACGCCGATGCCGATCTCGGTCAACTGCAGGTCCTGAACGTATGTCTCGGCACCTACGTGGTGGTCGAGACAGTCGCGCCCAGCGGGTACGCGTTGGACGACGACGTTGCGCGCTCGGTCACCGTCAGTGATGCCAACCTCAATGCCGTCATCGGCACTCAGGGCAACGACGACGAGGGCAACACGGACGCCTCCGACTTCCACAACCGGCTCGGCAGCATCGCCTGGGAGAAGCGCAACGAGGCGGTGCAGGGCCACCCGCTCGCGGGTGGCGCCACCTTCACCGTGAGCCCCGATCCAACGGACAGCGTCGGCGTCCTTACCGTCGCTGACTGCGTTGGCCTTCCTTGCACCGGCGCCGACCAGGACGCCGACCCGGGGCAGCTCCTGGTGCAGAACGTGCTCCTTGGCACCTACACGGTCACGGAGACGGTCGCGCCCAGTGGCTTCAACCTCGACGGCAGTGCGACGCGTCAAGTCACGGTGAGCGAGGCCAACCTCAACGCCAGCATCGGCGCTTCTGGTGCCGATGACCACGCCAATGGCGCCGCCGACTTCCACAACACCCCTATCGTGGTCGAGCCGTCGCCGACGCCGGTGACACCATCGCCGACGCCCACAGCGACTTCCGTGGCGCCCACGGCGACGTCGGTGCCGCCCACGGCGACTTCCGTGCCGCCCACGGCCACGTCGGTGCCGCCCACAGCGACCGCGACGTCAAGCTCGCCGCCCCCAACCGAGGCGCCATCGAGCCCGCCGCCTGCTGCCACGCCGACACCGACCGCGACTCCCGCGGTGACGACCCAGGTGCTGGCCGCGCCGTCCGCGCCCGTCACGCAGGTCATCGCCGCGCCACCGGCGCCGGTCACACAGGTCCTCGCCGCGCCGCCGGTGGTCCTGCCCAAGGCCGGGGGGTTCCCGGTCGGGCTGCTGAGCGCCGAGATGCTCGGCCTGGCCCTCTTCGGCCTCGGTTGGGCCCTGAGGCGGTAAGATTCTGACGATGTCATGACGGGTCTCTCGGCTGGACGAGAGACCCGTTATGCAAGGAAGTGATATGATGAGGGCAATTCCGACCCACCAAGCTGCGGAGCCTTCCATGCCCTTCGGCAACGGGAACTGGGTAGACCTGACCATCGCCGCGGTTCGGCCTCGGCGCGGCCAGCGGGTGCGAAGGGCCACCGGCGTCTTGCTCATGACCATCGGCGCCACGGTGTTCGTGCTGGCTTCCGCCTTTCTGGGTTATGCCAGCTACACGAACTGGCAGCTCTCGCACGTTGTCGCGGTGGTGGTGGCGGCTCCCGTGACGGAGGTGGCCGCGCTGACTCCTACAGAGGTCCAGGCCCGCTCTGCACAGGCAGCCGTGCCCCAGCCGAGACCATTGCTGCCCGCGAACCGGATCGTGATTGGCAGCATCGAGCTCGACGCGAAAGTCGTGGAGCTGGGCACACACGAGGAGAGGGGCCAGTTGGTGTGGGACACGGCGGCGCATGCGGTGGGCTGGTACCGTACGACGGCGCTGCCGGGTCAGGGGGGCAACATCGTGATGTCCGGCCACATCAGCAGCCCCCTGCGCGGCGAGGGCTCCATTTTCCGCCGCCTGCCAGAGGTGCGGATCGGCGACACCGTGCTGCTGGAGACGCCGGACGGCCAATACCGCTACGCGGTGTTCTCCCGCGAGATCGTGCCGCCGACCGCTGTCGGCGTCATGTCGCCCACGCCGTCGGAGACGCTCACGCTGATCACGTGTTACCCCGACCTTGTCTATTCGCATCGGCTGGTCGTCCAGGCCTGGCCGGTCGAAGGCTAGCCAGTCCAACATGAACACAAGGTGAAGCGAGGACTCACATGCAGACGCGTTTGGCAACCATCCTCGAACGGAACGTCGACTGGGTGCTTCAGCAGTGGCTGAATGCTCGCCCTCCGACGAAGGTCGGCGAGGGCGCCACCCTTTTGACGACCGAGACGACCCACGATATCCGGCGACTCCTGGAGGGCATGATCCGCAACCTGCAGGAGCAGGCAGAGGGCCTGCCTAGCGAATTGCAGGAGTACGCCCAGGGGCTCGGCCACCACTATCACGCCCAGGGCGGCGACCTCCAGGGCATCGTCAGCGAGTTCGCGGCCCTCCGGTCTGTCTTATGGCATCTGCTCAGTCGTACGCTTCGGCAGGGCGACGAGCCGGTGACGGTGGTCGCCACGCGGCTCGACGAAGCGCTGGACTCGTTCATGCTCTCCGCGATGGGGGCGTACGCCGAGGCCTATCGCGGAGCAGTGACGCAGGCTGCGGCCGTCGACAGCCTCACCGGCACCTTCACGCGTGGCTACGTCATGGAGCAACTCCGTCTGGAGATGGAGCGTGCCCGGCGCTATCGCCATCCCTTTTCAGTGCTGCTTGTCGATATCGACCGCTTCAAGAGGGTCAACGACACGTTTGGGCACCTGGCAGGCGACGAAGCCCTGCGCAAGTTCTCGGGCGCACTCCGCGAGGTAACACGGAGCGCAGATGTGGTCGGGCGCTATGGTGGTGAGGAGTTCCTCATGCTGTTGACCGAGACGCCGACGAGCGGTGGCATCGCTCTCGCCAACCGCGTGCTCAGGCGCCTGGCGGAGGTCCGCATCCTCGCGTCCGCGGAGGGGGAGTCGTTGACCGCCTCCATCGGCGTCGCCGCCTACCCGGAAGCGGGCACGACAGCGGATGCGCTGATCGGCGCGGCCGACGCGGCCCTTTACGAGGCCAAAGCAAGGGGTGGCAACGCCTACGCTATCCGGGGGGCAGAGGGTGGGTTCGAGGTGACAAGGGGCACCGCTGTCTCGCCGGTCCCTCAGGCAGCGCCGGTCGTTCCATCCGCCTCGCCTCCTCCCGTGAGGGCGAGAGCACCTGAGTTACTGACGCCCGAAGTGGTCTCTCCACCACCGTATATCCCCTCCGCGCTGCCCCCCGCTATGAGCAGGCCATCGGAGCCGCTGACGCCCGAGGTCGTCGCGCCGCCGGCCGCTGCTCTGCCCAAGGAGGCCGGCGCGACGCTGCGTGCGGCATTCCAAGCGGAGGCCGCAGTGGCGCGGCGGCTCGAGGACCAGGCAGCGGCAGAGACCAACGTCGTCGAGGAGCGCGTCCACCGGCTCGAGCAATCGATGGAGCAACTGGGCGGCACGCTCGAGCGGCTGCAGGAGCGCCTCATCATTGTCGGGGGCCTCCAACGCTCCGCCGAGGAGCGCGTTGCCAAGCAGGGCGAACTGGGCACCACGGACAACGGCCGCTTGGTCCAGATGCTGGACGACGAGAAGGAGCGCCTTGCTGGCCGCGTCGATCAGCTGCGCGGCGACCTCGGTGCTCTGGTCGCCGAGATGGAGGAGCTACGCGAGGTCGTTCGCCGGCGCCAGGGTCCCGCCTAGACCAGGGCTCCCGCCTAAGTCGGCAGCGTTCCGCCCACGAAAGACCCCTGGCGCTAAGCGATGGCCGGGGCGGTCGTCAAGTGCTTCCGGAAGATCTGCCGCAGGAACTGGCCCGTGTGGCTATTGGCGACCTGCGCCACTTCCTCCGGCGTGCCGGTGGCGATGACCTCGCCGCCGCGCTCTCCGCCCTCGGGGCCAAGGTCGATGATGTAGTCCGCGCCCTTGATCAGGTCGAGGTGGTGCTCGATGAGGACCACCGTGTTGCCCTGGTCCACGAGGCGCTGCATGACGTCCAGAAGCGCTGCCACGTCACTGAAGGAGAGGCCGGTGGTGGGCTCATCGAGGATGTAGAGGGTCCGTCCCGTGGCGCGCCGCGAGAGCTCGCTTGCCAGCTTCACGCGCTGCGCCTCGCCGCCGGACAGCGTAGTGGCGGGCTGGCCGAGGCGGATGTACCCCAGGCCGACCGCGCACAGCGTGCCCAGCTTGTTCCTGATCGCTGGAAACGCGTCGAAGAAGGCCAGCGCCTCCGCCGCCGTCATGCTCAGCACGTCGGCGATGCTCTTGCCCTTGAAGAGGATCTCCAGCGCCTCGCGGTTGTACCGCTTGCCGCGGCAGACCTCGCACGGCACCGTGACGTCCGGCAGGAACTGCATCTCGATCTGTACGTAGCCGTCGCCTCGGCAGGCCTCGCAGCGGCCGCCTTTCACGTTGAAGGAGAAGCGTCCGGGCAAGTAGCCGCGCAGCCTGGCCTCGGGCAGGGCCGCGAAGATCTCCCGAATCGGCGTGAAGGCGCCGATGTAGGTGGCCGGGTTGCTGCGGGGCGTGCGGCCGATGGGCGACTGGTCGATCTGGATGACCTTGTCGATGTGCTCCAGCCCGTCTATGGCGTCGCATTCCCCCGGCTTCTCGCGAGCGCGGTGCAGGACCTGCGCCGCTTTGCGGTACAGGATATCGTTGACGAGGGTGCTCTTACCGGAGCCCGAGACGCCGGTGATGCAGACCAACAAGCCGAGCGGGATCTGCACCGTGAGGTCCCGTAAGTTGTGCTCCCGGGCGCCGCGTACGGTGATGGCCAGGCCATTGCCGGGCCGACGCCGCGTGGGCATCGGGATGCTGCGTACGCCGCTTAGGTATTGACCGGTGATGGAGTCGGGCGTCTGCATGATCGTCTCGATGGGGCCGTTGGCGACGACATAGCCGCCCTGTTCGCCCGCGCCCGGTCCCATGTCGATGATCCAGTCGGCGGCGCGCATCATGGCTTCATCGTGCTCGACGACCAGCACGGTGTTGCCAAGGTCACGCAGACGCTCGAGCGTGCCGATCAGACGGGCGTTATCCACCGGGTGAAGCCCCACCGACGGCTCGTCACAGACGTACAGCACCCCGGTGAGCCCGCTGCCGATCTGGGTGGCGAGCCGGATGCGGTGCGCCTCACCGCCGCTGAGGCTCCCGGCGCTACGGCCCAGATTGAGATAGTCCAGTCCCACGTCCAGCAGAAAGCCGAGCCGCGAGCGTAGCTCCTTGAAAATCTGGTACCCAATGGTGCGCTCGCGCTCCGTGAGCGGGCTCTCGGCGCGTAGCCCCTCGAGCCGGTCGACCCAGCCGTGCGCCTGGCGCACGGAGAAGAGGCTGACGTCGTGGATGTTGCAGCCGTCCACGGTGACTGCCAGAGCCTCGGGCTTGAGGCGACGTCCCTGACAGGTCGGGCAGGGCCGAGCCGACATGTAGCGCTCGATCTCCTGCCGGACGTAGTCAGACTCCGTTTCACGGTAGCGGCGCTCGAGATTGGGCAGCACGCCCTCGAAGGAGCGGCGGGCCTCGCCGTGCCAACGACGCCCTTCGCTCCGCCGTTCCTCGGCCATGTGCCCATCGGGCCCGAACAGGACAGCCTGCTGCTGCTCTTGCGTCAGGTCCTGGAACGGCGTCTGCAGGGAGAAGGCCTGCTCTCGGGAGAGACCGGCCAGCTCACGGAGGTACCATTCATTGACATGCCCCAGGCCGGTGGCGCCGCTTCTGGCCCAGGGCTTGATCGCGCCCTGGGCCAGGGGGAGCTCCCGGTTCGGGACCACGAGCTCAGGGTCGACTTCGAGGCGCTGGCCGAGCCCCGTGCACGTGGGGCAGGCGCCATGGGGATTGTTGAACGAAAAGGTGCGCGGCTCGATGGCCCCGACGCTGATGCCGCAGTGCGGGCAGGCGAAGTGCTCGGAGAAGAGCAACTCGGTGTCGTCGGCCAGGAGCACCTGGACGATGCCGCTACCGAGCTTGAGCGCCGTCTCCAGCGAGTCGGCGACGCGGGTCGCCAGGGCCGGGCGGTCGCCGGGTTCCACGGCCAGGCGGTCCACAACCGCCTCGATCGTGTGCTGGCGGTAGCGGTCCAGTGTTATCTGCTCCCCAAGATCGTGCAGCTGTCCATCCACGCGGGCCCGGACGAAGCCGGCCTTGCGCAGGTCGTCGAGGACGCTGGCGTGCTCTCCGCGGCGGTCGTGGACTACGGGCGCCAGGACCATGAAGCGTGTGCCTTCCGGGAAGTCGAGGACCGCGTCCACCATCTGCTGCACGGTCTGCTGCTGGATTGGACGACCGCACTGGGGGCAGTGGGGTCGTCCGACGCGGGCGAAGAGGAGACGGAGGTGGTCGTAGATCTCGGTGACAGTGCCGACGGTGGAGCGCGGGTTGTGACTGACGCCCTTCTGGTCGATGGCGATGGCTGGGCTGAGGCCCTCGATGGTGTCCACGTCCGGCTTCTCCATCTGTCCCAGGAACTGGCGGGCGTAGGCGGAAAGCGACTCCACATAGCGCCGCTGCCCTTCGGCGTAGATGGTATCGAAGGCCAGGCTGCTCTTTCCCGAGCCGGAAACGCCCGTGATGACGACGAGCTTGGAGCGCGGGATGGCGACGTCGATGTTCTTGAGGTTATGCTCGCGCGCGCCACGCACCACGATGGCGTCGGTTGACATGGATGAGTGCCTTTCTCGGAATGATGCCCGCTAATTGTAGCACGCTCGTATCCCCGAGCAGGCAGGCGTCCGCCCGGCAATAGACGGGCATCGGCGGCCAGGCTATCATCCTAGAGGGAGGCAGCGCATGAGTATGCAGACGGCTCTGGACGAGCGGTTCGGGGCGGAGCGGCTGGTCAGGGCGGTGCAGCGCGTGCTCCAGGAGGGGTCGTAGGCCGTGGTCCGCCCATTCATCCAGGCACGACAGTGGCGGCATTTCGACCCGTTGCTCGCGCTGGCCGTGCTCGCGCTCCTCGTCTACGGGCTTGCTCTCATCTACAGCGCCGCCCAGCCGACCAGCCAGCCTGGGACTCCGTGGTTCGACCAGCCCGCCCTGAGGCAAGGGCTGTACGCGCTCCTCGGCCTCGGCATCATGGCGGTGCTGACCTACGTCGACTACCGGATGTTCGGCGCGCTAGCCCCCTATCTCTATGGTCTGGCGTTGCTGCTGCTGGTCGCCGTTCTGCTCGTAGGCGACCGTACCTACGGCGCCCGTCGCTGGCTCGACCTGGTGGTGTTGCCCCTTCAGCCCTCGGAGATCGCCAAGCTCTGCCTCATCATCGCTGTGGCGAAGTTCCTCAGCGACCGCCAGGCGTCGGTGCGGCAGTGGGGCGTGCTCCTCGTCTCGCTTGCGCTGATGGCCGCGCTGGCCGTCCTCGTGTTCCTCCAGCCGGACCTCGGCACGGCCGTCATCTTCGGCGCGCTCTGGCTCGGCATCGCCGTGGTCGCGGGTGTCCGCGTCTGGCACCTGGCGCAGCTAGGGCTTCTCGCCGGCGTCCTCGCGCCCCTCCTTGCCGCGCGCTTTTTCTCCGCTTACATGTGGGAACGTTTGGCGGCGCACTTCGACCCGAGCCGCGACCCGCTCGGGAGCGGCTACAACGTACTCCAGGCAGAGATCAGCATCGGCTCCGGGGGAATGCTCGGCAAAGGGTTCCTGGAGGGCACGCAGAGCCAACTGCATTTCCTGCGCGTTCAGAGGATCGACTTCATCTTCAGCGTGTTGGGCGAGGAGTTCGGCTTCATTGGCGCGATGGTGCTCTTTGGACTACTCCTGATTCTGGTCTGGCGCGGCCTGCGCACGGCTTCGCTGAGCCAGGATGTCTTCGGGCGCCTGCTGGCCGCCGGCATCGTGTCCATGGTGCTGGTCCAGTCGTTCGTGAACATCGCCGGCAACGTGCGCCTCTTGCCCATCACCGGCGTGCCTCTCCCGTTCATCAGCTATGGCGGGAGCTCGCTCATTACCTTCCTAGCGGCAATGGGGATCCTGCAGAGCATCCTGCTGCGCCACCGCAAGCTCAACTTCTGACGCCGTTTGCTGTTGGCGGAGGGGCTCCATGCAGACCGGTGGCCGCCGACTTGACGCAGGGCCAGGGTTTGCCCGACTATCCTGCTGGCCGCCGCATGGCTAGGCGCGGCCTCGGGGCGGGCACAGCGTCGTTGCGTTTCGCCGACTACTCCAGCAGGAGGACCAATGGAAGCGAGCTGGTTCGATCCATTTGAGGCGGTGTTGGAGTTCCATCGCGCCTTTGACGTGCTGGTCGGCCGGGCCCCGGCGTCCCCCGACTCGGGCGTTGTCGATCTGCGCCTGAAGCTGATCAAGGAAGAGCTGGCCGAACTCGAGGCGGCAATGGCGGAAGGCAACCTCATCGGTATCGCGGATGGCCTCGCCGATCTGCTCTATGTGGTGTACGGCACCGCGGTGTCCTACGGCATGGACATTCGCCCCATCTTCGATGAGGTTCATCGATCGAACATGGCCAAGGTCGGTGGCGCCAAGCGCGAGGACGGGAAAGTGCTGAAGCCCGACGGTTGGGCCGCGCCAAACCTCGCGCCCATCCTCGAAAAGATGCGGCTCTAGCGCCGACGGGGGATTGACATGCCTGACAAAGCAAGGTATGTTGTGGACGACAACAACATGGATGACGCGAAAGATACCGTCACCGTGCAAGAGGCGGCCGCCTATCTGGGTCGCTCCACGGAACAGGTGCGACGTTACCTGCGGGAGGGCGCGCTGGTGGGCTATCGCGTCGGTCAGCAATGGTTCATACCCCGACGGGCACTGGAGGAGAAGATGGAGGAAAGGGTCGAGGGGAGGCGCGAGGAGATGATGGCGTTGATGGAGAGGGTGAACAGGAGGAGGGAGGCCTTGAGGGAGAGGTTGGGGGAGCTCGACATCGAAGCGCTCATCGACGAAGCGAGGGAGCGTCTGCCGTAGATGCGCTGCGTCGTGGACGCAAGCGTAGCGGTGGCCTGGCTCCTTCCCGCGCATCGGAGCGAGGCCGTCCAGCGGTTTTGGGCCGACGCCATCACGAACGACTGGGAGATGATCGTGCCTGCTCAGTTCTATGCGGAATCGGCCTCGGCTGTCCGTCTTCGCGTCGCCCGCCGCCAGATTGATGTCTCAGAAGGAGATGCCATCTTTGATGATCTGATCGCGCTGCCTGTCGTCGAGCGTGCGCCTCGGGGTCTCCTGCAACGTGCCTGGGCGCTCGCGAAACGATATGGCCACGGCCGCATCTACGATGCCCAATACCTCGCTCTGGCCGAGATGGAGCGCTGCGAGCTCTGGACCCTCGATCGCCGGCTCGTGCGCTCCGTCCAGCCGCATCTCCATTGGGTGCACGCGGTCGACGAGGAGTACGCGTGAACGTCCTCATCGTGGGCTCCGGCGCGCGCGAGCACGCTATCGCCTGGAAGCTGCAGGGCAGCGCGCGTCTCGACCGGCTCTTCATCGCCCCCGGCAACGCCGGCACCGCCTTGCTCGGCACAAACTTGCCCATTGAGGCCACAGATCTGCTCGAGCTCAGCCGCGCCATCAGCAACGAACACGTGGACTTTGTCATCGTCGGACCGGAGGCGCCGCTCGCCTTGGGGCTGGTGGACTTGTGCGCCGAGCACGATGTGACCGCATTCGGGCCAACGCAGGGCGCGGCCCGCATCGAGTCGAGCAAAGCGTACGCGAAGGAGGTAATGGCCCGCGCGAGCGTGCCCACGGGCCGGGCACGCGTATTCGTTGACGCGGCCGCTGCAAGAGATTATGTCACCGAACAGCCCTACCCGCTCGTCGTGAAGGCGGACGGCCTCGCGGCCGGCAAGGGCGTGCTGGTGTGTCGCTCGCGCGAAGAGGCCGTCGTCGCCCTGGAGGACCTGATGGTGCGCCGCATCTTCGGGGAAGCCGGCGACCGCGTCCTTGTTGAGGAGTGCCTTGAGGGCCCGGAGGTGAGCCTGCTGTGCTTCGTCGACGGCGATACCATCCTGCCGATGCCGCCGGCCTGCGACTACAAGCGGGTCGGCGACGGCGACACGGGCCCGAACACCGGCGGCATGGGCGCCTACAGCCCGCCGGACTTCTTCGGGCAGAAGGAGGTCGGCGAGATGGTGCGGCGTGTGGTCCGCCCGACGCTGCGTGTGCTGGCCGAGGACGGCCATGCGTTCCGTGGCGTGCTCTACGCCGGCCTGATGGTCACCAAAGACGGCCCGAAGGTGATCGAGTTCAACGCCCGCTTCGGCGATCCCGAGGCGCAGGTGGTGCTCCCTCGACTGGAGAGCGACCTGCTGGAGGTCCTGTGGGCAACGGCACGCGGTCGCCTCCACGAGGTGGAGCTCCGCTGGCGGCCCGAGCCCTGCGTGGGCGTGGTGCTGGCCTCCGGGGGCTATCCTGCCCGCTACGACATTGGGCTCCCGATTCGCGGGCTCGAGACCCTCGACCCCGATGTCGTCTGCTTCCACGCCGGCACGCGCCTCGTGGAGGGGTCTCCCGACCCTCTCACCGACGGCGGTCGCGTGCTCACGCTGGCGGCGCTCGGCGGCTCGATCACCGCCGCACGGGAGCGGGTGTACCGCAACATCCCGCGTGTCCGTTTCCCGGGCGCCTTCTATCGCCACGACATCGCTGCCGGCCTTTAGATCTGCGCCGGGGTCTCAGGCGCCGGCCGGCTCGCGGAGCTCCAGCTCGATGCCGTTCTCGCGCACCACCACGCTCGTGAGCAGCGCCAGCAAGAGCGACCTCTGATGGCTGTACGGAAGGCTTTCCCAGGCCATGAGCTGCTGCTCCCAAGAGCGGCCGACCAGCCTGGCGCCAAGAGGATGGAACCACTCCTGGGCGCGCACGCGCAGCTCCTTAAGCGAAGCGAGGCCCTGGGCAGTGGCTCGGAGGACCTGCAGCCGTTCCCGGTTGCTTACGGGCGGCGTTGGGCGCTTGAGCAACGAAGGCGGCGGGAGCCGATGCTGCAGACGGCGCAGTTCGGCGAAAACCATGGCTTCGAGCTGCACGGCGCGTCGCGTGCGGTACTGGCACAGGCTCAGATTGCGCCTCGATTGGCATTGGTAGTACCGGTAGACCTGCTCTCGCCGCTCGCCGGTGCGGCGTTGCCATCGCTGCTTGCGGCTCACTCCCATCATGGTGTTCCCGCAAAAGCCGCAGCGCGCTAGGTCGGAAAGAAGGAAGACCGAAGGCTGTGGCGCGATGCCCGCCAGGCTGAACCGCCCCAGGCGCTCCTGGACGAGGCGGTACTCCTCCGGTGAGATGATCGCTGCATGGGCGCTGAGCACCCGGAAGCCGAAGCGGTCGTAGGTGCCAAGGTAGGCCCGGTTGCGCAGGATAGTGCGGATAGACACAATGCTCCAGGGCCGCCCGTGGCGTGTCTGGCGGCCCTCGTCGTTGATCTCGGCCGCAATGCGCCGCAGGCCGAGGCGGGAGCGGACATAGAGTCGATACATGAGGCGGACCGTCTGGGCCTCACTCTCCACGACCTCGAAATGTCCGTTCTCACCTATCCGATAGCCGTAGGGTGGCCTTCCAAGACCAAGGCCCTGCACTGCTCGGCGTTCCATTCCCTGTCGCACCTGGGCGCCTCGTCGCTGATGCCACGCCTCCCAGGCGCCGAGCGCTGCCGCCAGTGGGTCCTCATCGGCGAGGGAGCGCACAATGAGTCCATGTGCCTCCACCTCCAGGAGCCGCTCCGCGGCGCGCAGCGGCTGTTGATCCAGGTGTTGCCAGTCGGGAATGAACAGCACGCGGAACCGCTGTGGGGCGCCGAGCTGACCAGCTGGCGGCTCGCTGAGATGACGCAGGAGCGCCTCATAAGCCGCGTGCCTTCGCTCGCCGGGCTGCTGAGCGAAGGTGCGCTCGAGTTCGAAGCCTTCCTCTTGAGCGGCTCGTTCCAGGGCGGCGTGCAGGGGATGTCCCGGCTCCCCTCCGTCGGCCCGCTGGCGCAGGCTGGCGCGCTTCCCGGCGGGCAGACGGAGGAAGGCCAGAGCATCCATCAGTGCATCACATCAGATAAAGCAGCCGGTTACAGTGGTTGCACTGCGAGAGTTGGCGGTCCTGGCGCACCCGCTGGAGGACAGCGGCGGGCAGTTCGACACGGCAGCCCTGGCAGCGGCTCTGCTCGACCCGGGCCACCGCCAGTCCGTTGCGTCCGGCGCGCAGTGTGTCGTAGAGGCGAAGACTGCTGGCTTCAACGCCTTGCGTCACCTGCGCCCGCTGTGCTTCAAGTTGGGCAAGCGTTGCCGTGACGGCTGTGAGTTGCGTCCGCATTTCTTGCGTCATGGCGGCCCACCGAGCCTCGAGCTCGCCGGCCTTGGCCTCTTCATCCCTGAGGTGTGCCCGGGCCTCGTCCACTCGGACCAGCAGCTCCAGGAGTTGCTCGTCCTTATCGGCGCGCTGTGCCTGCAAGGACTGGACCTCCCGTTGGAGGTCCGTGAGCTCGCGAGGGTTCCTGATCTCGCCGCCGTAGAGCCGCTGCTCCTCTCGCGTCAACTTGGCGGCAGCAACGTCGACCTCTCCCTGAAAGTCGCGCTGCTCTCGCTCGAGGACGATCACGGCGCCCCGGGCCTCGTCGCGCCGCGCCACTGACTCGTCCAGTTCGGCCCAGCCCTGCAACCGCTCCTCGAGGCCACGCTGCTCGACGCTGCGGACAGTGATCTCTAGGTCGAGCAACTGCAGCTGGTAGAGGCGGCGGATATCGCTCATGCTTCGTCGGTGCCCTTGCTCACGCTGAGCCCATTCTACTCGGCTCGAGAGCGGCCTCCAAATGGCGGCGGGCTGCGCGATGTGTTCTTGACCAGTTTACCGCCGGTTTGCTTGGCCGGCCGTCGACTCCCAACGACATATGCTAAAATCGCTTGGGTCTCCCTAAACGCACCAACGGAGCGAGAATGGGCACCGCACTGGTAGCTGTCATCATGGGCTCGGCCTCCGACCGCGACACCATGCAGGGTTGCGTGGAAGTCTTGGAGCGCTTGAGTATCCCTCATGAGGTCCACGTCATGTCGGCCCACCGTCAGCCGGAGAAAGTGCGCCAGTTCGGCTTGATGGCACGGGAACAGGGCTTCGAGGTGCTCATCGCCGGCGCTGGAGGCGCCGCCGCCTTGCCGGGCGCGCTCGCGTCGTGGACGACGCTGCCGGTCATCGGCGTGCCTCTGCAGAGCAGTGAGTTGAAAGGAGTGGACGCGCTCTATGCCATCGCCCAGATGCCGCCGGGCATACCTGTGGCGACGGTCGCTATCGGCGCTTGGGGTGCCCGCAACGCCGCCTTCTTAGCCGCTGAGATTCTGGGCCTGAAGTACGAGGCCATCCGTCAGTCCTATGAGACCTACCGCGGCGAGCTGGCGAGCCAATAAACCGTCTTGAGCTTGCGTAAGACATGTAATACGCGTATGCTGATGCTATGGCTCAGTCCACGCTTGCCAAGAAACCTGTAACGATTCGTCTCGCTGCCGAAGTGCGCGAGGAGATCAAAGAGATCATGCGTCGCACCGGCCGGGATTTCTCCAGCATCGCTCATGAGATGCTGGAAGAGGCGCTCAAGATGCGCCGCATTCCTGGCATCTACTTCACAGACACGCCAACCGGGAGGCACGCACACATCGCCGGCACAGGGCTCGGTGTCTGGGAGATTGTGAGGAGTTACCGAGTTCTCAGTGAGAACTGGAATAAGCTAAGAAAAAGGTACGATTGGCTCAGCGAAATGCAATTGCGGGTCGCCTTGGCTTACGCGGAGGCGTACCCGGAAGAGATTGACGATCGGATAGCTGAAGAAGAGCAGTGGACACCGGAGGCAGTCTACGCGAAGTATCCCTTTATGAAACCGCCATCGGCTTAGGATGCGCTTCTATCTCGATGAAGATATCTCGCGAAAGATTGCGGAGATCGGGCGCGCAAGAGGCCTCGACATCATCAGCTCCATTGAGGCAGGGATGAATGGCAAGGGCGACGAAGAGCAGCTCAAGTTCGCTTCCTTTGAAGGGCGTTGCTTCGTAACGTGCAACGGCGGCGACTTTATGAGGCCCAATCTGCGTTTCATTGAGTCAGGTGTCCCTCACCGTGGCATCCTCGTACTCACTCCTCAATTGGTCTCAAAGGCCTTTGGTTCGGTCGTTGCAGCCTTGGTCGAATTCGCCGAGGAACAAGCAGAAGGGCTGAGTCCTTTTACTGTGGCTTTCCTTCGGGTCCGCTAGCCTCACGGAGCATCTGCCATGATCGACCGCTACGCCCGCCCCGCCATGAAGCACGTCTGGTCCGAGGAGAATAAGCTGGAGACCTGGCTCAAAGTGGAGCTTGCCGTTTGCGAGGCCTGGACCGCCAAGGGGCTGATCCCGCCCGAAGACATGGCGAAGCTGCGCGACGCCCGCCACGATATGGCGCGCTACGAGGAGATCTTCGAGCGCACCCGCCACGACATGACCGCCTTCACGCGCTCCATCACCGCTGGCCTTGGCCCCGAGGGGCGTTGGATACACCACGGCCTCACCTCGAACGACGTCATCGATACCGCTCAAGGGCTGCAGATCGCCGAGGCGGCAGATCTGCTGGACGCCGACATGTCGGCCCTCCTCGAAGTCCTCCAGGCACGCGCCCTGGAGCACAAAGGGACGATCATGATCGGACGCACCCACGGCATCCACGCCGAGCCGATCACTTTCGGTTTGAAGCTGGCGATGTGGGTGGAGGAGCTGCGACGCGGTCGTGAACGGCTTGCCCGGGCGAAGGCGGAGGCGGCCGTCGGCAAGATCGCCGGTGTCGTCGGCACGTATGCCACCATCCCGCCCGACATCGAGGAGCGGGTGTGCGCCGACCTCGGCCTGGGGCGCGAGCCGGTCTCGAACCAGGTCGTGCAGCGCGACCGTCACGCCCAGTTCGTCGCCACCCTGGCTCTCATCGCCGCCTCACTGGAGAAGTTCGCCACCGAGGTCCGCCACCTCCAGCGAACCGAGGTGCGTGAGGTGCAGGAGCCCTTCGCCGCCGGCCAGACGGGCTCCTCGGCCATGCCCCACAAGCGCAATCCCGAGCTCGCGGAGCGGGTCTGCGGGCTGGCGCGCGTCATACGAGGCTATGTCGTTCCCGCCTACGAGAGTGTGGCCCTCTGGCACGAGCGCGACATCAGCAACTCCTCGGCCGAGCGCATCACCTTGCCCGACTCCTGCATGGCCCTCGATTACATCCTCGACCTGTTCACCTTCATCCTGCGCGGGCTCAAGGTCTTCCCCGAGCGCATGCGCCAAAACCTCGAGCTGACCCGTGGGGCGATCTTCTCCGAGCGCGTGCTGTTGGCCCTCATAGAGCGAGGGATGACGCGCGAGCAGGGCTACGAGATCATGCAGCGCCACGCCCACCGCGCCTGGGACGAAGGGCTGGACTTCCGCGACCTCCTCCGCGCCGACACGGAGGTGGCTCGGTGTCTCTCGAAGGAGGAGCTAGAAGCGCTCTTCGACTACGGCTTCTACGTCCGCTACGTGGACGATATCTTTGGGCGGTTGGAGTGGACGAGGGGCCCCGGCGCAGGCTCAGGGCTATTCTAAGGCCGGGCACGCAGAACTGTCCCTGATCGAGGCGACTCGGAGGTGTCACAACGGAACAGGCCATTCGAGCCTTTGAACCGTGCCGGTATCGTTGTAGACCGCATACGCGGCAGCCACTATGTCTTGAGAACGCCAACGGTTCGGACGCTTTCGGGCCTGACCCCGGAAGAGTTCGAGGCGCTGCTATGAAGGAATACACTATCATCATCCACCCCGCTGAGGAGGGTGGATATTGGGCTGAAGTGCCCGCGCTCGGGGGGATAGGCTCGCAGGGCGAGACCCTC
>DATDQG010000064.1:0-22708 GCA_035292365.1 Dehalococcoidia bacterium
CCTGGCCCGAGCCGTTACAGGTGGTGCAGCGCGTCGGGGGCGTCGCCGGATCGCCACCCGACCCCTTGCACGTGCCGCAGAGCTCAATCCGAGTGAGGTCGATCTCTTTCTCGGCGCCGAACGCCGCCTCTTCGAAGGTCAGCTGCAAGTCGAGTCGCTGGTCCGCGCCGCGCTGGGGCTGTGATCGGACTGAAGTGCCTCCAAAGAAGGCGTCGAAGACGTCGCCAAGCCCACCAAACCCGAAACCCTCGAAGCCTCGCTCGAAGGGACTCGCCTCAGGGCTGCCGTATCGATCGTAGCGAGCGCGCTTCTCCGCGTCGCCGAGCACCTCGTATGCCTCATTGATCTCTTTGAAGCGTGCCTCGGCATCCGGCTCCGGGTTCCGGTCTGGATGGTATTGCATCGCCAGGCGCCGGTACGCCCGCTTCAACTCCTCCTCAGAGGCGTTTCGCGCAACGCCCAGTACATCGTAGTAGTCGCGTTTCGCTGCCATGTCCCTCTAGTATAGCTAGCCTCAGACCCTCGCGGAACAACGGGCCGTCCGCCGCCCACCTTGCCCGTTACAAAAAGCCGATGCTATCATCGGCTTATGGGCATGAATGATGCGCTCCGCTTGGCGCTGCTCCGCTTGTATGGCGCAACGCGTCGGGCGGGACCGCCACCACCAGGCGAGCCCCGTCGCATCGTCCTACTCAGGCCCGACCATCTCGGCGATCTGATTCTTGCAGTGCCCGCGTTGCGCCTGCTGCGGCACTCTCTTTCCGGCGCCCACATCACGCTGGCCGTCGGCCCATGGAACCGCGATGTCGCGGCCCGCTTTCCGTGGGTTGACGAGGTCCTGGAGGTCGACTTCCCGTGGTTCAATCGGCGTCCAAAGGCCACGCCTTGGTCGCCATACCTCCGCCTGCTGGCCGAAGCAAGTCGTTGGCGCCAACACGCCTTCGATACTGCGGTCGTCCTCCGTTTCGACTTCTGGTGGGGAGCCCTCCTTGCCGCCGCTGCGGGCATCCCCCGAAGGATCGGCTACGCCGGCCCGGAGACAACCCCGTTGCTGAGCGACGCCATCCCCTATCAGGTGGAACGGCACGAGGTGCTGCAGAATTCCTACGTCCTGCAGCAGGGCCTACACCTATCAGAGGGCGACCCTGGCCCGCTCGATTTCCCTGTCACCGACGAGGAGCGCACCGCGGCCGAATCATCCCTTCCCGGTCATGGATGGGCAATGCTGCTCGTCGGAGCCGGCGCGCCTGTGAAGCTCTGGCCGCCAGCCGCCTTTGCTCAAGTGGGCATGCACCTCGCCACCGAGACAGGCCTGCGTCTCGCGGTTGCCGGGGCACGCTCGGATGCGCCACGCGTAGAAGCCGTCCGTTCCGCGCTATCCGTCCCCGCCACGCCGCTCATTGGCCTTGGCATCGGCGACCTTGCTGCCGCTCTAGCCCGCTGCGACGTGGCCGTCGGTGCCGACTCGGGCCCCATGCACCTAGCAGTGGCCGTCGGCACGCCGACCGTGCATCTCTACGGACCCGTCAGCGTCACGTCGTTCGGCCCCTGGGGCGACCGGCGCCGCCATCGGACCGTAGTTTCGCCCCTAGCCTGTGTCCCCTGCAACCGCCTAGACTACAGCGAAGCGGAGTTGCCGCTCCACCCATGCATCCGAGAGATGCCCGCGCTCTCGGTCCTGCAGGAATGCGACTCCGTCCTGCAAGAGGCAGCCGGTGCGCATAGGAGTTGACGCGAGCCGGGCCACCCGTCTACACCGCACTGGCCCGGAGAACTACTCGCTTCACCTTCTCCAGGCACTCCTGGGCCTCGAGCGTGCTCGCGACCACCAGTTCCTTCTCTACTTCAACGAGCCTCCGGAGGGCACCCTCTTCCCCTGGCAACCGAATACACGGGAGCGCATTCTGCGCTTCCCGCGCCTATGGACGCAGCTACGCCTCTCTTGGGAGATGGTGCGGCAGCGACCAGACGTCCTGTTTGTGCCGGCACACGTCCTGCCGATCGTCCACCCTCGTAGCGTGGTCACTATTCACGATCTTGGTTACCTTTACTACCCAGAGGCGTATCACGCGTTGGACCACTGGTATCTGCGAACCTTCACCGCGCTCAGCGCACGCTGGGCCAAAGTCATCCTCGTCGACTCACAGGTGACGAAAGAAGACGTGATGGAGCATCTCAATGTACCTGAGGAGCGCATAGCGGTCGTCTATCTCGCCCCGTCCCAGGAGTTCACGCCGTACCCTACAGCCGGAGAGCGTGAGCGCCTTGCGGCGCAGTACGGCATTGAGGGCGATTACATCCTCTACGTGGGCACCCTACATCCACGAAAGAACGTCGGTCGCCTTGTCGAAGCTTTCGCGGTCCTCCGACGAGAGGCGGGCCTCTCCGAGCGCCTCGTCTTGGCGGGTGAGAAAGGCTGGGTACCTCCGGAGTTGCTCGACCAGATGCAGGAAGTCAGCCAGGCGATAACGTTGACCGGCTTCCTCCCCCCGGAGGACCTCCCTGCCCTCATGCGCCACGCCCGCGTTTTGGTGCTGCCTTCGCTGTTCGAGGGGTTTGGCATGCCGGTGATCGAGGCGATGGCCTGCGGCACCGCGGTGATCGCTTCCAACGCTGGCTCACTGCCGGAGGTGGCCGGCGAGGCCGCCATTCTAGTTGACCCGGAGGACACCCTCGACATCGCCCGAGCCATCTACCGAGTTTGCACGAACGAAGCGCTGCGCGAACGGCTCCGCGCTCTTGGCCTGCAACGTGCCGCCACCTTCACCTGGGAACGCTCCGCGCAAGCGGCCCTCGACGCGCTCGAGCAAGCGGCCCAGGGCTCTCCGCGCCCATGAGAGTCCTCACAGTCAAGCTTGCCGATCTCGGTGACGTCCTGACAGCGACGCCGGCTCTGAGGGCCCTCCGTATCGCCCGCCCAGCGGACCACCTCGCCGCGTTGGTGCCACCACACAGCGCGGCCGTCCTTCGAGGAACTGACCTCGTAGACGACGTGATCACCTTTCCCAAAGCCCTCTTCGACAAGCCATGGAACGCCGTCAACCTGGATGCCCTTCGCCAAAGTATGATCCTTCTGTCCGAGCTCCGAGACCGACGGTTCGATGCAATCGCCCTCTTCCACCACTTGACAACGCGGTTCGGCGCCGCAAAATACGCTCTTCTCTGTGCGGCCGCCGGAGCGCCAACGCGCGCCGGCCTCGATAACGGCCGGGGCATCTTCCTCACCCACCGCGTCAAGGACGATGGCTTCGGCGCCATGCACGAAGTGCAGTATGCATTCGCCGTCGCCGGCTTGTTAGGTGCGCAGGGTGAACCAGGTCCGCTCGAGGTCCCCATCTCCTCCGAGGCGATGGACTGGGCCGCGGGAAAGTTGCCGAATGGGGGCGAGCTCATCGCGCTCCACCCGGGCAGCGGTGACTTCAGCCGGGCACGCCGATGGCCCATCGCCGCTTTCACCGCGCTCGCTCGCGCTCTTCAGGACCGGGGCGCCCGCGTCGTTCTCGTCGGGGGTCCTGAGGAGGTCGGCCTGACTCGGACTGTCTCCGCCAACCTGCCGGCGCCGTGCATCGACCTGGCAGGCCGGACGAGCGTGTCACAGCTCGCTGCGGTCCTGGCCCGCTGCCGCCTGCTCATCGCCAACGACGGCGGCGTCATGCACCTCGCCACGGCCGTGAGCACGCCGGTAGTCGCGCTCTTTGGCCCTTCAAACCACAGGGCCTGGGGCCCCTGGACCGCAGGGCGCAGCTACGCGGACGTGGTGCGCCTCGAGCTTGCCTGCAGCCCCTGCTTCTACGTGGGCGACGGCCTTGGCTTGCGCGAAGGATGCTTACCCCGCCCGTGCTTGCGCGAGCTGTCACCGACGCTCGTGCTGGCCGCCGCGCAACGCGCGCTCGACTGCAATGGATAGCTTCGATTCGGAGCCATCGCCTAAGTCTGTACCCATCCTCGGGGTGACTATTCACAGCCTGACAGCCGACGAGGCGCTGGCACGACTCGAGCAGTTGCTGGACGAGCGCAGCCCGCACCAAGTGGCAACGGTGAACCCCGAGTTCCTCGTCCTTGCCCGCGACGACCCTGCCTTCCGTAACGCGCTCCTCCAGGCCGACCTTCGCTTGGCCGACGGAACGGGCATCGTCGTCGCTTCCTGGCTGCTCGGCCGCCCTTTACCCTGTCGCCATCCAGGCGTTGACTTGGTGGTCTCCCTCGCCTCCATCGCCGCCCGCCGCAGCGAGAGCATCTATCTGCTTGGTGCCGGCCCGGGCGTCGCCGAGCAGGCTGCCGCTGTCCTAGTGCACCGATTCCCAACGCTGCGCCTTGCCGGAGCGGAGATGGGGCCCGCCCAAGGGAACCACCTCCCGAAAGAAGGCGAGGAAGCGCTCGTAGGCCGCATTCGGGCGAGCGGCGCCTCAATTCTTCTGGTCGCCTTCGGCGCGCCCCTCCAGGAAACGTGGCTGGCACGGCACAAACAGGCGCTTGGCGTGCCCATCGCTATCGGCGTGGGCGGCTCCTTCGATGTACTGAGCGGCCGCGTGCCTCGCGCCCCCCGTCTCATGCGCCACCTGGGACTCGAATGGCTCTTCCGCCTCGTCCGGATGCCCTGGCGCTGGCGTCGCCAGTTCAGCCGCCTGCCGCGTTTCGTGGTCCTTGTTCTCTTCCAAGCCCTACGCGGGCCCAACGCCTGGCGACCGGACACCAGCACTGCTCAGTCATGACCACCGCCGAGCCGCCGCTGCTGTATTGCAACACCCATCGGTCGGTGGCGACCCTTCTGCGTTGCAACAAGTGCGAGACGCCGATCTGCCCCCGCTGCCTCGTGCAGACGCCCACCGGCGCTCGTTGCCGCAACTGCGCTCGTCTGCAGCGCTCTCCCATCTATCAGCTGACCTGGACCCACTACCTCGGGGCGATCGGCGTCGGTGCCGCCCTGGCCGTCGCCGGCGGGCTCATCTGGGCCCTGCTCCCGCTTCGCGGCTTTTTCACGCTACTCCTCGGCTGGGGATTCGGCTTGCTTCTCGCCGGGGCGATGAGTCGCGCTGTGCGCTACAAACGAGGCCTGCCGCTGCAGATCATCGGCACCGCGTCCGTGCTGCTTGCAGGAGCCATCGCCCTTTTCCTTGGCGGCCCTGCCATCTTCGGCCTCCCCGGCCTTCTGGCCGTGGTCATCGGCGTCGTCGTTGTGGTGGGTCGCCTCGCATGAGCCTCGGCGATTGGGTGCCACGCCTGGCGGGGCGTCGGATCACCGTGGTGGGCGACCTCTGCCTCGATGAGTACGTGGTCGGGCGGGCGGAGCGGCTGAGCCGTGAGGCCGCGGTGCCTGTCCTCGCCTTCCGTGACCGCTTCACCATTCCCGGGGCGGCGGCCAACCCCGCGCTGGTCATCGCCGCCCTTGGTGGGGACGCGCGGGTGGTCGGCGTCGTCGGCCAAGACGAAGCGCGCGATGATTTGATCAATGGCCTTGCCGCCAAGGGCGTCGCCCTCGATGGCATTGTCACCGACCCGCGCCGTAAGACGACGACCAAAACGAGAGTCCTTGCCGAGGTCAGCCTGCGCTTCCCTCAGCAGGTCGTCCGCATCGACCGCCAAGAACGGCAGCAGTTGGCGCCGCAGGTGCGCCGCCAACTGCTGACCATGCTGCGGGCGAGCCTAGCGGACACCGAAGCGCTGCTGATTTCCGACTACAAGAGCGGCGTCGTCGACGAGTCCGTCGTCGCCGAGGCAGTCTCCTGGAGCCAGCGCACCGGCTCGCTCGTGGCCGTCGACAGCCAGGGTGATCTCCGCAAGTTCCGAGGCTGCGTGTTGGTCCGGTGCAACCTCGAAGAGGCGGAAGCCACCCTGAGACGGCCGCTCCCGAATGAAGAGGCTGTCGGCCGCGCTCTGCGCGACCTGCAGCGGCGTCTCAACGCCCAAATGGTCGTGGTCACCCGCGGCAGCGCCGGCATGTCCTTCATCGACTCGGAGGGTCGCGTGTGCTCGCTGTCGGCCGCCAACCAGCAGGAGGTCTACGACACCACGGGCGCGGGTGATGCCGTCATCGGTGTCCTTACGCTGGCGTTGACGGCCGGTGCGCCGCTGATCGAGGCGGCCCAGCTTGCCAGCGCTGCTGCCGGGATCGTGGTCCAGCGCCTCGGCAACGCCACGCCCACGCCGGAGGAGCTCCTCTCGGCCGTCGCATCACTGCAAGACTATGGCCTCGCTTAGCCCTCGCCTCTCGTCCAGGCCACCAGCCAGCGCAGCTCCTGACTGCCAAGCAGCCACGCCAGCGCCAAGAACACAACAGCGCCGGTCCCCACGGCGATGGTTGCCGACAGGAGCGCCGGCAGTGAAAGAGCACGAACCGACACAACCACCACCCCCATCGCCGCGCTCGCCAGCCCGACGCGAAAGAGCGACGATGCCCCTCGCCACGGACCGATCCTGCGCCATAATAGCGCACCGGCGACGCACGCCTCTCCGAGAGCCGCGAGCGACGAGCCGAGGGCCAATCCACGCACGCCCAACGGCTCCATTAGCGCGAGGCTGGTCGCCACATTCACGACGAGGCCCAGAACTGCGATGACGAACGGCGATGTGGTATCGCGCAGGGCATAGAAGGCGCGGATCAGCACCTCCAGCGCCGCGTGCCCCGGTAGTCCGATCGCATAGACGGCCAGCGCTGCAGCCGTAACCGCCGTAGCACTCGCGCCGAACTCGCCTCGCTGGAACAATGCCTGCACGATCTGGTCGCTCAGGAGGAATAAGCCCACCGCCGAAGGGACCGCCAGGAAGAGGACTAGGCGCAGACCCCAGGCCACGCTGGCGGAAAGGCCGGCCCGGTCCTCGTCGGCTCCTTGAGCGAGCATCGCCGGAAAGAACGCCGTCGCCAAGGCCATGCCAAACACCCCGATCGGCATCATCAGCACGACCCAGGCGTACGAGAGGGCAGCCAGGCTCCCGGGGCCCAGCAGCGTGGCCAGCACTGTCGCGACGACGAAATGCAACTGGCCGACCACCAGACCGAGCAACCGCGGGCCCGTGAGGCGAAGCACCTGCCTCACCCCAGCCTCCCGGAGACCGAGGGTCCATCGGTACACGAAACCCAGGGCTCGCAGGCCGGGAAGCTGGACTGCCAGGTGCAGCCCCGCCCCGACCACTACGCCCCACGCCATCCCTTCGATGCCCACCGTCGGGGCCAACAGCGCCGCCGCGATGATGGCAGCGTTGTACAGGAGCGGCGCCAGGGCAGGCAGCAAAAAGCGTTCGCTTCCCTGCAGGATGCCACTGATAAGGCCGCTCAGGCTGAAGAAAAACGCCGATAAGAGTAGTACGCGCGTGATCCCCACGGTAACCTGCTGAAGCTCAGTGGGCATCCCCGGCACCGTCAACGGCACGATCTGCTGAGCCATGACAAACGCCACGCCAGCGACCAACGCCGTGCCTAGCCCGACCAGCGTAAGCACGGCGCTGGCGAGGCGATGGGCAGCGGCGGCGCTTTCGCGCCTGGCTTGAGCCCACATCGGCAGAAGGGCTCCGCTCAGCGCAGCGCCGCCCAGGAGTTGAAAGAGCAGGTCCGGCAGGCGAAAGGCGGCGAAATAGGCGTCGAGCTCGGGCGTCGTGCCGAACTGCTGGCCAATGACTATATTGCGTAAAAGCCCGAGAAGTCGGCTGCCGAGGAAGCCTCCCGCCACGAGAAGGCCGGCCGACATCAACTGCGCCCCCGCGGCGGGGCGGTCGGGCATCACAGCGTCGCCGGACATGAGCAGCGGCAGTATAGCACCCTCAAACGACGCGCAAGGCCAACACAGGCTCTGTCACCTTGACGTTAAGGAGACACCGGTTATACTAGGGAGACAGGAGGCACGGTCATGGGACCACGTGCGGCAGGCGAACACTACTATCGCATCGGTGAGGTCGCCGAGCGCACAGCGCTGACGCAGCGGACCCTCCGCTTCTACGAGGAGCGAGGCCTGTTGCCGCCGCCCGTGCGCATGGAGTCCGGCTTTCGCCTGTACACCGAAGAGGACATCCAACGCATCCAGCTGGTTCGACAGCTTCAAGAGATGCTTGGCTTCTCCCTCTCTGAAATCAAGGAGATGGTAGAAGCCGAAGAGGTGCGGACGGCGCTGCGCGCGTCGTTCCGCGACATGCCCTCTGCGACGCGCCTACTGAAGCTGCGGCACGCGATCGAGGTCACGGAGGCGCAGTTGCGCCTGATCACGCAGAAGATCGAGAAGCTCAGCGAGATGCGCGAGCAGTGGGAGCAGAAGCTGGGCCATTACCGAGAGCACCTGGGCCAGCTTGAAGCCCAACTGGCCGAAACAGTTGAGATTCCTGCTCGCTAACGAGCCTCTCTGACCGCCTTCGGCCTGACGGCGGAACCCACACAGCAGCCGGACCCCGGTTGGGAAGGATCTTTTCTCCTATGGCGCGAGACCGAGACGATCTAAGTACGATGACGCCTCAGGCCCCAGCAGGCCCGGAGGTGAACGGACACGCAAACGGCGGTGAAGCAACTCAACCTCGCCAGCGAGGAGGCAGCGGTGGCTGGGGTGGCGGTGGAGGTTGGGGTGGTGGTATGGGTAGGGGTGGATCCGACGCCGTGGGTCAAATGCAGGGACCTGGCATGGGCGGCCCGATGGTGCTCACGCCTCCGGGGGGTTGGGCTCGCACCTTCAGCTCCCTGCGGCTGCGCGACTTCCGCATCTACTGGATCGGCATGCTCTTCTCATTCGTTGGCATGCAGATGGGAATGCTCGCTCGTCAGTGGCTCGTCTACGACCTCACCGGCTCGACCACTGCTCTCGGCATCGTCGGGGCAGTCTCAGGGATCCCGATGCTCCTGCTCGCTATCCCTGGCGGGGTCATCGCCGACCGCGTCTCGAAAAGGAACGTCCTCATCCTCGTGCAGAGCCTGACCGGCATTCTCGCCTTCGCTGTCGGCTTTCTCATCGTCACGGGCCTTATCCAGGTGTGGCACGTCATAGCGGTCGCTCTCATCGCCGGGGCGACCATGACCTTCAACATGCCTGCACGACAGGCGCTCGTGGCAGAGCTTGTGGGGACCGACAACCTGATGAACGCCATTGCGCTCAACTCGGCAGGCATGAACTTCACCCGCATCATCGCCCCCACCGTCGCTGGTATCCTGGTCGCAGCCATAGGTCTTGCGGGGACGTATTTCGTTTACTCTGGCTCCTACGTTTTTGTCGTCCTGTTCCTCATCATGCTACCGGCTGTGAACGCCGGCTTTGAGAGCTGGAGGCGCGAGCGAGGGAGCATGTGGGGCGACGGGCTGGAAGGACTTCGCTATCTCCGCTCGAACCGCCTTGTCATGAGTCTCATGATCCTGGCCACGGTACCGGCGATCTTTGCCATGCCGTACATGATGTTGCTGCCGGTGTATGCTAAAGACATCCTGCACGTCGGGCCGCAAGGCCTCGGGATCATGATGAGCGCAAGCGGGGTCGGCGCACTCCTCGGTGCGCTCGTCGTCGCCTCAATGGGCGATATCCAGGCCAAAGGCAAGATCATGATCGTCGCCGCCTTGGGCTTTGGCACAATGATCACCCTCTTCGCCCTCGCGCCATATCTCTCGACTTGGGTTGGCAAAGGCGAGGTCACTCAAGGCCTAGGTCTCGTGCCGATGTCCTTCGTGTTTCTTGTCTCGCTGGGGTTCTTGGCGCTCCTCGGCATCGCGAGCAACGCCTACATGGCAATGAACAACACTGTGGTCATGATGTCCATCCCCGACGAGCTTCGTGGCCGAGTGATGGGCGTCTACATGATGACCTGGGGCTTCATGCCGCTCGGCGTGCTGCCCATTGGCATCCTCGGCGATATCGTTGGCGTGCCGATCGTACTTGCCACGGGCGGAGCCATTATGGCTATCGTTAGCCTGGTCATCTGGCTCGCCGTGCCGGAGCTGCGCCGGCTCAAGTAAAACCCGACCTGCTATAAACCAATGTAGGGGCAATTCCTTTGAATTGCCCCTACATTCCTTGCCATCACCGCGACCAGTGCAACCTCTCCATTGCAGAACGTGTGTTCCATTTCATATGCTTGACCCTAATCTTCTCCTCCGGAGGTGGTGGATGGGCGGGGCGCACTACGAGGAGATCCAGGCCAAGACCGTCCTCACCCGAGGCGCCCCATCAGCTGGCAATGAGGCTCTAACCCTCCCAGCGTCCGAAACCGGAAGTCGCCCTGCGTCTCTATGGTAGGATAAGCTTGCCGTGATCGACATCACCCTGCATGCCGCCGACGGTTCCTTTCAAGAGCAGGTGCCGCCAGAGCAGGTAGGTGATCTCCTGAGAACGCCGCAACACATGCTATGGCTCGACTTGGCGGACCCAGCGGACCAAGACATCGGGTTCTTACGACAGCAGTTCGGCTTCCACGAACTGGCCCTCGAGGATGTGCGTCGCGGCCACCAGCGGCCCAAGGTGGAAGAGTACGAGGACCATTACTTCCTGGTCCTCTACGCCGCGCGGTATGAAGACCACGAGCTACGTTTGAGCGAAATCGAGGTCTTTGTTGGCCCGAATTACGTGGTCACCGTGCATCGGGGGCCGCTGCTTGAGTTGGGTGAGACCAAAGAGCGCTGGCTTCGCGATCACAGTCAGTTTGGCCAAGAGCCCGGCTGGCTCGTGTACTCGCTGTTGGACGCGATCGTGGACCGTTGTTTCCCGATCCTCGACCAGCTATCGGACGAGATGGATGACATTGAGGTCGCCATCTTTGGCCGGCCAGACCAGTCGGTGTTGCGGCGCCTGTTCGCACAGAGACGGGAGTTGCTGGCGCTGCGACGCGTGGTCGCCCCGGAGCGGGACGTGCTGAACGTCTTGCTGCGAGGCGACCTCAGCAACGTGTTGGATGACCGATCTCGCCCCTACTTACAGGATATTTATGACCACCTGAACCGGCTCCTCGATAGCATCGACCTCCAGCGGGACCTCCTGAGCAACGCCCTCGACGCGTACCTCTCGGTTGTCTCGAACTCTCTGAACATGGTCATGCGCCGTCTTACAGCCTTGACGGTGATCATCATGGTGCCCACGCTCATCGCCGGTGTCTATGGCATGAACTTCCGCTTCATGCCCGAGCTGGAGTGGCCGGTCGGCTACTTCGGCGCGCTAGGCCTCATGGGCACGGTGGCAGCGTTGTTAGCCCTGGTCTTCTGGCGCTCGCGGTGGCTTTGAGCCCTTGTGGCCTCCACCGGCTCGGCTATAATGGGACGACGGATTCCCCAGTAGCTCAGTGGTAGAGCGGGCGGCTGTTAACCGCTTGGTCGTAGGTTCGAGTCCTACCTGGGGAGCCAGTGCGCACGAAATCGCCTCAGTGCCCACCCCCCATGCCCATGCCGCGGCGTCCGCCCACGCCCCCCAAGACCTGCTTCTTCGTCCACGGCCCCCAGAAGAAATACGGGATGTAGATCATGGGTCGGACGAGCATGGCGATCACGATAGCCCAGGCCACGCCGAACTGGCCGAGATCCGTCCAAGCCGTGAGGGCCAGGGCCAACGGCACTTCTACCGCATACATGCTGAACAGCGTCACGAGCATCGGCACGAGTGTGTCGCCTGCGGTCTGGAAGGACTGCATCGCCACTTGGCCGATACCCATGGCAAGATAGCCGGCCACTTGAATCCGCAGCCAGATAATGGCCACGGAAAGGAGCTCAGGCTCCTGGTTGAAGATCGACAGGAAGAAGAGGGGGAAGGCGAAGATCACCGCGCCGAAGACGCTTTTCACGGCCATCACATAACCGGTAGCCCACAGCACCGTCTGTTTGGCACGCTCCGGCTTCCCCGCTCCCAGGTTCTGCCCCACGATGATACCTGAAGCCTGACCGAGGCCCTGGCTGCCCAGGTTCGCGAACATCTCTACGCGCCGGGTCAAGGAGAAGGCCGCGAGCGCGAAATCACCAAAGGGGGCGACCAGCCGTACCATGATCAGCTGGGCTAGATTCCGCTCAAGGCTGTTCACCGAGGCTGGAGCGCCAAGCTTAGCGATGCGCCACAGCAGGGGAAAGTCCATGCGATAGCCTTGGAGGCTCAGATGTAATCGAGAAGAGCCGCGGAAGAGGGCGTGGAAGTTCATCACGACGCCGAGGAATTGGGCTAGGACGTTGGCCAGGGCTAAGCCAGTGAGCCCGAAATTGGGGAACCACCACCACCCGAACGCTAGGAAGGGAGCGAGGATGATGTGAGCGACGCGCACCACCGCCGTTGCCTTCATAGGCGTCATCGTATCTCCAGATGCCTGCAGCGCCGCCCCGCTCATCATTCGAAAGGCCGTTGTCCCTTGCCCAATGAACTGGACCCGCATGTACATGGCGCCTTGAGCGACGACTGCATCGCTCACGCCCAGAAGGCGCAGCAGGGGTTCGGTCAAAAAGACGCCAACAAAGACCATGAGCAAAGAGAACCCACCGCTCAGGGTGAAGGCCTGCAGAGCAACGTGGTTTGCCAGAGCGACATCTCCAGCCCCGACCGCCCGCGAAACCATGGCGCGCATAGCAGTGTCAATCCCCATGCGCCCCGTCATCGCCATCCCAGTGTAGGTCTGGGCAACACCGATGCCGGCGATGGCGCGAGAACCAAAGCCACGGCCCGCCCAGAACAGGTCCGCCATCTGGTCCACGACGTTGAGGACGCCCTCGACCATCTGCGGCCATGCAAGGAACCAGAGGTTCTTGGGGATACTCCCTGTTGTCAAGTCAAGATTGGCGTACGAGGTTCGACGACCGCCGCCGCGTCCACGACCCGTTCCGAGGTCCGAGAGCAGGTCAGCCTTCGGTGAGGCGCCGTTTTCTGTGACAATCGAGGCGGCACGGGCCGCTGGCGCATCAGGCGCAGTTTCTACCGGCTCCGCCACGGCTACATGGCCGTTGGTGGAGCCACGCATCCCGTTGCCAGAGGGCACAGCGCGGTCGGTCGCGGCGCCGTTCCCGACGGTCGCGTCGTAGGCTCGGCGGCGCTCGGGGTCAATCAGCACCGCGTATGCGGTGTCAAGATAGCGCACGATCTCCGGCGCGAGCGGGTCGTCCGGGTTTCGGTCCGGGTGATACCGCTGGCGCAGGCGCGTGTAGGCCTCCGCTAAAGCATCTGCGTCGGCCTGAGGGTCTACGCCAAGGACAGCGTAAAGGTTCTCGTGTTTGAGAGACAGCGTGCCGACCTGCGAAGCGCGCTCGGGCACGTCGGTGCCCGTTTCGCGCCGCTGCTCATTTAGTCCGTTATCCGCCACTGTGTGCCAACCTTTCCTCGGATGTCCTCAATCAACGCCTTGCGCGTCCAGCGACCCGACAAGAAATACGGGACGAAGATAGCCAAACGCACCGTTAGCCCGATGACGACCGCCCAGGCGATGCCGTACTGACCCAGGTCTGTCCAGCGAGAAAGCGTATACGACAGGGGCACTTCCAGCCCCCAGACGCAAACCAGCGTCACCACCATCGGGAATATCATGTCGCCTGCCGTCTGGATGGCCTGCATGATCACTTGGGTCATCCCCATGGCGAGGTACCCAAGGACTTGGATCCGCAGCCAGATGACCGCCAGGGGCAGCAGCTCGGGGTCCTCGTTGAACACAGAGATGAATAGCACCGGGAAAGCGAAGAGCAGCCCCCCTAATACCGTCTTCACGATGGCCACGTACCCGGTGGCCCAGACGATGGCGGCTTTGGCGCGCTCGGGCTTTCCCGCCCCCAGGTTTTGGCCGACCAAGGTGCCCGCCGAGTTGCCGATGCCCCAGCTCCCCATGTTCACAAACATCTCGGTTCGACGCGTGAGCGAGTACGCCGCTACGGCATAGTCACCGAAGAAGGTAACGAAGTAGAAGAGGAGGAGCTGGGAGATGGCCCGCTCCATCTGCGTGATGGAGGCCGGCGCTCCGAGCTTTGTGAGCCGCCACAGCAGCGGAAGGTCCACGCTATAGCCAGTCAGTGTGAGCTGCAGTCGGGAGGTCCCCCTGAACAGGGCAAAGAAGTTGATGGCGGCGCCAAAGAGCTGACCTACGCCGTTCGCCATCGCCAGGCCCATGAGGCCCACCTCCGGGAACACCCACCAGCCAAATGCCAAGAAAGGCGCAAGAGCGAAGTGCACGACGCGCGTTATGCTCGTCGCCTTCATCGGCGTCAGCGTGTCGCCCGAGGCCTGCAGGGCCGCCCCGCTCATCATCCGGAAGGCGATGGTCGCTGAGGCGACGAACTGCCAGCGCATGAACGCAGCACCCTCAGCAACGACGGCGTCGCTTACGCCCAGGATGCGAAGCAGTGGCTCGGTGAAGACGACGCCGAGGATGACCAAAACCAGCGACAGACCGCCGCTCAACGTGAAGGCCTGCAGGGCTACATGATTGGCCAGCGCAAGATCGCCGGCACCGACCGCGCGCGACACCATCGCGCGCATGCCCATATCGATGCCCAAACGGCCGGTCATGACGAGCTGCGCGTAGTTCTGGGCCACCCCGATGCCGGCGATGGCTCTCGCGCCAAAGCCGCGGCCGGCCCAGAACAGGTCCGCCATCTGGTCGGCGACGCTCAGGAGCCCCTCTATGAACTGGGGCCACGCCAGGAACCAGAGGTTCTTGGGGATGCTCCCTGTGGTCAGGTCGCGACTCGCGTAGGCGCTCTTGCGCCCGCCACGCCCGTATGCCTCGCCCTGAGCGACTTCCACGGCTGACGAAACGGCCGGCTCAGCCACTCCACGTGGCGCATCAGCAACAGCGACGCGACCGTTGCTCGTCCCATCCACTGCGGCCCCGTTCATCAGACCTGGGATACCGTTCGCGTGGCCGTTACCAGGGTCGGCGTCGTATGCGCGCCGGCGGGTTGGGTCGATCAAGACCGCGTAGGCGCCATCCAGGTAACGGACGATCTCCGCGGCCAGGGCGTCTCCCGGGTTGCGCTCAGGATGATACCGCCCCCGAAGTCGCCCGTAGGCTGCTGCTAGCGTATCGGCATCAGCATCCCGTTCGACGCCGAAGACCGCGTAAAGGTCCGCCGCCTTGTCGAGGACGGCATGTCCGTTGCCGAGTGCGCTTTCCTGCCACTCCACGTGTGACCGCCCTGAGCTTTCCTGAGCCATTGGTCTTCCTGGATACTCCCGTCGACCGAAGAGGCGAGCTATCTAAGTAAAGTGAACGTCTCGCCGGGTCAGTGTCCTCCCCGCATACCCATGCCGCGGCCACCCGCCAGGATCTCTTTCTTGGTCCAAGGACCCCAGAAGAAGTACGGCACGTAGATGAGGAGGCGGGCGGCGATCGCGATGACGATCGCCCACGCAATCCCGTACTGGCCAAGATTGGCGATGGTCGGGATAGGCACTGCCCAGCCGAAGATGGTCCAGTCCAACGCCACGCCGGAGAGCATGATTGCCAGCGGCTGCTGCACGAACCACATGCTGATCAACGTGACGAACATCGGCATCATTGTGTCGCCAGCCGTGTTGAACGATTGCATGAAGACCATTGAGGCGCCCATAGCGAAGAAGCCCACCGCCTGGATATAAAGCCAGTTCGTCGAGGTCGCGACGAGCTCTTTGTCATGGCTGAAGATAGAGAGGAAGAGCGTCGGAAAGGCGACAATCAACCCCAGCACGACCGCCTTGATGGCCATGGTGTAGCCGATTGACCAGAGCACAGCGCTCTTGGCCCGCTCCGGCTTCCCGGCGCCCAGGTTCTGGCCCACCATGATGCCGGCGGCCTGACCCACGCCCATGCTCCCCATGTTGGCGATCATCTGCACCCGGCTGGTCAGCGAGTAGGCCGCCAATGCGACGTCGCCGAAGGGCGTCACGAGGCCGACAAGGATGAGCTGCGCCAACGCGCGCTCCATCCCCGTGACCGAGGCTGGCGCGCCGATACGCGCCATCCGTCCCAGGAGCGGCCAATCGAAATAGAAGCCGCGGAACGTCAAGTGGAGCCGCGAAGTGCCGTTGAAGAGTGCGTGGAAGTTCATCGCCGCGCCCGCCAACTGCGAGATAGCATTGGCGATGGCGGCGCCAGCAAGGCCCCAGTTTGGGAAGATCCACAGCCCAAACATCAAAAGCGGCGAGAGGATCAGGTGGATGATGCGCGTCACGACCTGCGCCTTCATCGGCGTCATCGTGTCTCCGGCGGCCTGTAGGACAGAGCCGCCCATCATAAAAAACGCCATCGTCGCTGAGGCAACGAACTGCCAGCGCATGTAGTTGGCACCCTCGGCGATCACGCGGTCACTGACGCCTAGTATGCGCAGCAGGAAGTCCGTGAACAGCACACCGAGCAGGGCCGCCACGATGGAGATCGCGCTGCTGAGGGTGAACGACTGGACAGCAACATGGTTCGCCGTCGCGACATCGCCGGCTCCCACCGCGCGGGCGATCATTGCGCGGCTGGACGTGTCCAGACCCATACGCGCGGTCATTACCACCTGCGACCATTGCTGCGCGGCACCAAGACCCGCGATGGCGCGCGTGCCGAAGCCACGCCCGGCCCATATTAGGTCCGACATGGTGTCCAGGGTCTGGAGAGAGCCGGCGACCATCTGCGGCCAGGCCAGGAACCACACGTTCCTGGGTACGCTGCCGATCGTGAGGTCCTTGTCGGCGTAGGCGCTGCGTCGGCGGGCTCGTCCGGCGCCGGCCTCAGGCGCAAGCGCTTCCGGCCTCGGGCGTCCTTCCGCCGTTATCCCCATCCGCATCGAACCAGCGGCACGCTCCCCGTACCCATCCTCTGATCCGTAGGAGCCGCTAATTGTGGCCCCTTTCGCGTGCGGGGTACCGCCGTTGGTATGCGCAGCTCCGCCATTCGTCGATCGGGCTCCGCCGTTCATCAGGCCCTCGTCGTATGCGTGGCGTCGCTGAGGATCAATCAGCGCAGCGTACGCAGAGTCAAGGTACGCAATGATCTCTGGCGCGAGAGGGTCGCCAGGGTTCCCCTCCGGGTGATACCGGCGTCTCAGGCGGGCATACGCCTCAGCCAGCGTGTCCGGGCCGGCATCTTCACCCACCCCGAGTATCTGGTAGTAGCTTGGTCCGTCCGCGGTGCTGGCGGAGCTCCCGTCGCGTAACTCCAGCGTTTCACCTGCCAGCTGACGAAGTGCCTGCTCGCGCATTTCCGTGCTCATGGCCGACTCCCGGGTGGAAGTCCGGGGGAAGCAATGCCCTGCCTTGGCGCTTGTGCCTTTGCCGGATCATCGTTGCCTTTCTGGTTAGATGCTTCCATTTGGGATCTCGTTAACGGCCATGACCGTAGGACCCTAGTGCCCCTTGATTGACGCCAGCACTCATGGCGAACTCGCCGTTGCGGCGGCAACCGTCTCTTCCTCTGCTTCTCGTGTTGGCTGGCATTGACCAGACCTGATGATTCATCTTTGCGTCAACGTTAGTCCAAAGTTTCGCATACAATTCCGTTCACGTCAACGTGAAGTTTATAAAGAGTGGTGTGGATTCCGCGAAATGGGGCAGGGGGCTGGTGCACTACCCTTCGATCGCCAGCGTCGTCGGCCCTCTGGGCGGCCCGCCTCGGCAATTATGTGCTCCGTTCTCAGGAAATGTGCCCAACCCGCGGCGCTCAGTGGCAAGCGGGCGTCCTCTTCCTGGACGGTGCCTAGCGTCGGTAGTGAGGACTTGCAGCCGCGAACACCAATGCTGCTGGGCGCATCGACCTGACTGTTTGAGAATCGCAGCCACGTGTCGCGGCGTATGGTACTCTCGCATGGCAGAATAGGTCAAACCCGCAAGGCGCTTGACCCTCCCGTAAGCTGGAAGGCGCACGCGGGCCGGCAGCGGCAAGCGCAGGTACTCAGCCCGGGCAACGGGCACACTGTCTACGACGATTTCCGGTTAGCGGGAAGACGCATACGGCTGTCGCGCAACGCCGGCATCCACCCTCGGCACGCCGCTCACTTTCGTCAGGCGATGCGTGGTGCGCCGTTCGGTGTCAAGGAAGGATGCGATTGTGAATCGCGGTTCCTACTGCGCCGGATGGTGATGCTCCCGCGATTCGAAGTGCTCGACTCCGGGCGGCCGGTTCCAGATCTCGATCAGCGTACCAGCGCATGTCCGAGGGTGGAACCAGGCCGTGGCGCGAGTTGTCTGTTCGCGTGGCGGGATGGTGCCGATCTGCTGCAGGCCGGCGACCTTCCCCATCTCGACCGCGCGATGGACGTCTGGAGCGAAGGGACAGATGTGATGGTAGACGGCGCCCAGGGTCGCCCTCTGCGCTACCAGGCGCGCAGTGCCGCTGTCGTCGGTGGTGGGAATGCTGATCTCGAGGACCGAGCCGCCGACAGGGAACTCGAGGATGTGGACGGGGTCGCCCGCTGCACGGTTCGGATCACGCTCCGGCTGCCGTGCCTGAGCGGCAGGGCGGTTCTCCTGACTGCGGGTCAGCAGGTCCTCGCGTAGGCCGAACTTCCGGGCGAAGAGATCGCGGACCTCGTGCTCGTCACGGGCGGCGAGGCCGACGTGCGCCATGCCGGTAAAGGTGCCATCGCCTTTATAGTAGGGATGGACGAAGTAGTTCTCGTGAGGCACGACCTGGATCAGTAGGCCTAGGGTCGTCGTGAGATCGAGAAAGACGGGGCCTTCGCCGTTCCACTCTCCGTGGACCGTGATACCATTCTCTTTCAACATCCTCACATCGCGAACGATGTCGTCAGAGGCGAAGGACATGTAATACATGCCGGAGCGGCGCTCCGAGACGAACTGAGCGGCCGGGCTTGCACTGTCGTTCGGTTTGCTGATCTCCAGGTACATCTCGCCGATGGGGATCTCGATGCTGGTTACCCCATCGAACGTGCCCTGCCGGCCCTGCGGCCAGGGCGACCGGTGCTCGTCGACGGCTAGACCCCACCCCTCGCAGAAGACGTGCCGCCCCACCTCTAGGTCGTCGACCAGAAGCCCTACGTGGTCAATCTTGGTGAAAGCCATGATCCCTCCGATCCAAAGTGCTTTGTCGTAGGTGCTCCTGTCGCTCAACCATCGCGGAGCACCACCCGCCTCTCGGCTCCAGGAAAGGTAACTCCCGTTGCGGATTAGCGCAAGCTCTGGAGACGACGCCACCGCCGTCATGGCTACCTTGCCGCTTGTGTCGTAGAGAAACCATAGGGTGTTGTCTGCTTCGGCGCCGTGCCCAGACAGGCACCCGCTGCCAGGACGCCCCGTCAAGACGACGCATTGGTTGCTGGTCCACACCCTTGAACTGCCGTGTCAAAAGGGATAGGCTGCGCCCTGCAGCCAGCAAGCGCGGGTTGGCGACGAGTCAGGCACGAGCCTAGCCCTAGTCGGCCCGGGTAGCCTCGCAGAACGGGGGGAGCATATGGCTCTCGTCGGCTCGAAGGCAAGGTCGCGGTCGTCACCGGCGCCGGCCGGGGCATCGCCAGGGGCATTGCTCTGCTCATGGCCGAGGAGGGCGCCAAGGTCGTGGTCAACGACTACGGCGTGAACGTTGACGGCACGGAGCCCCGCAGTGAGATCGCCAAGGAGGTCGTGGCGGAGATCCAGAGAACAACGCCCCCATCATCGTCTGGCTCTGCACGGAGCAGGGCGGGGCGGTGAACGGGCAGCGCGTCGGCAGCAGCGGCTGGCAGGTCACCTTAACGGACTCGCGCAGAGTGATCCGCAGCATCAGCAAGCCGGGCCGCTGGACCGTCGACGAGCTGATCCGGCTGATGCCGGCGTCGCTGACGCAGGGCATCCCCAACGTCGCTCCGCCGGTGGAACCTCCGCCACAGGCGTCGGGCCGGTAGCTGCGGCGCGCCCGCCCGACAGGAGCCGGGCCCGGTTGTCTGAGACGATGCGCCTGCTCCATCTCTAAATGCGACCAGCGCCACCTCTCCGGTCGAATCGCTTCGGGTCGCTCCAATGAAGCTGACCCTCCACGGCGGCAACCGCGAGATCGGCGGCAACAAGGTCCTCCTCGAGACCGAGGCGGGCGGCCTCTTCCTCGACTTCGGCAAGAGCTTCGACGCCGAGAGCCGCTACTTCGAGATCCCCTGGAACCCACCCTTCCACGTCCCCAGCCTCCTCGGCATCGGCGCCTTGCCGGACCTGCGGGGCCTCTATCGCCACGCTCCTGCGGCCCACAGCTACGCGGTCGCCGTGTCCCACGCCCACCTCGACCACATCGGCTATGTCTCGCACCTAGCACCCGGCACACCGGTCATCACCGGCGTCGACACCAAGAACCTGCTCGACATCCGCCTCGAGTCAGGACAGCGAACCTGGGACACCGAGGTCGCCCACCTGGACTGGCGGACGCTACGCACCGGCGGCTTCGTGGACCTCGAGCGTCTCGGGATGCGCGTGTGGCCGGTCCACGTCGACCACTCAGTGCCGGCGGCTTACGGCTTCATCGTCGAGGTGGAGGGGCAGCGCATCGCGTACACCGGCGATCTGCGTATGCACGGGGCTCGGGCTGACCTGACCGGGGACTTCCTCAGAGCGCTGCGCGAGAAGCCCCTCGACCTGCTGCTCTGCGAAGGCACTCGGCTTCGCCCGGACGACGGCGACCCCGACGAGCGGTTCCTGCAGGACATGGCGACGGTCTTCCGCCTCCGCTTGGGCGAAGACGCGCCGAGGGCGATCCACGTTCCGTGCGAGACCGAGCACGATGTCCGCGACTCACTCGAGCGGGCAATGAAGGAATCGCGAGGCCTCGTGCTCATCGAGGTTTCGCCGCTCGACATTGACCGAATGCGCTCCGTCTGGCAGGCGGCGCTCTCGGCCCGGCGCCGGGTGGTGCTCCCAAGCCGTCAGGCCTACCTCCTCCAGCAGTCGACCCTCCGCACACAGATCGGCCACTTGCCGCCGCTCTACGGCTCGGTGCTGCTCCTGTCTCAGCGGCGGAAGAACCGCCGCGACCTCGGGGACGACGACCCGGAGGACGCCGAAACTTACACGAAGGGGCGCGAGTCCTGGGAGCAGCGGATCGTCCAGGACTGGGAGGCGAATGGCGGCGACGTATTCTGGGGCCTGGAGGGCAGAGCCGAGCTACGCACCAACCCGGAGCATTACGTGGTCTGTTCACCGCAATGCGTGGGCATCCTGCCCGAGCTGGCCTACCGGGCTCAGCCGTGCGAAGTGACCTTCGTCCTCTCCAAGAGCGAGGCTTTCACCGAGGAGATGCTCCTCTCCTTCGACCGGATGCTCCACTGGCTGCGCCTGTTCGGCTGCTCAGAGTACTACGTCATCCATGTCTCCGGCCATGCTCCACCCGAGGACCTGCGGCGGATCGTTGAGGCGGCCAATCCGACAATCCTGGTGCCAGTGCACACGCGCTTCCCAGAACTCATGGCGGGCTGGCACGACGGCCTACGGCTTGCGGCACCCACGGGCGAAGTCGACCTGCATCACTGACAGGACCTCGGCGCCTGACAGCAAGCCGCAGCCTGTCTCTCCCGCCCATCCGATGCCGCCCTTGCCGCCGCTCAGACAGACCCTCCTCGCGCTTGTCATCGCTCTCCAGTACGCCTGCGGAAGCCCGAGTAGCGCCGCCGACGCGCAGTATGAAGCGACGGTGCACACCTCTCGCGTCGAGGAACGCCAGCTCCTCCCAGACCAGCCACCGGTCCCGACCCAGGTACTCACGGTGCTGATCGGCACAGGTCCTCGGAGGGGCGAGGTCGTCCAGGCAGAGGCCCAGCGCCTGGCGGGGCAGACCGGTCCCTCCTACCGGGCAGGCGACCACGTCATCGTGCAACTCCTGACAAAGCCCAGCGGCGAGGAATGGATCGTGGTCGATGCGGTGCGGGTGGGCACCCTTTACTGGATCGCCGGGCTGTTCGCGGGTGCTGTGCTACTCGTCGCGGGACGGCGAGGGCTCTCCTCCCTCCTGGGTCTGGCCGTGAGTTTCGCGGTGCTGGTCCTGTACGTCCTTCCCCGGCTGCTCGCCGGATGGAGTCCCATCTTAGTCAGCGTTACCGGGGCCACGCTGATCCTCGTCGTCACGATCTACCTGACTCATGGCCGGAGCCGGATGACCTCGGTCGCCATCGCCGGCACGGCCATCAGCTTGGTGATAACAGCGCTACTTGGCGCCTACGCGCTGGAGGCCGCCCACCTGACCGGTCTGTCCGAGGAGGCGCTCTTCGTGCAGCAGAACCTCCTCGACCAGCGACTGGACCTGCGAGGCCTGCTGCTGGCCGGAGTGATCATCGGGGCGCTGGGCGTTCTGGATGACATCACGGTCACGCAGACGTCAGTGGTGTTCGCGCTCCACGAGGCAAACGCCGCGCTCCGCTGGCGGGAGCTCTTCGAGCGCGGCATGACCGTCGGCCGAGATCACATCGCCTCGTTGGTGAACACGCTTGCCATGGCGTACGTTGGCGCCGGCCTGCCCCTGCTTCTGCTCTTCACGACGTACCAGGTGCCCTTCGCGGCCGGCCTGAACTCAGAAGTCATCGCCGAGGAGGTCGTTCGCACCTTGGTAGGCAGCTTGGGCCTGGTTGCCGCCGTGCCCATCACGACCCTCCTCGCCGCTCTTGTTGCCGCTCAAGGCGAGCCCACACGCAGAGACAGCCACGGCGAGGGCGGGCCATGAGCAGCACGAGGACTCGGGGCCCGTTCGCTTCATACAGCAGGGTTGAGCTCGCTGCCGCCCTTAATCGGTTGACCTTCCGTGAGGTCGAACAGCAGCACTGGGGCGACTTGGTGCGGCTCTTCGAAAATCCCGGCGGGCCCAAAGCCTGCTGGTGCATGGTGTGGCGGGCCACGCCCGACGAAACTAAAAAGAGGGATGGCGCGAGCCG
>DATDQG010000065.1:0-20337 GCA_035292365.1 Dehalococcoidia bacterium
GGCAGGCTGCCAGTCGCCGCCCTGAAGGGCGGGCCTCTTCGCTGCACAACGGAAGCGCCGCGAAATAAGGTGCGTGGGGCACAGGGTAGTGTGCCCTCCGGCTGTCGCTCTTCGGGCGTCGCCGCGACGGTGGGCGGACGCGGCGGCTATACTAGGGTCGTTCGGGGGAGTGGCTGGGTCCCGGTGGGCTTCACGGTCTTCAAAACCGATGGGGGGCGCCCGACGGCGTCCTCGGTGGGTTCGACTCCCATGCACTCCCGCCAGTCGCGGTTCCGGATGCCGGTTTCCCGATGCGCGGGGCGCTGCCGGAGTCTTGGTCTTTTGTTCTACGACCGGCTCGCGGATCTGATCTTCCCAAGGAGCACGCCAGTTCTTCTTAGGCGCACGCACGGCGGCAAAGGCGCTTGTTATGACCTCGACGATGAACGCGCCGACATGTCGCGGATGCGTGACTACCTTGTTTCACCATGCTGGCCACAAGCGCCAGCGGCCATGGCCGACCCAGACAACCCCCTCTGAGTAACAAAATGACGACCCGTCGACTCGTCGCCACGTTGCACGTTGCTTGCAGCAGTGATAAGAACTGGTGTAACGCGGGACTTCGTTTGGCAGAACCACGGAGGCCGCTAGGGAGTGGGGTATGGAAGCGGAGTCTAGTGGCCAAACGCCACAAGCAATCATCTTCACTGCGCCGGCAGGACTTCGAGCAGTCCAATGCCTCCAGAAACTAGTGGCCTACTGCGCTCGTCACCAGGTCAATGTAAAGCTGCTTGAGATCGATGACTCGCTTGTCACTGAGTATCTATCGGCCTATCCAGAAGCTGCCGCCGGAGATCAAGAGCTTCTCACTAGCGCGGGGGGTCTCTCATTCCTCCTCACACGGCCCAAGGAGATCCTGCGGCGCCTTTGGCGAGATGTCGTTACTGCGAGATTGCAGGCAGCCACAGACACCTGCGACTACCTCTTCCTGTCACTGCACGCGTCCTTTTTCAACAACCAGAGCCGAGAATTCTTCTCGCCGATCCAGGCCGAACACCTCCGCGAACAGCTCAGCGCGCAAGGCTTCTCGGTGAAGTGCGTGGTAACCCTTATTGACGATATTGACGACATTTACCGACATCTGTCCAGGGAGAACCAGCTGTTCCAATTGACGTCCAGTGGAGACTCGCACCAGAGGGCAGTTGAAGCTATGCTGAATTTTCGATTGGCGCTTGATTGGCGATCTTTGGAGATCGTTCAGGCTGACATGCTTGCGCGCTCACTCGCATGCAGGCACGTCATCCTCGCGGTCAAGCACGATCTGACTGTCGCTTATCAAGCTCTGCTGCTGGACCGCCCCATGGCCTATGTGTCCCACCCGATCTCTGACGTGAGGCAGGATCAGCGGTTCGTCAGCGAGGTCCAGGATCTTACGGGACACCTGACCACGTCTGACGTTGTCGTGCCGATTTCGCCGACTGCCATCGACGAGTTGCGCGTTGAACGTTCTACTGAAAACAATAGAGTGTTCCGACCTAGCCTTTTCGACAGGTGGCCGTTTGGCCGCCCAAACGAGGTGCTGTTCATACCACCTCAAGAGGAATCCATGAATCCCCTCGATCCGGATGCATCGTTTGGGGACAGCGACGACGCCTTCTTGGGAGGCATGCTCCATAACCTTGTAGAGGCGATCAGGAGCCAGATCAACGCCCGGGATAGAGCGCTGGTTGAGCAGTCGACGATGATTGTGGTTTGGCGCCCATGCTACACGGGAGAAATGTCGAGCGGCGTTTTCGAGGAAATCACCCACAGGAATAGCCTCATCGACCATCGCCTGATAGCTGAAGGAGAGAAACCTTGCTTCGTCTACACGCCTCTCGAGGACCTGGGTAAGTGGAGAATAGTCCAGCTTCTGCATCGCTTGCGAAGGGAAGCGCAAACCTCGTCTGGCGTTGGTCTTGACGAATCACTTATCATGCGTTTGAGGTCGGCGTTGGCAGGTGATTCGCACTTGGTCAGAGACATTGCCGAAGGCAAGGCCACCCACCAGACAGTGCAGCAGCGAGTCAATTCCATAGCCCCCGGGATCCAAGTGGGCACCGTAAGGTTAGGCGCCCTCTCGGGCACCCCGATGGTGATGGCCGCTACCGCCGCTAATGAGTGGTGGAGACAGACGATGGGCAGCGTTTTCGCGTCCGCTCCGCTCGAGGGTTTGTTGCGAGGACATGATGTACTGATCTCCCAAGAGATGACCGTTGAAGAATTCGTATCTGTTATCTCGAACCAACGAAGGGGGCAGTCTTGATTCAACGTCAACCAACCGGCATTACTCTGTACGTCGACGCTTCTTGGGAAAGCCAACAGGCGCAGCAGGTGCTAACGAGCAGCGGTCTCACCTTCTCAGTCATCCATGCTGGGGGCTCCCAAGTTCCAGGGGTGATGGTCGGCAAGCAGTACTACGCCGGACTTCGCCAGGTCGAGTCGGTCGCTCGCCTTCTCAGTGTCAGTCGCTCTGAAACGAGAGGATAGCATCCAGGGTGCAGATCGACCTGAGCCCCAAGGCGGGATCAGCGCCGCAGCTCGCGAGTAGCGGGCTTGCTGCCGACCTTCCTAGTGGGCTGCACGACCTGACAGCGCACGAACTCGAACCCAGGCCTCGAGCCGTCGCCCAGCGCCTCGTCTCCTCCGTTACCGCCCCGTAAAACGTGGCTCGCGCTTCTCGCGGAAGGCCTGGACGCCCTCGCGCCGGTCCTCCGACTCGGTCAGGCCCGCGTTGAGCAGGCGCTCGTAGTCGGTGTAGCCGTCCAGCTCAAGGAGCACGGAGCGGTTGACGCTGAGCTTCCACGCCGCGTAGTTCCTCGTCGGGCCCGAGGCGATCTCGTTGACGAACGTCGCCAGGTCCGAGTCCCAGGTCTCCGGCTGCCACAGCCGCACGACGATGCCGAAGCGCTCCGCCTCGACGGCGTCGATCACCCGCCCGGTCATGAGCATGTCCATGGCCCGAGACTGGCCGATCAGGCGTGGCAGGAGGAGGCCGACGCCCTGGTTGGCGAAAATTGCCTTGCCGGCGCGGATGTCGCCGATCAGTGCGTCCGCCCGCGCAACGCGGAAGTCGCAGGAGAGGGCCATGACCCAACCGGCCCCATGGCAGCGCCCGTTGATGGCGGCGATGACCGGCTTCGGCGTGCTCATGAAGGTCTTCACCATGCGGTGGTGCGGCCCGCGCTCGTTGTGCGGCGGGGTCCGCGGCGCCGTCGGCCGTTCGCCCATGCCGCCGACGATGTCGTCACCGGAGGAGAAGGCGCGCCCCGCGCCGGTGATGACGATGGCGCGGATATCGGGGTCCCAGCCGCTCTCCTCGACGAAGTCGGTGACCCCTTGGATCATCTTGAACGTGAGGGCGTTCAGTTTCTCCGGCCGGTCCAATGTCACGGTGGCGACGCTGCCCTCACGACGGAAGCTCAGCCCTTCGACGTGCTCCATTGGTAAACCTCTTTCTCCTCAGGAACCGCACCGCTTTGCACGGCTATGGCGACCTCAACAGCACCCCGTCGAACAACACGCCCTTCGCCGCGATGGCTAGCATAGCAGCGGGCCTGCCCCTTGGCTACTTGGCACGTCGCTCGCGAACGGGTATGTTATGGGCAACTTTCCGTGGGAGAAGGCGTGCATATGGCTGAAGGAGCTTTGGCGGACCTGCGAGTGCTCGATCTCGGCGTCGGTATCCCCGCCTCGTTCTGCGCGAAGATGCTGGGGGACTATGGGGCCGATGTCATCAAAGTGGAGGACCCCCAGGAAGGAGATGCCACACGGCAGGCAGGCCCCTTCCCGGACAACGTGCCGCATCCAGAACGGAGCGGCCTCTTCCTGCATCTGAACATGAACAAGCGTGGGGTCGCGCTGAACCTGAAGTCGGCCCGTGGCCAGGAGTTGCTGCGAGACCTCGTCAAGCGGGCCGACATCCTCGTGGAGAACTACCCGCCTGGGTACCTCGACTCACTGGGACTCGGGTGGGACGCGCTGGAGGAGGTCAACCCGCGGCTCATCATGACCTCGATCACGCCGTTCGGCCTCAGCGGCCCTTACCGCGACTACGCCGCGGAGGAGAGCGTGCTCTTCGCAATGAGCAGCCGCATGTGGCACCACGGCATGGCGGACCGCGAGCCGCTGCGCTACGCGCCCGGCACCGTGTGGTTCCAGGTCGGGCAGACGGCCGCCCTGGCGACGATGGGCGCCGTCTTTGCCCGTCGCCGCTTTGGCGTGGGACAACGGATCGACGTCTCGGCACTGGAGGCGCTGGTCGGCAACGTCGACTGCTACGTCGTCGGCTACTCCATGACAGGAGAGAAGCGCGCCAGCCGCACGCGACAAGGGCAGGCGGCGTCGGGCATCGTGCGGGTACGCGATGGGTACATGCTGCTCGTGGCGGGCGGTGACCGGTTCTTCCGGCGACTGCTGCAGGCGATCGGGCAACCCGAGCTGGCAGACGACCCACGCTTCGCCACAGCCGAGTCCAGGCGGCAGCATCAGGAGGAGTTCGATGGCATCCTCATCCCGTGGCTGCTCGAACGGAGCCGACGCGAGGTCTTCGAGCAGCTCCAGGCGTACAGCGTGATGAGTGCGCCGCTTCAGACCGTGGACGAGGTGTTCACCGACCCCCAAACGCTTGCCCGTGACTTCTTTGTGGATATCCATCACCCCGAGGTGGGTCACCTGGTCCATCCAGGAGCGCCGTTCAAGATGAGCGACACGCCCTGGGAAGTGCGCCGTGCAGCGCCCCTGCTGGGCCAGCACACGGCAGACGTCCTTCGGGGAGAGCTTGGAGTGGCCGAGGATGAACTGGCTGTGCTGCACGCCCAAGGCGTCATCTAGGAGGAGCTATGAAAGGACTGCCGTTAGAAGGCTACCGCGTCGTTGACATGACCGAGGTTTGGGCCGGTCCCTTCGGGACCTCGCAGCTTGGGGACTTGGGAGCGGACGTGATTCGTGTCGAGTCGTACCCTCGCGTGGCCCAAAGCCGGCCGGCACAGGCTCGCCAGGCGCCGCTGGCCGGTCAAACAACACCGCCCAGGTCGCTCCCGGCCAATGTCGGTTCCGGCGGCGCCGCCCCTCTTGACGCGCCGCGTCCCTGGGACCGGGCCAGCGGCTACCACATGACGAACCGCAACAAGCTGGGCATCTGTATGAACGTCCTGGACCCGCGCGGCAGGGAGCTGTTCTATAAGCTCATCAGCGTGTCGGACGCCTTCGTGATCGGCTACTCGGCCGGCACGGCCACCAGGATGGGCATCGATTACCAAACGCTGGTCCAGCACAAGCCGGACCTCGTCATGCTGTCTTTCGCGGCCTGGGGAGAGCAAGGCCCGTACCAGGGTTATTCAACGATCGGTAGCGGGCCGGACGCCTGGAGCGGCCACCACGAACTGCGCCGCTACCCCGATCTGGACCCCAGCAGCGTGCCCGGTGGCCTGCACGTGGACGCCATCGCTTCCATGACGATCCCTTACGCGGTCATGGCGGCGCTGCACAGTCGCGAGCGGACCGGCAGAGGGCAATTCATCGACCTTTCCCTGGCTGAAGTGTTGATGAACCACATCCCTCAGCCCTTCTTGGCTTGGTCGATGAACAGCGAGCTCGCCCAGCCGATAGGCAACGTCGATCCCGACATCGCGCCGACCGGCTGCTATCCATGTCGTGACGAGGACACGTGGGCAGTCATCGTCGTGCGGACCGACGAGCAATGGCGGTCTCTCAGAATCGGTATCGGCGACCCCGCTTGGGCAGACAAGCCCGAGTACGACACGGTCGCCGGTCGCGTACGAAGCCGTAGCGACATCGACGAGCACCTGACACGGTGGACGCGGACGATGACGCCGGACGAGGTGTTCGCCAAGCTGCAGGCCGTGCAGGTGCCGGCAGGGCCGGTCAACCACGTGGACGGCACGCTAGGAGACCGACATCTGAACGAGCGGGGGTTCTATCGCTGGGTCACGCATCCGATTACGGGCCAGTACCGCCGTCCTGCGCCGCCGTACACCCTGACGCGGACGCCGGCGCAGTTTTGGCGGCATACGAACTTGCTGGGCGAACACAACCACGACGTCCTGTGCGGCCTCCTCGGGGTATCCGATGAGGAGTACGAGGACCTCATCGCGAGGGGCGTCGTCGGTAATAGCTACCGCCCCGAGTTCGCCATCGACGGCTGAAGCCTCAGCGGCCGCAGGCGAATAAAGAGGAAGCATGCTGTCGAGCCTCGTAGCGTGGTGCACATAGCCAGCCGTAGGCGGTCTCGCCTGCACTTCCCTCATCCTGCGACCGCCGGCGCTAAGGGCGTTCGAGCCGCCGGTGGCCATGAGCTTCCTCGGGCAGGCGATGCTGCGCTTCCGCTGGGTCACGTGGAGCGCCATCGCGCTGGCGATCGTGACGGGGGTCTGGATGTCTTGGGCGTTTCGCGGCGTCACGACCGTCGACGCACTGTTCGCCTCGTCGTTCGGGCGGACCCTCGCGGTAAAATCGCGGCTGGCCGTCGCATTTTTTGTGAATGCGCTGGGCGCAACCATCCCACTGCCCACACTCCCCTGGTTCCGGCAGCGCACGGTCCCCATCTTCTGGATCAACATCATGCTGGCCGCCGTCATCACCCTCCTCGCCAGCCTCATGGTGCGCAACGGCGGCCTATTGTAGCGGCGACAACGGGGCGCTAACGCTCTCGCTTGCCCTTGTCAGAGCATGCGCTTTCACCTATGATACAGGTTGGCTTGCCCCTGTAGCTCAGTGGATAGAGCACCGGCCTCCGGAGCCGGGAGCGGGCGTTCGAGTCGCCCCAGGGGTACCATACTGCAACCATAGGCCGACCCGCCGGGCGGGTTTCTTTATGTAGAGCAACTAAGCCCGAGGCAAACTCACTCCAGACAAAGGAGGTCAGCCGTGAACATCGTCGTTTGTGTCAAGCAGGTGCCCGATCCGGAGCAGCCTGCGAGCAATCTCAGAGTGGACGCTAACGGCCGCCGGGTAACGGGGGACCCGAATGTGCGCCCTGTCATCAATGGCTACGACGAGAACGCTGTCGAGGCCGCCCTCAGGTTGAAGGAGGCCCAAGGCGGCAAGATTTCGATTCTCTCAGTCGGCGCGGAGTCGGCGCGAGACGTCATCAAGCACGCCCTCTCCATGGGCGCCGACGAGGGCTACATCGTCGAGGACCCTGCCCTTAGTGAGGCAGACCCCTGGATGATCGCCTCCGCCCTCGGCGCCGCCATCGGCAAGATCGGCGATACCGACCTGGTCCTCTGCGGCCGACAGGCTTCCGACGACGACAACGGCCAGGTAGGACCCACCCTTGCCGAGGTGCTCGGCCTGCCCTGCGTCACTGTCCTCCGCGCCATCCAAGCGCAAAATGGCAGCCTGCGGGTGGAGCAGCTCATCCCCGACGGCTTCCGCGCCTTCCAGGTGCCGCTGCCGGCGCTCCTGTCCATCAGCAACGAATACGGCAAGCCGCGCTATCCCACCACCCGGGGGATCATGCTGGCGGCGCGCAAGCAGATCACTTCCTGGTCTGCCGCCGATCTAGGGCTCGGCCCAGAGGCATCGAAGCCGCGACTGCAACACGTTCGCTATTTCATCCCCGCGCGGGAGAGCCGCGTCGAGTTCATCACCGGCGAGACGCTCGAAGAGGCCGGCGAGAAGCTGGCGCTGCGGCTCCGCGAAGAGAAGCTCATCTAGCCAAGCGATAGGAGGTGCTGTCATGGCACAACAAGGCGGCGTCCTTATCCTCGGCGAGGTAGCCGAAGGCCAGCTTGCACCAGCTACCCTTGAAGTGCTGGGCATCGGCCGTAAGTTGGCCGATCAGTTGCCAGGCCCCCTGGGCATCGCCATCCTCGGCCGCGGCGTTGGCGCTTTGGCTAACGACGCGATTGCCTATGGGGCGGATGTGGTCCACGTCGTGGACCATGCCGCAGTGGCCGACTTCACCAGCGACGCGTATGTCGGGACGACCGAGCGCATCGCCAAGGACGTCAAGCCGTCAATCCTGCTCCTCGCCCACACCGCCAACGGCCGAGAGGTCGGGCCACGCCTGGCCGTCCGCCTTCAGACCGGCCAAGCAAGCGACTGCATCGAGTTCAGCCTCGAAAACGGCCGGCTCACGGCCACGCGCCCTTGCTTCGGTGGCGCCATCCGACAGACCGTGACGTGGCCCGAGGGCGCCGCGCCGCAGTTCGCGACCGTGCGGCCGAAGACATTCGATCAGGCCCAGCGCAACCCTGGCCGCCAGGGCGAGGTCATCTCAGTGAGCGCTACCGAGGCCGGTGCCACGCGCTTCTTGGAGCAGAAGCAGGAGCCGACGGAAGGGGTCAAGCTGGAGGATGCGGAGATCATCGTCTCCGGCGGGCGTGGGCTTGGCAATGCGGATAACTTCAAGCAGGTCGAGGAGCTGGCCAAGGTGCTCGGAGCGGCAGTAGGGGCCAGCCGCGCCATCGTGGACGAAGGCTGGGTGCCTTACGCCTATCAGGTCGGCCTTACCGGCAAGACCGTGAGCCCCAACCTCTACATCGCCATCGGCATCTCTGGCGCCAGCCAGCACATGGCCGGCTGTGCCGGATCGCGGGTCATCGTTGCCATCAACCGCGATGAGAGCGCCGATGTCTTCAAGTACGCACGCTTCGGCGTAGTGGGAGAGTACCAGAAGATCCTGCCCGCTTTTCAACGGAAAGTTCAGGAGTTGCTCGGAGGCTAGCCTCCGCGTTCATGCTATACAGCCATGGCGACTCGACGTCTTCGTCAGTCGCCATGCGTTTTGTCGTCGACATTGACCTTAACGGAAACGTTCCGTACAATAGATAGACTATAGTGAAAAAGCCACCTGGCGGCGGGAGCGAAACACTATGATGGTGATCGGCCTGATCGGCGGCATCGGCACCGGCAAGAGCACGGTATCGAGTATGCTCCGCGAGCTTGGGGGAGTGGTGATCAATGCCGACGAAGTGGGCCATCAAGCCTACCTGCCGCATCAAGGCGTCTGGGACCAAGTCGTCGCTGCCTTTGGGCGGGAGATACTCGAGGCGGATGAGACGGTGAACCGACGGAAGCTCGGCGGTATCGTCTTCGGCGACCCCACGCAACTCGAGCGCCTTAACAAGATCGTCCACCCCTGGATGTTCGAGCAGTTGAGGCAGCGGATCGAAGAGTTGCGCCGCCAAGGCGCTTCGGTCGTGGTCCTGGAAGCCGCAATCTTGCTTGAGGCGCATTGGGAGCCGCTAGTCGACCAGATCTGGACCACCACAGCGCCAGAGGCAGAGGTGCTGCGTCGGCTTTTGGCCCGTGATAGCCTCAGCGAGGAGCAGATCCGTGCCCGCATCGCCGCGCAGATGCCGCAAGAGGAACGAATGGCCCGCTCCCATGTGGTTATCGATACCAACTGCACCATAGCCGAGGTGCAGCAGAAGGTACAGCGGCTGTGGGCCGAGATCAGCAGACAACCTTCCGCAGCACCCAGCCTTTAGGAATCCCACCCACCAGTCGAGCACGTACGGGGGAGCAGTTGACCAGCATGCAAGCACAAGACACTCAGAACATTCATTACCGAGAGCTGGCCATTGAGGAGTACATCCTCACCGATGAGCCGTTCTATTTGCCGGTCAGCGATGAAATCCAACTCTTCGAGGCATCCTACGAGCAGCGGATTCCGGTCCTCCTCAAGGGCCCCACTGGCTGCGGCAAGACCCGCTTCGTGGAACATATGGCCTATCGCCTGGGGCGGCCACTGAGGGTGATCAAGCACGGGGCCACGCCGGCAGAGGACGAAACGACAGGCGGTCTGCCGCTGGTCACTGTCGCCTGTCACGAAGACCTCACCGCCAGCGACCTAGTTGGCCGTTATGTCATTGAGGGCGACTCGACGAAGTGGATTGAGGGCCCGCTCAGCCGTGCGGTCAAAGCCGGCGCTATCTGCTATCTCGACGAGATTGTTGAGGCGCGGAAAGACACCACCGTGCTCATCCACCCCCTCACCGACCATCGCCGCATCCTGCCGGTTGAGAAACGCGGCATGCTCATTGAGGCGCAGGCTGGGTTCCTGCTGGTTATCTCCTACAACCCTGGCTATCAGAGCGCTCAGAAAGACCTGAAGCACAGCACCCGCCAGCGCTTCATCTCTATCGAGTTCAACTATCCGCCCCGGGACATCGAGGCGCAGATTATCCATCATGAGAGCGGCCTGCCCCTAAACCTCTCCACGGACCTCGCCAGGCTCGGCGAGAAGATCCGTAATCTCAAAGGCCACGGCTTGGGCGAAGGGGCCAGCACCCGCTTGCTTATCTATGCGGGCAAGCTGATGCAAAGCAACATCTCGCCGCGCCGCGCCTGCGATGTCGCCATCGTCTGGGCCCTCTCCGACGACTTTGAAGTGCAGCGGAGCATGCGAGAAGTCGTCTCCAGCATCTTCGAGGAGTAGCAGGAAGCGCCTCATATCTATGAAAGGGAAGCACGGCGCAAGATAGGCGCCTACCATATGCGGATCGGACTCGTATCAGACATCCACTGCAATATAGAGGGTTTGCGGAGCGCGCTGGCCGCCATGGGCGATGTCGACGCCCTATTCTGCGCCGGCGACCTCATGTATGAATACCGCTTCCAGGCCGAGGTGCTGGATCTCCTGCGCGAGCGGGAGGCCTACATCGTGCGCGGCAACCACGACGCCGTGCTCCTGCAGCACCACGGCGCTCGTCTCCTGGCTTCCGGCAAGGCGCAGCCGCATCACCTTGATATGCTGCAGGACGCTCCGACCGTATTGACCATCACCGTGCAGGGCAAGCGCATCTTCATGACGCATGCCAGCCCTTGGGACCCTCCAAAGGAATACCTGGTGCCCGGCCACCCCAAGCTGGTCCGCTTCCAGGACTTCGACGCCGACTTGGTCCTGCTCGGGCACACGCACCACCCAATGGCGGAACGGTACGGCAAGACGCTCGTGGTCAACTCGGGCTCCTGTGGCATCACGCGGAACGCCACATACTTCAACGAACTCACCTGCGCGGTGGTGGACCTGGCAAGCGAGGAAGTACAGATCCTTCACTTCCCAGATCCCCGGTTGGCCGCGGGCCCACTGACGCCCTCTCTGCAGACCAACGGCGTCGCCGCCACGCTCCACACGAACGGAAACGGTTTCCACCCGCCTCAGCGTCGCTAGCGAGTTCCCGAGGGCGATATGCAGAGCTCCCAGTCAAGTCCCATGGTCGAGCAGCTTGAGAAGCTGTCCCGCGCTCTCGCGGTCGAGTACCGTCGCACCGCGCCGCTCGCTCAGGACTTTCTGACGCCGGAACAGATCGCCACCTGGGCAGAGGAAGGGCTGGCTATCGGCAAGAACTCCTTCCGCTCCTGGGAAGCCGCCACGGAGTACTTCCGGGTGACACCTCAGGTGCTGCCCAGCCTTCGCTTCCAGCCGTTCCTGCAGTGGGCGCGCTGGGGCCGGTTCCTATCGCGCGACTCGGCGGCAATCGCCTCCTCGTACTTCCGCGCCAGCCCCGGCGTCATCGGCCACCTCCGCTCAGAGGAAATCGGCTCATGGGCCCGCCTGGGGCGGCGACTGTATAAGGGGACCTGGAAGTCGGGGCTGCTCGCCTGCGCCTTCTTCGAAGCGAGCCCGAAGCTTTTGAACAGCCTGGACCTCGAGCAGATCGAGGCGCTCGTGCACTTTCTGGACGCCCTCTCTGCGAAGTCCTACGACGTGGCCGCCGAGTGCCTCGGGCTGGCCGTGCCGGTGCTCCAGAGCACGGAGCCCACTGACCGAAAGGGACTCCTCTCCTTTGCAGCGGCGCTGGCCGAATCCCAGTGGCGCGACGCCAAGGTCTGCTTCGAGGCCGGCCCGCGCGTCCTGCCGCGGGTCGAGAAGGGGGAGCGCGGCCGCTTCCTGGCGCTGGCCCGTCGCCTTGCCCGCTTCTCCGCTGCGGACGCCCTCTCGTTCTATTTCGAGGGGTCCAAGTCACTCAGCGAGGTGGACCTCCTAGTCCACGCCCACCTGTTGACCAACGCCGAAAGCCTCATGAGCATCTCGCCGCCCGCGGCCATCGACTTCCTGCGCAGCGCGCCGGCCGTGCTCAAACGCGTGCGACCGATGGAGCTCGATGAATGGGTGCAACAGGGCACGCGGCTCCTCCGAGAGAACCCCGACAGCGGCCAAGCATTCTTCCGGCTACAGTCGGTCAGCGGCCTGGAGTACCTCACTCGCCTTTCTACTCGCATCGACCTGCAGGAGGTGCGCGAAATCCTGCGCATGTACTGCCACGCCCTCACCGGTATGAACCTGCAGATACTCTCCACGGAGAACCTCGTCCAGCGCAGCATCGGTTGGACCCAGGTTGAGCAGGCCAGCACCGAGGGCTCGGCGGTCTACCTGCCGCCCTACGTGGACCTTGAGCCGAGCAAGGTCGGGAACTTCTCGTTTTACAAGGTGATCTCGACGCACCAGGCGGGACACCTGGAGTTGGGCTCGTTCGAGTTCGAGTTCGACCGCCAGGGCAGCGTCTTCCCCAGCCATCGCTTCCAGCTTGAGGCAAGCCGACCAGCCATCGGCCCATCCACACCCACCGAGATTGTGAGCGCAGAGGGACCCCTCTCGGCCGAGCAGGTGCTGGTCACGACGGACCTCCACCGCTTCTACAGCCTCTTCGATGACCGCCAACTCATCGGAGACCTGTTCATGATCTGCGAAGACGCCCGCATCGATGCCCAGCTCAAGCAGCAGTACAAGGGGTTGCAGGGCGCCTACGGGGCCATTCAGCGCAAAGCACTAGACAATCGGCCGGACCTCAAGGACCTCGCGCTGCGTGAAGCGCTCATGGAGGTGCTCGTGCAGGTCAGCCTGGACCGGCGCGCTGCTTTTGAGGCCCCCGAAGAGCTCTACGAGCAGGTGCTCGCCGCCCTCGACGTCGTCGATGCCCTGCAGACTCCGGCCGCCACTGTGGAGGACACTGCCGAGGCGGCGCTGCGCCTGTACCAACTCGCCGAAGCGGTACCGAACTACGCGCAGGAGCGCGACGAGCCCCAGCAGCAGATGTCGCCCGAGCAGCAACAGCAGCAGCAACGCAGCAGTCCATCACGCCTGCCTCAGCAGGGCGGCTCGATGGCCCCGCGGCCCTCAGACGGCTCCGAGCAGCGGGAAGAGCAAGCCTATCACAGCCCGCAAGAGGTGGACTTCCGGGGCGAGTTCAAGCCTGAGTTGGTGCAAGTGCTGGCGCGCCTGCGCAGCAAGAGCGACAGCGACGGGGAAGAGACCGCCGACCCTGGCCAGTTGGAGCAGGCCCTGCGCGAGATGCTCGAGCAGAACCCCGAGGTCGAACTGCCGGACCTCGAGGAAGGGCAGCTCAAGAACTCGTCGGGCTTGTTCATCACCAACCTGGCTAAGGAGGCGCAGCGACCACCGCAGCGGGAGGCCCAACGCGGTCGCGGCAGCGGCATCGCCAACCAACAGCCGGCTGACAGTCAGCAGCTCGACGGCGACGCGAAGGCCTTCTTCTATGACGAGTGGGACTACCGCGTGCGCGACTATCGGCCACGCTGGTGTCTCGTGCGCGAGCGCGAGATCCCTGAGGGCAGCCGCGACTTCTTCGAACGCACGCTGCGCTCCTACTCACAGGTCGTTGCCCAGATTCGCAAGCAGTTCGAGCTGTTGAATCCTGAGCACTTCCGGAAGGTGACGCGGCTGCAAGACGGCGAAGAGTTCGACCTGGATGCCGTAATCGAGGACATCGTCGACCGCCGTTCCGGTAACCCGCCGACCGATAAAGTCTATTGGCGCCGCAACAAGGTAGAGCGCAGCGTGGCGGTGGTCTTCTTGCTCGATATGAGCGCCTCGACCGCCGAGGACATCGACGAGGCCCGGCGCCGCACCCGCGATTGGGACGACGACCCCTGGGACCAAGGCTGGCCACGGACCTGGCACTTCCGCCGGCCGGCCAGCGAGAACTACCGCCGTATCATCGACGTTGAGAAAGAGAGCCTCGTCGTGCTCATCAAGGCGCTCGAGACCATCGGCGACACGTACGGCATCTACGGCTTCTCCGGCTACGGCCGCGACAACGTCGAGTTCTACGTCATCAAGGACATCGACGCGCCCCTCAGCGAGCACGTCGAGCGCAAGATCGACAAGATCGCGCCGGTGCGCGGCACGCGTATGGGCCCCGCCATCCGCCACGCCATCACCAAGCTGGAGAAGCAGGACGCCCGCACAAAGGTCCTGTTCTTGATCAGCGACGGGCGGCCGCAGGACCTCGGCTACGGGCAGGACGGCACGGAGAAAGAGTACGCCATCCACGATACGCACATGGCGTTGATGGAGGCCAAGCGCAAGGCCATCACGCCCTTCGCCCTCACCGTGGACAAGGCGGGCCATGACTACCTGAAGCAGATGTGCGACGACATGGGCTACGAGGTCCTGGCCGACATCGAGGCGCTGCCCATGCGCCTCCCTTCGCTCTACCGCAGGCTCACGCGATAAAGCCGACGCCGCGGTGACGGTAGGGGCGACCCTATGTGGTCGCCCGAATAGCCTGTCCACCGCCTCAACGGGCCACCGCGCGGGGCGCTGCCTTTGCTTCGCCCAGTTTCACTGCCCGCCGTAATCAGGACCGCTCACCCGCTCCTCGACGAAGCGCCGGATGATCGCCGCGACGTTCTCCGGCTGCTCCATCGGCCCGAAGTGCGAGGCGCCCGCTAGCACCTGGACCTCCGTGCGCGGGAAGATGCGCCTCAGCGCCGCCCCAGGGTCCTGCCCCGGTCGAACGCGCCCGCTTTGTTCGCCAAAGCAAGCGAGGACGGGGAGCTGCGGGTTGCTGATGCCGATCCACTCGTCGGGGAAGGCGAGCTCGTCGTAGAGCTTCGCTTCGACCCACGGAGGGCACAGCAGCTCAACCTGGCCGTCGTCCCGGACCTTCGTCCCGTGTTCGAGGTAGGCCCAGAGGGCCTCGTCAGTCCACTCCTTGAACGGGCTCCTCGGGCGGTACGAGTCGTAGATCTCCTGCCGGGACCCGAACAGCGGACGCCGACGCAGCGCTTGCTCAGCCCTGGGCGTCCGGGGTGCCTCGATCATTTGGGCTCGGCCCCGCGCCTCCACCCCGCTCGCCATGGTCGGCTCATAGAAGACGGCCGCTGCGATCCGTTCAGGGGCCTTGCACGCGGCGAGGATCGAGGCGCCGCCGCCTCGCGAGTGGCCGACGAGGACGACCCCGCGCAGATCGAGCGCCTCCAGCGTAGCCACGAGGTCATCCCGTAACGTGCCCCAGTCGTACCCCCGGTCCGGCTTGTCAGACAGACCGTGGCCACGCAGGTCCATGGCGATCACCCGGTACCGGTCGGCGAGCTCCGTAGCCACGGGCCCCCAGAGACCGCCGCAATGGCTGTTCGCGTGCATGATGACGAGCGTTGGCGCGCCATCGCTCCACTGCAGGTAATGGAGGCGCACACCGTTGACGTCGACGAAGTGGCTGCCTGCTTCCTTGCTCATCTGATCGCCCTACTCACGAAGGTGGCGGATTGAAGAGAGCTCCGGCGCCTCGGGGGCCGGCTGCACCTCGAAGGCATTCAGGGCGCAGGCGAGCAGACCGTAATAGCCCATCAAGGCGGTCAGGTCGGTGACGCCCTGGTCGCCGAAGCGGGCCTTGGCCGCCTGAAACGTGTCCTCGGCTATCCGATGCCGGCGAAAGAGCTGTCGCCCGTACTCCACGATCAACGCCTCTTCCGCGGTGAGCGCCGCAAGGCTGCCATCGTTGTCCACGGCGGCAATGGCCTCCTCGCGGACGCCGGCGGTGCGCGCCGCGCGCACGTGGGCCGCCCACTCGAAGGCGCAGTCGAACTCACGGGCGGCCGTGATGATGGCCAGCTCGCGGTCGGTGGGGGCCAGGGTCGACTCAAAGCGCAGGTAGGTGCCGAGGTGCGCGACGCGCCCCGCGACCTCTGGGCTGTTCAGCAGGAGCGAGAAGGGATAGCCCACACGCCCCCTGCTCGCGGCGATGGCGTCGAAGATGGGGTGTTGGTCTTCCGGTAAGGCTTCCTTGACGGTGATCTCGGGTATCCTGGGCATGAGGTCACTCCTATCGGCGCGCTTGTGCGCCACGACGAGGCGCCGCGGCGCACGGAATGAGCTACAGCTGGTGGCGAGATGATCTTCCAGCTAGCGAGGCAAGTCAAGCCGTGCGAGCGTTCGGCCTCATGTCGACAGTAATGGTATACTAGTCTAGCCTTACATCAAGATATTATCCTTACCAGGAGGGAGCCGCATGGACAAGGAGATCATCGCGACAATCACCTCCAAAGGGCAGGTAACGATACCGGCCGAGGTCCGTAGACACCTCGGCATCAAGACCCACGACAAGATCACATTCGTTATCGACACCGAGGGCGAGGTGCGTCTGAGCACTCCCCGCTACGCCGACGTTCCGTCGCTGCGCGGAGCGGCAGGCTCGCTTCCCACGCCGTTGTCTTGGCAAGAGATGCGAGCGATCGCCCGGGAGGACCGTCTGGCAGCAGACCGAAAGACAACCGATGAGTGACCCTTTCGTGGACACCGATGTCCTTGTCCGCCTGTTGACGGGCGACGATCCGGAGAAACAGGCCCAGGCGGCGGCCATGTTTCAGCAGGTCGAGGCTGGCAACATCACCGTCCAAGCACCGGATACGGTGATTGCCGACGCCGTATACGTGCTTTCATCGCCCCGGCTCTACAATGTCCCTCGCCACGAGGTTCGGGACATGCTTAGCGCGTTGACCCGCCTTCCCCACTTCAGCGTTGACAACCGGCGGTCCGTCCTCAGAGCGCTGGAGCTGTACGGCGCAACGAGTCTGGACTTCGGCGATGCCTTCATCGTGGCTTCCATGGAACGGGCAGGGTCAGCGACCCTGTATTCATATGATAGAGACTTCGATTCGATTTCGGGTGTAGAACGCCGCCCACCAGGTTCCGCACGCTGACCGGAGGACTTCAGGCCCCTCTTATGGCCGTAGCACGCCTCGGTCCTGCACCGTCTCCCAGGCGACCCGCTGCAAGAGCGCGGCGTCTTCGGCGCCGAGCTCCACCGGCGGACGATTCGATCGCGGCGCGCTCGTGCTTCGCGCGTGGACCGTGCGGACCTCAAGGCCCACCGGGCTCGTTTCGTACAGCGTAGCGTAGAAGACGCAGGCCGCGAGATATGCGCCCAGTGGATTCGGATGGCTCTGGTCCTTCATGTGCAGCACGAGGTCGGACCGTTCGCCGAGCGCCCGCTGCCAGGCGACGCCGACGGGCACGACGGTGGCGCCCAGCTCCTCCACGATGGCGATGTAGGCGCGACTGATGGCCGACTGTTGCCTCGGCAGGTTCCGCCTCGCCCAGGTGAGGTAAAGCAGCGTACGCGCACCCGACTCCTTGACTGCGCCATCGAAGAGGCGGACCGCCTCATGCATCTGGGCCGGATTGAAGATGGGCAGCGTGCTCTGCTCCTGCAAGACGACATAGTCCCACGGGGCCTCCCGTATTCGCGCCGCCGCCTGGCCCCGCTCCCAGTGCCGCTGGAGCGAGGCGCCGCTGGCGACCACCAGCTCCGTCTCCAGGGGCCGAGGCTCGCCCGCCGCCGCAGCGAGCTGGCCGACCAGTCCCGGCATGTCGTGATAGTAGGTGTAGCTGTTGCCGACGAAGAGGACGCGAAGGGGACTGCTGGTCATACGAGGCGCCTCGTCGACAAGGCGTCACACGACGTATCTGGAACGAGTGACGCAGACATTACGACGTTCGAAGCCTGTGCGGGACCCTGGCTGTGATAGACCCTTCGCTTCGCTCAGGGTGACAATATTCTACGCCACCCCGGTTAGCAGCGGCAGCCGTGGCATCGCCGTGCCGATGATATCGTCGGCGGGGGCGCCCAACCACTCGTCGAGCACTGTGGCGTAGACCGAGCGAAAGTCGGTCGTGTATTTCAGGTTGCCCCGATCGAGGTTGCTCAGGCTGACCGGCTCGCCGATATGGCCGCCGCGCACCTGGCCGCCCAGGAGGAACATCGGCCCGGCTGTGCCGTGGTCCGTGCCGGCGCTGGCGTTGTCCGAGACTCGCCGCCCGAACTCGGACCACGTCATGATGACGACTTTGTCCGCGACGCCGTGCGCCTCCAGGTCATGGTAGAAGGCGGCCAACCCCTCGGCCAGCTCTTTCAGCAGGCGGCCCTGATCCGGCTTCTGGTTCGAGTGGGTATCGTAGCCGCCCTGGCCTACGTGGGCGACGCGCACGCCGAGGTCGCTGGTCAGCACCTGGGCCGTGAGCATGAGCCCCTTGGCGATGTTGCTGGTCGGGTAGTCCACCGCCGGCTGGTAGGCGGCCGCGATGTCGCGGAGGGCCACCGACGAGGAGACCGCCCCGGCGGCGATGCCATCCAGCAGCGCGGCGTATGGCGAGGCGCCGCGGTAGTGATGATAGAGCTCCAGGAGCGCCTCCGCCCGCAGGCCCATGTCCTTAGCATCACCGGGGTCGTGCTGCAGCCGGTAGGCGTCGAGGCTCTGGACCGCCGGAATGGGCGACATGTTGGAGGCGAAGGCATCGGGCAGCGTGGCGCCCACGGCGAGGCCCTCGATGAGGTGCCCTTCATGGTCCGTCATATGGTCGAAGTAGCGCCCCAGCCAGCCGACCTGCTTCGGCTCCGCCGGCTTTCCGGTCTGCCAGATCTCCATGGAGCGGAAGTGGGAGAGGTTCGGGTTCGGATAACCTACGCCGTGGACGACGCTCATGACCCCTTTGTCCCAGAGCGGCTTTAGCGCGGCAAGGGCGGGATGGAAGGCGAACTGGCCGTCCAGCGGCAGGACCTCTTTCTCCGTGAGGCTGAGACCCTTGCGCTGGTCGTAGTAGGCGGGGTCGGTGAAGGGGACGATGGTGTTCAGGCCGTCGTTGCCGCCCGCCATCTGGACGATCAGGAGCATGCGCTCGCCCGGCTTGGGCAGGGCAAGGTTCTCGTTGTGGGCGAGATGGATAGCCTGGGTGAAGATGGGAGGCATGGCCATGCCCGCCGTCACCACCGTGACGCTCTGGCGCAGGAAATCGCGTCGGCTCAGCATGATGGCCTCCTCACACCAGTTGGCACTCAGGGCTGGCCAGCATCAGATAGACGGTGGCGCGGCCACGGAGGTCCAGGTTCCGCTTGGTCAGGCCGCCGCCCTCGTCGAGGTATTGGACGAGCATCGCGCGGCTCTCTTCGGGCAGGTTGCCGTCGAGCAGCAGATCGGCCCAGTAGTCCACGAAGGCCTGACCCGAATCCAGGGCGCGGGCCTGCACGAGCGCGTCCAGGGCGACGGCGGAGGTGGCGCCGCTCTTTCGCGCCGTCGTGAGGCGGTTGACCAGGTTCATGCGGGCAAACCACGTGCTGCCGTTCAGCCACGTCATACCGCCGTCCCAGCCGGACACGTCGGGTGGATTGAAGAGCTGCTGGTTCATGCTCGCCATCGCGCCCGGCAGGCCGGTGGCGTCGGTCTCGATATCCAGGGTGCGCGCCATGCCGACGATGAAGTCGACGGGGCTCGAGACGATGGCCCGATAGGCACGCGGCGAGTAGAAGGCCGGCAGAGCGAAGAGCTGCTCGACCATGGCCTTGACGCTGTAGCCGCTGGCAAAGTAGGCGTCCACAAGGGGCTGTATGACCTGTGGCTCGGGGTCGGGGTAGGCGAAGAACGAGAAGAGGCGCCGAGAGAGGTACTGCGCGGTCGCCGGTTGCTTCACGATGATGTCCACTATCTCTTCGAGGCCGAGGTTGCCCGTCTGCCCGAGGAAGGTCTTCTGGCCGTCGTCGTGCTGGGCGGCCCGGAACACGGATTCGGTCGGCCCCTCCTTCGCCCCGGCCAGCGTCCAGCCGGTGAGCGCACGGGCGCCCTCGCGCACGTCGTCCTCGGTGTAGTTGCCGATGCCCATGGAGAAGAGTTCCATGAGCTCGCGGGCGTAGTTCTCGTTAGGCTTGCCCTTGCGGTTGGTCGCCCCGTCGAGCCAGATCAGCATCGCCGGGTCCTTGCTGATGCCCACGAGGATGTCTCTGAACGAGCCCAGGGCGTTCCGGCGGAGGAAGTCGTTCTGCTGCAAGAGCAGGTCGGGCTTGTTCACCTTGGTGAAGGCGGTGGTGAGGAGGCCGTGCCAGAAGAGCGTCATCCGCTCCTCGAAGGGCCGGGTGCTGTACATCATCCGCAGGAGCCACCAACGCTGCAGGGCGTCGCGCTTGGTCATATCGAGGTTCGCGGCCTCGAGCCGCGCTTCCAGCGCGTCGTTCGGGACGTCTTGGTAGTTGACGAGTATGGCGGCAATCGCGGCCGGCGGCTTGTCTCCGTGCTGGTCGAGGTCCAACCGAGATGCGCCAAAGGCGGCCCGCC
>DATDQG010000066.1:0-3248 GCA_035292365.1 Dehalococcoidia bacterium
CGTGGGCTGCGGCACCGGTCGGAACACGGATGCCCTGACAAGCAAGTCGGTGGTCGGCATCGACCTCTCCCGGCAAGAGCTGCTCCTAGCGCGGGAGCGTTTCGGCGCTTCGGTGGCCCTCCTCCAGGCCAGCGCCACCCATCTCCCCTTCCGCGACGGCGCCTTCGACAAGCTCCTCTGCGCGGGCGTCCTCCAGCACATCCCCGGCGACAATCAGCGCGCCTTGGTAGTCGAGGAGATGGCGCGCGTCCTATCCCGACCCGCGCGCCTCGTTCTCGCTGCGCACGCCTACCCCTGGGTCGTGCGCCGGATGTTCGAGAAGGAGCGCGTGGAGCACAACCTCTTCTGGCACCGGTTCACGCCCGGCGAGCTCGACTCGCTCCTGCGCCGCTTTCTGAGCCCCTGTGCCATCAGGATCGAGGGCATTTGCCATCTGCCCCGCTGGCGCGTCGGCAACCGCCTCGGTCGGCCGGGCGTCTGGCTCGACCGGCTGCTCTCCAAGGTGCCTGGACTCAAGCACCTCTCCGGAGCGATCCTCGTGGCAAGAATAGACCGCAGCTAAGCTCGACTCGGATTGTATGGCGGTTCTAGCGTGTCCCTACCTCGGCGGTGCCGTAGAATTGAGCGAGGAGCGTGGGCTCCATATCCCAGAACGACATCCCGATCTTCTGCCATACTGGTATCGCATCGCGGACGTGCTGCGTGACCCTTATGAGGTCCGTCGCAGCAGGCGCTTCTCTAGCGCAAAGCTTTTCTCGAAATGGTACACCGAGGAGCCAACACAGAAACACGTCGTCATCATCATAATGACTGACACAACGATCGCCGAACGTCACTAGGTGATCACGGCCTACCTGAGCAGCAGGCTAGTGGAAGGAGAAATCGAATGGAGACGAAGCTGAGCTTTCGGTATGACCGGAAGTCAGACATCCTCTACATCGATACGCGCCCGCCATACGCCGAACAGGAATCGGAGGAACTGGGAGACGAGGTCATTGCCCGGCTGAACCCAAGGACGCGCGACATCGAAACCCTTGAGGTCCTCTTCTTTTCGACACGCCCTCTCCGCGAGGACGTCTTTGAACTGCCCATCGTGGCCGACCTGCGACCACTTATAACCTAGCAGCCAATGCCGAACCGCCTCGCCGGCGAGACCAGCCCCTACCTACTCCAGCACGCCCACAATCCGGTCGACTGGTACCCCTGGGGCCCGGAGGCGCTCGCCCGCGCCAGCGCGGAGCAGAGGCCCATCTTCCTCAGCATCGGCTACGCGGCCTGCCACTGGTGTCACGTGATGGAGCGCGAATCGTTCGAGGATCAGGCGACAGCGCGCCTCATGAACGAGCGCTTCGTCAACATCAAGGTCGACCGCGAAGAGCGCCCCGACCTCGACGCGATCTACATGGATGCCGTGGTGGCCCTCACGGGCCGCGGCGGCTGGCCCATGAGCGTCTTCTTGACGCCTGCCGGAGCTCCCTTCTACGGTGGGACCTATTTCCCACCAGAGGCGCGCCACGGCATGCCATCGTTCGTTGAGGTGCTGGAAGCGGTGGCCAATGCCTGGGGCGAACGCCGCGAGCGCGTGGTCGAAAGCGCCCAGGGCCTTCGAGACGTCCTGGCGAAACAGCGGCAGGCAGCGGTTGGTGCCCCTGAGCTGAGTGACTCCCTCCTCGACGAAGCAAGCCGATCTCTTCAGGAGGCCTTTGACTGGGAGCACGGCGGCTGGGGCCGCGCCCCCAAGTTCCCTCAGCCGATGGCCGTCGAGTTCCTCCTGCGGCGCTGGGTGCTCAAGCGGGAGCCGGAGGCCTTGGCCATGGCGGAGAAGGCGCTCGAGTCCATGGCCCAGGGCGGCATGTACGACCAGCTCGGCGGCGGCTTCCACCGCTACTCGACCGACCCTTTCTGGCTCGTGCCCCACTTCGAAAAGATGCTCTACGACAACGCCCTTCTGGCGCGCGTCTATCTGCATGCCTGGCAGGTCACCGGCAGGGCGGCCCATCGCCGCGTGGTGGAGGAGACGCTGGACTATGTCCTGCGGGAGATGACCGACCCGGCGGGTGGCTTCTACAGCACTCAGGACGCCGACTCAGAGGGAGAGGAAGGACGGTTCTTCCTCTGGAGCCTGCGGGAGGTCCAGGACGCGCTCGGCGGCGACGCGTCGCTCTTCAACGAAGCCTATGGCGTGGGCGCAGTCGGCAACTTCGAGGGCCGGAACATCCTCCACGTCGCCCATACGCCCGAAGCGCTAGCGGAGAAGCATGGCCTTCCGCTCGAGGATGTCGCCTCTCGTCTAGCGCAAGCGCGGCAGCGCCTCTTCGGCTTGCGGGAGGCCCGTGTCAAGCCCGCGCGGGACGATAAGGTGCTGACGGCGTGGAACGGCCTCATGCTCGCGGCGATGGCTGAGGCGGCGCGCGTGCTGAAGCGGGAGGACTACCGCACCGCTGCTGAGCGCAACGCCGCCTTTCTCCTCAGCGAGCTTCGGACATCCGACGGGCGCCTTCGCCGTAGCTGGCGCTTCGGCGAGGCAAAGCTGAACGCCTACCTCGAGGACTACTCCCATCTCGCCGAGGGCCTGCTCACGCTCTATGAAACCACCTTCGATGAGCGCTGGTTCCTCGCTGCAAGAGAGCTTACCGAGACCGCCATCCGCCACTTCGGGGACCAGCGCGGCGGTTTCTTCGACACCAGCGACGACCACGAGGACCTCATCATCCGGCCCAAGGGCTTGGACGACAACGCGGTGCCCTCCGGCAATGCCATGGCCGCCACCGTCCTGCTTCGCCTCGCCGAGCTCACGGCGGAGCGGCGCTATCGAGACCTCGTTGAGGGCGCCGTCGCCCTTGTCCGGGACGAGATGACGAAATACCCGACCGGCTACGCCCAGTGGCTCTGCGCCCTCGATTTCGCCCTGAGCGAGCCCAAGGCGGTCGCCATCGTCGGGGAGCCCGAGCTCCCCGAAACCAAGCAGCTAATGAATATCGTCTTTGGTTCCTACCGGCCCCATCAGGTGGTCGCGCTGGCACGCGCGGGCGTCACGTCCGCTGTGCCGCTGCTCGATGGTCGCAAGCAGATCGACGGCCATCCCACTGCCTACGTCTGCCGGGACTTCGTCTGTCTCCAACCCTCCAGCGACCCGGGAGTGCTGGCGGAGCAGCTGTTCTAGCCGGGACCCCGAATGCCCAGAATCGTGGCTTGGCTAGCCGTTCTGCTAGAGCGGCGGCAACACGTCATGCACCCAAGGCACCAGG
>DATDQG010000067.1:0-5600 GCA_035292365.1 Dehalococcoidia bacterium
GTGCTGGCAAACTCGGCCATATTCCTTGACCGCGAGCGGCCCCTGACCGCCTGGGGCTTACACCGGCACGACCAGGCGCTGGGTGAGACCATTGCGTTTGTTCGCGACTGTTGCCCACCAGAAAGTACCATCATCCTCACCTATGAGTCATTCAAGCTGGCGCTCTACTACCTCCCCGAGTATCCGTGGCTCGTCTACAGCGACCTCACCTCGACCCAGGGACAAGGCGTCGATCTGCCCGCCGGCGCCACTCGATTGCTTCTGCTCGACGAGAGCCTGTTCCCACGGACTCGAAGTCTCACTTTCGAGACTTGGGCTCTCGATACAGGTCCGCAGTTGGGCGTGGCGACAACCGGGAGCCAGCGCCGCCTTGTCTATGGGTCCGACATATACCTGGAGCCATAGACACGCGCCCATGCCCCGCCTATCATGAGTCGTTAGAGCAACGAGCGATCAGGAGGGAGATTCTTGAACAAGGCGAAGCGCGAGGCGTGGAAGAGCCACCGAAAACGCGAGAAGAAGCTGAAGGAGCAGCGTAAGGCGGCGCGCGCTGCCGCGGCTAAGTAGAGCTGAAGTACCGGATCGCCACATCGATGCCGTAGTAGCCCGCGTAGGCGATCGCGAGGAACTTCACCGCCTTCCCCAGAGCACAGAATACGAGGAATCGTCGCACGGGGTAGTCCATGCTCCCCGCGGCGAAGCCGATGAAGTCGAAGAACGGGTTCGGGATCAGGGCGAACAGGAAGATCACCAGGCCCCCCCTGTCCTGCATCCAGCGCTCCACCTGTCTCAGCAACGGGATCCGCTCGATGGCCGGCTCAGCGCCCATTCCGGCAACAAATCCCGTCAGCTCTCCGAGGGTCGATCCCGCAGCGCTGGCGAGCCCAACCAGCAATGGCGGGTAGAACTTCCCCGCCACAAACGTCGCCAGTACCCCGGGGACCGGCAGGACGAAGGTGCCGCTCCCAAGCAGGTTCACGGTGAACACGCCGGCCAGTCCAAGACCGCTGAGGTCCTCGATACGCTGGCGGAAGAGTAGTACGGCCAGGCTGAGCACCGCGATCGGCACGAAGGCAAGGACCGTAGGCAGCCAGCGGTGGCGCCGGAAGAGAGCGAGCGCACGCTCCTTCCAGCCTTGGATGACCACCATACGCTTCGTCGCCGTGTTCCGCGTCCGGAGCGCTGCGCTGACTTCCTAGTCGACCGCAACCACGACAGGCCCCATCAGATGAGTCCCGCTGTCGACGAAGATGGTGTTCCCGGTGACGTACCGCGATAGGTCACTCACCAGGTACGCGGCCGTGTTGCCGATGTCGATCGGCATGACATTGGCTCGCATCGGCGCGTGCTCCTCCGTCCAGGACAACATCTCCCGTATTCCACGCACGGCCCGGGCCGACAGCGTGTTCACGGGTCCAGCCGATATGGCGTTCACTCGGATCCCGCTCGGTCCGAGTTCGGCAGCCAGATACCGCACCGCCGTCTCGAGCACCGCTTTCGCCTCGGCCATCACGCTGTAACCGGGCACCACGCGCTCGACCGCATTGTAGGTCAGCGCGAGGATGCTGCCCCCGCCTGCCGCCTCCATGAGAGGTCTTGCCGCGCGGGCCACCGCCTGCAGCGAGTAGCCGCTCACCTCCACCGCCACCTTGAACCCCTCCCGCGACACCTCCGAGAACGGCCTGCTCAGGTCCTCCCTACCCCCAAAAGCAATGCAGTGGGCCACAGCCTCCAGGCCACCCCATCGCTCTTTCAGCGACTCGAACACCTCGGCGATCTGCACATCCTCACGAACATCACATGGCTGAACAAGGAACGAATCCGCTGGACCTAGGCTTTCCAGGAGCTTCTGCAGGTTGCGAAGGGGTCTGTCTCTGGGATCGGGCTGACAGGTGAAGGCCAGCCAGGCGCCCTCCCTGTGCATCGCCTGGGCGATCCCCCATGCGATGCTGTGCTCGTCGGCGACGCCCATGATCAGGGCTCTCTTTCCATCCAGGATGCCCATGTCACCTCCTTCGGCCAGTAGTCCTGGCTTATTCTACGCTGAAACGCCACTGGAAGTGGCAAGACACTGACCGAAGTCAGCGCATATCACGAGCACAGTCGTCCTGGATAGGCTTGCACTTCTCTTGGCAGCGCTTCGAAATCGGCGCTGAATCCAGATGCGCTGCTGAACCTCGCGCGGTTCTCGCTAACGAGCATCATCCAACCATTGTCGTAGGGGTTCCCCCAGCCTCCGGGCGGATTCCCGGCGCCGTCTGAAAGCGTGGGGGTGGCCTTCCACCAGCGGCCGTCGAAATACGTCCACTCAATGCCACAGTGTGTATAGAGCCGGTAGTCGTAAACAATGCCTGTTGCCACACCCTTTCCGCACGGAGGCTCTAAGAGCTCGGCAGAGCAATGGATGCGTGTACCCGTTACAGATATCGGCGTAGGTCTTGCCGCTACAGGCCCTTGAGTGCATCCCGCTAGTGTCAGGCCTAGCAGCAAGAAAACAAACGGCGACGTCAATCTCAGCAGAGCTAGCTCGGACGGCTGAATCGTCGCTGCTACATCCTCGATTTCAACCTGTCGCAAGAGGATTAGAAGACCGGTGTAAAGCCCATCCGGCCCAGCGCTTTATCGCGCCCCTGCTGCATGCAAGAACTCCTGCAGCGAGCCGAATCGCAGGTACGGGTTCGTGGCGTTCTCGTGTGCGATGGTGCTCGTGGCCCGGTCGCCATAGTCGTGGCCCGGAAACACGATGGTGGCGCCGTCCAGGCGCGCCAGGCGCATGAGGCTGTCGTACATGACGGCGGCATCGCCCCCAGCCATATCGAAGCGCCCGCAGGCGCCGACGAAGAGTGTGTCGCCGGTCACGATGGCGTCGTGCACCTTGAAGGTGATGGAGCCAAGGGTATGACCGGGCGTGTGCAGGAACCGCACCGGCGTCTTGCCGATCGCAATCTCCTCCTCTGTCTCCACCGGTCGTAGGTATGAGTCGAAGCCCTGACCCTGCAGTCGATGCACATCGCCTTTGTGGATGTAGACCGGCGCCGACACCTTCTCCAGCAGCGGCGCCACGGCGTTGATGTGGTCGAAGTGATTGTGCGAGAGGAGGATGCTGGTGATCTTGAGGTCATCTTCCGCGGCGGCATTCAGGATGGCTGACACGTCCCAACCGGCGTCCACCACCGCCGCCTCGCGCGTCTCGCCGTCGCCGATGAGGTACACGAAGTTCTGCATCGGCCCCAACTGGAGTTGGCGCACGATCAACGGCGCCTGCACCTGCGTGAACTGGCTCACGCGCTCTCTGTCGGATGTAGGGGCACAGCATGCTGTGCCCCTGCGGGACTTGCCGCCGAGGACGCCGTAATCAGCTGGCTGGCCGTCAACCTGATGCGCCCGAACACATAGGCGTATCCCCACAGCGCCACCCCAGAGAGACTCTGCTCCTCGACCAGCCTCTCGGCTTGATCTAGCAACCCCTGCGGCACGTAGAGCGCGAACGGGGCGCCCAGGCGGCTGAGCCCGCGCCACGTCGCCGCCTCCTCGAGGCTAACGGTGCTGGCGGTCTCCACCTCGCCGACGAGCAGGATACGAGGTTCGCGTCTCGCCTCTGGAGCCGGAACCCGCTCCTTGACCACAATATCGGGGTAGGCGCGTCCGACCGCCGCCTGTCGGGCGTTGCCAGGGTTGGTCAACACGAGCCTGTCGTACCCAAGATACAGAAGGGCGATGTCCTCGATAGCGCGGTCATGGTCCTGCTGTTCCTTGGTAGAACGCGCCATGACTGACATCGCTTCCTACCGCACCGCGAACACGCGGTCGCGCAGCTCGCGGAGCGTGTCCATGTTCGGCTTGTCTGGGCCGCTCTTGCCATCCATGCCCGGCACCTCTAGGAAGAACGGCACCTCTGCGAAGGCGCGGTGCGACAGGATCGTCTCGAAGCCCTCGCGCCCGATGTGCCCGTACCCGATGTTCTCGTGGCGATCGACGTTCGCGCCCAGCGGCACCTTCGAGTCGTTCGCGTGGACAGCGACCAGCCGCTCAAGGCCGATCTCCCGCTCGAACTCGGCCAAGGTCGCCTCCAGGCCATCGCGCGTGCGTATCTCGTACCCAGAGGCAAGCGTGTGACACGTATCGAGGCACACCTTGAGCCGCGCGCTCCCCACCTCTCGCATCATGCTCCCCAACTCGCTGAAGCGCGCTCCCAAGTTCTGCCCCTGGCCGGCGTTATTCTCCATGATCAGCCAGACGTCCTCTGGCGTCTCCGCGATCACCTCGGCCATCGCGCGCGCGGCCTGGTGGAGCACCGCCTCGAATCCTGCGCCGCGATGGCTGCCGACGTGGAAGATGACGCCCAACGCGCCGATAGCGGAGGCGACGCGCATGGCCAGCTTAAGCGAGCCGGTCCCCTTCGCCAGGTTCTCCGCGTTGTCCGTCGCCAGGTTGATGAGGTAGATGCCGTGGATGGCGACCGGCCCGATGCCGGCGGCGACCGCCTTCTCCCGAAAGGCGCGCACCATGGCGGCGTCCGGCTCGCGAGCGGCCCACATCTGGGGCGATGAGGCGAAGATCTGGATGCACTCCGCCCCCAGCTCCTGGGCCCGGTCTATCGCCTTGGCCAGCCCCCCCGCCGTGGAAACGTGGGCCCCGATGCGCATGCACCCTCCCGCGAGATTCTGGCGTTACTCTAGCATGAGTTGCGTCGTGGCTGGTAGCGCGTGGCGGCGGCGGAACGCCTGCTCTATAATCCCAGAGATTCGTGCCCCTGACCAATAGGAGAAACGATGCCTGAACTGGACGGCGCCTTCCCCGCGCCGGAGCTCCACGGCAGTCTGTGGCTCAACAGCGAGCCCCTGACCATCGCCTCGCTGGAGGGCAAACCGGTCTTGCTGAGTTTCTGGGACTACACTTCCGGCCCTTCCCTGAGGGCTGTTTCCTACGTCAAAGAGTGGCATACGCGCTATGCGTCGGCAGGCCTGGTCGTGATCGGCGTGCACGCCCCGGAGTTCCACTTCGCGTTCGAGGCCGAGAACGTCCAGCGCGGCCTGCAGGAGCAGGGCATCCTCTATGCCCAGGTGCTCGACAATGATCTGGTGATCATGAACACGTATGCCGCGCGCTCTCGGCCCTCCACTTTCCTGGTCGACCGAAAAGGGAATCTCCGCTACTACCAGATCGGCGAAGGAGCCTACGCCGAATCCGAGGCCCATATCCAGCGCCTCCTGCAGGAGGCCCAGCCCGGTCTCACCTTGCCGCACCTGATGACGCCCCTCCACGACACGGACCTGCCCGGGGCCGTCTCCTATCGCACGACTAGAAGAGTGGACATGGGCTACGAGCAAGGCATCCTCGGCAACCCGGAGGGCCATCATCGCGATGAGCCGCTGGTCTATCGTGACCCGGGCGTCCATGCCGAGGCGTACCCCTACATAGAAGGCGAGTGGTACGCCGGCCCGGAGCAGGTCGTCTACACGGGCAAGACCGGCGCCGGCGGTATGCTTTCGATCCGCTACACCGCGAAGGGCGTCAACCTCGTGATGGGCCCGATCATGGACCCGTGTGCGCTCCACGTGTACCAGGACGGGAGACCGCTTGCCGCCGAGGATGCGGGC
>DATDQG010000068.1:0-8119 GCA_035292365.1 Dehalococcoidia bacterium
CTCTTCGAACGCGCTGAAAGTGATAAACCCAGCAAACATGTGACCTTGCGGGTTCATGAACGTGAAGGACTCGTCGTCGGCGTAGATCACCATGACGCCGGTGGAGAGCTTCACGGGGCCAGTCGAAAGGTTGAGAATGGCGACCTCTCCCGGTGCTATGCCGGTGATCGGCGCATAGAAGCGGTTTCCTTGCGGCCAGAAGTCCGAGAAGTTGTCCTTCCAGCCCTTGATGACCTCGATCGGCGTCGCGGCAGAGCCGGTCAGACGCACGCGGTATGTCTTCTGCCACATCTTACCGAACCCCTGGAGGGGGCCGACGACGCGCCGCCCTTCGACGTTAATGTTGATCGCCCCAGGTGGCGCGCCAGGCACGCTCAGCTTCTCGACGGGATGCGCCCAGTGGGCAGCGTCGCTGCGTCGTTCGGGAGAGGCGCCTTTGTCGGGTCGGTGCTTCGACGGCGTCATGACATGCTCCTTCCTCGACGGGCGTGTCAGGACCCGGCCGCCGCGGCAAGCGCGGCGGCCTCGTTGTCGTAAACGCCGATCGCCTCATTGAGCCTCGTCAGCTCGAAGATCTGCCGATAGTGGTCGTTCAGGCCGACTGCGACCAGCCGCTGACCTTGCCGATTGGCTCGAATGAGTAGCGTGACTAAGAGGCCGATACCGCCGCTGTTCATGTACTCGAGGCCGCCGAAGTTCAGCACTATGGCGCGGGTGCCGCCCGCCGCGGCCTGCGTGTACGCATCCATGAGGACGTTCTCACAGAAGGCGGTGACCTCCCCCTCTATGTCCACGATGTTGGCACCCCCAGTGCCCTTGCGAACGTTCATCGAGACCCGGGCCTCTGGCATTATTGCCTCCCTCTAGCTGTCTGCCGAAGCCGGCGCGTTAGCAAATGCACTCACTTCGTCCGGGAAGATGCTCATAAAGTCGGCCAGACGAGTGATCTGGAAGACCTCCCGGTAGTGATCGCTCAGGCCGCAGGCTAGCACCCGGCGGTGCGCCTTACGGGCCATGGCCAGCAGGCCGACGATCAGGGCTATGCCGGTGCTGTTGATGTAGTCCACAGCGTCGAAGTTGAGAAGGACGGTGGCGGAGTCTCCGCTCACGGCTTCGGCGTAGGCGGCGTTGATCGCCTCGTCCGCAAATGCGTTTACCTCGCCACGCAGATCGATAACCGCGACGCCTTCCTGGTACCGGACGCTCGCCTCAAAGTCCTTTCCGGGCATCGTCGTCTCCTTCCAGTTTGAGCACGAGTTCGACGGTGCGATGGGTCTCGTCGCTCGTGACACGTAGGTCGTCCACCATGTTCTTGATGAGGAACAGGCCCCAGCCTCTGGGCGGCTGAGCGCCCGCGAGCTTGGCTTCGAGGTCGGGGGCTTCGGGAGTAGGAATCGGCTGATCCCCTCCGTGGTCGATGATCTCCACCGACAGGGCCTCCCTGGAGACGAGCACTCGGATCGAGACTGGCAAATCCGGCCGATATTTGTTTCCGTGTTCCATGGCGTTCATTGTGGCCTCGGCCACGGCGGTCTTCAGACGCTCGAGGCGCGCTGCCGGGAGACCAAGCCCTCGCACCGCCTCCGCCACACGTTCAATCGCACGACGTTCGTTACCCGGTTCACTGGGCAGAGTGAAGTCGGCCAGGATCCGCCCGCTGTTGCCGGACGCTCCCTGCGACTCAGCCGGGGTGGCAGCGGCGACCGTGTCATTTCCAACGGTGCCCACTCGCTGGAGCGTCACCAGCGTGACGTCATCCTCTTGCTCCCAGCCGGCCCCGGTGAACTGCGCCAGCTCGGCCACCAGGAGATCGATGAGCTGAGCGCCGCCCGGGTGCTTCTCCACAGAGCCCATAAGCCGGGGGAAGCCGAACATCTCACGCTCGGTGTTGTGTGCCTCCACCAGGCCGTCGCTGTGGAAGAGGACGCTGTCGCCGGGGGCAAGGGTAACGGTCTTCTCCTCGTAGGTCATCCCCGGCATCAAGCCGAGCGGCATGCCGGTGGCCCGCAGTTCGGCCACGCCGCCGTCTGTCCGCAGGTAGGGCAAGTTGTGGCCGGCGTTGGCGTAGACGAGTCTGCCGCTCTCGATGTCAAGAATCGCGTACAGGCAGGTCACGAACATGTTTGGAGGGATATCCCTATAGAGCAGCTCATTCACCGCCGCCAGCACCTCCCCGGGCGAGTCGAGCCGCTGGGACGCCGCCCGCAGCATGCTACGGGAAGCGCACATCACGAGAGCTGCCGGCACACCCTTGTCGGAGACATCGCCGACGACGATTCCCCGGTAATTGTCATTGTCCGGAAAGTCTATGAAGTCGTAGAAGTCACCACCTACGGCCCGGGCCGGCTGGTAGTAGGCCTCCACCTGCCAGCCGGGCAGATGGGGCGACTCCTTGGGTAGAAAGGCCAGCTGGATATCATGGGCGACCCGCAGCTCCTGCTCGATACGCTCCCGCTGCAGGGCTTCGCGCTTCAGCTCCTCGACCTGGTCGTCCACTTTCTTCTGCAGATCCCCGTACAGGCTTGCCAGTTGCCCAGTCATGTCATTGAGGTTCCCGGTGAGCGTGCCGAATTCGTCTCGGTTGGGCACTTCAACCCGCTGCGAAAAGTCTCCACGAGCGATACTGGCCAGCACATGGTCGATGCTACGCACGGGCCGAACGAATGCTAGGGACAGAACTAGACCGAGGGCCACCGAAGTGACCAGGCTGACCCCCGAGAAAGTCCCCACCATTATCCTGAGCAGACCCCGGTCCGACCTGAAGTCGTCCGTTGTCCGCGCCATCTCCGCACTGGAATCGTCTATCAGCGCGTTGAGGTCATCCTCCAGCGCATGGGAAATCTCGTGCTCCTCGGCGAGGTGCACCTCCAGGGCCGCGGTGGGATCGCCTGCCTCATCAAGGGCCAGCGCCTTCTCACCGGCCAGCGCAAACCCGGCATCGGCCTCCCGAACCCCGGTGAAGAACGCGTTCTGCCCCGGCGGGCTTAGCCTGTCGAGCTCGTCCACCTGCGCCGCGAACGCCTGCTTGGCGCTGGCGATCCTGTCGTTCCAGGGGGGATCTGGCGCACAGTCGTTATAGGATATGTCCGAAGGCGGTGTCTCCACCAGATCACAGACTAACGCCATGGCCCGGAAATGACTCTGTGCCGTAATGAGGTAGATCGCCTGTCGCGAGCGTTCCACCTTCTCCGAAAGGTCATTCAGCTCATCTACTTGGTTGTTCATCCGCTCGATGGCCACTAGGCTAAGAATGCCCATCCCGAGCAGTAGCAACGCACCGATCAAGAAACCGACGAGCAGCTTTACGTGCACGCTGGCCTTGATCCGCGCCACGAAATCCACGAGGGAGCGCAGCGGGCCGGGCAGGTCCGGCAGCCCCCCCTCTCTTTCGGGCTCAGGGACCGGTTTCGCCGCTCCCCTCTCCGGGCCATCTCTTGTATCAGCCATGACCCTTACCTCCCCAGCGAAATTCGATTCCGCCAAGCCGGCGGTGTAGTCGTGGTCGCTTGCCGGGCAATCCACCCCTTAGCAGTTAACGCCGGGCTAGCTGTGGACCATTGTACTCCAGGCAGTCGACCCCGCAGCTCAGCTATCGGGTCGTTGCCGGGGCCGCGTGCAGTGAACGGATTATGCATTGATGTCCCGTCGCTGGAAAATCACGAAGGCGATGGCCAGGAAGCCGACGCAGTAAGCGGCCAGCACCAGCGCCGCGATGGCCGGGTCCGGCAGGTCCGTGAGCGCGGGGTCTCTGGGGGCGAGGCTGTTGCCGCCAAGGCTGCCGATGCGGTTGGCGGCCAGCAGGGCCTGTACGTTGTGTCCCGGAAGGAAGGCGCGCGCATCCGCGGCCCAGCCGCTCTGCTCGCCCAGGATGCCCAGGACGATCGCCTCCACGAACATGAAGAATAGGATGCCTACGACTCCCAGGGTGGTTGACCGGCCGACCACGGCGAGGCAGAAGGCCAACAGCGCATAAGGGATGATCCCGTAACCGGCACGGAGAACCATCAGGGCTACACCCGGAACCGATGGGCCGCCAGGGACGTCGAGGGTGATGGGGCGGTCGGCCAGAGCCGTGGCGATGACCGAAAAGCCGACGCCGACGCCGAAGGCCAGCAGAAGGGTGATAGCGGCTGCGATGGCGATGCCGAGGAGCTTGGCCGTCAGGTACTGGCTGCGGGTCCGGCCCCGGATAAGCGCCTGCCGCACCGTGCCCCAGCCGTGCTCGGTGGCCACAGCAGATGCCACCAGGATGCCAACGAGGATGGCGCCCCAGAATTGCCCGGAGTCCAGCAGACCGGTCAGGGACCAGGGGAGCGCGAACGTTCGCAGCGACTCCTGCCCGTATCCGAACTCGGGATCATTCCGCTCTTCCACCCAGCTGCCGTAGCCCCCCAGCCAGATCAGGATGGCTGCACCTGCTACCATAAGGAGGAGCAGGGCATAAGGCATCCAGCGCTTGCGTACCTTGAGCAGCTCGGCGGCCAGCATGTTGGAAGTTGGCCACGCCCTCATGCTGATCATTGGACCGCCTCCTTGCCGGTAACCTCCAGGAAGAACTCCTCCAGGCTGCCTTCGCGGGGCCGAAGCTCAGCGAGGTATATCTGTTGTTCGGCCAGGGCTCGGCTCAACTCTGCCGCCCGTTCTCGCGGTGCCTCTACCAGGAGACGGTCATGGTCACGGCGGACTCCGTTGACCCACGCCAGGCTCCCCAGTACCCGGACCGCCCTATCGGGCTCGGTGACCTCCATCTCCAGCGCCTCGCCCTGGCGCAGCAGCGTCGCGACCGACCCCTGAGTCAGCAGGCGGCCCTCCTTAACGATGCCCACGTGGTCGCACATCTGCTCAACCTCGCTCAATAGGTGGCTGGACACGAAAACGGTCCTTCCGATCTGCCCCAGCCCTCTGATCACCTCCCGGACTTCACGCATCCCCGCCGGGTCGAGCCCGTTGGTGGGCTCGTCGAGCACCAATAGCTCCGGATCGTGGAGGAGGGCGGCGGCCAAGCCCAGGCGCTGCTTCATGCCAAGGGAGTAGGTTCGCACCTTGTCGCGGCCGCGGCCTCGCAGCCCGACCAGGTCGAGCGCCTCGTCTACCCTCTTTCCCTCGACGCCGCCGGATAGCGCTCCCCAAACGCGCAGATTGTCGCGTCCCGACAGGTGAGGGTAGAGCGACGGCGTCTCCAGGATCGCGCCCGTCCGGCGGAGCACTCCGGAGAGATGCCGCCGCGTATCTAAGCCGAACATCTCTACATGGCCTGCCGTGGGTGCGATCAGGCCGAGGATGAGGGCGATGGTGGTCGTCTTGCCGGCGCCGTTGGGGCCGAGGAACCCGAAGACCTGGCCGCGGCACACCTCCAGGTTCAGATCATCCAACGCCAGCAGGCGCCTATAGCGCTTCGTCAGGCCCACCGTCCGGAGGACAACATCTGAATTATCGTTTGACATCGGATATCCTGAGTGGATTGTCACTAATCATGCCTCGTGAACCTGGGCATTCTCGCTGCTCGTCGGGCGGGGGTAGGGGCAGCTGCCCCTACCCCCGAGCCTCGACTATGGGCAGGGCGCATCCTTACCCACAGAGACAGGGTTGTTCGGATTCGCGAAGGCGTGGACACCCGGCTCGCCCAGGTGGACGTTCTCGTGGAACTGGTGGTACCCGCCATGCGTGCTATCGGAGATTGACGTCTGGCCGCTTCCGATATCCACAACGCATGTCCCTGGCGTGTCAAGCCAGTGGGCGTGGCCGGCCTCCGCCGTGCCGGCCCCGCCGAACAGGGGCACCGCCACGGCAACCAGCAGGCCCGCCGCAAACACGAAACCTAGGATCTTCTTACCCATTACAGCTTTCTCCTTGCTTTGAGGTCAAAGTCTTGCCGCCGGAACAGTCATCCTCTCGCCGCTTCCCCGCTGGTACCTCCTCTCCAGGCCGCTGCCGGCCTGCAACACGCTCCTTCGACCCAAACTTAACTCGACGACCGTTCCGAGACCGTTACGGAAACGCAACGAGATAAAGTGCTGTTGCGCTTGTCCCGATGAGGCTGGCCGGCGGCCGAGATCGTTACGGAATGAGCCACGCCGGCGAGCTGGTTGCGTTCCGTCCGCTCCTAGCGATATAGTGCTGGCGGAAAAGGGGGAATTTGGTTGGGCCACCTCACCATCTCTCTACTCGGCTCTGCGCGGGTTGAGCTTGACGGCGCGCCTATTGAGGTCGACACTCGAAAGGCGATCGCTTTGCTCGCATATCTCGCGGTTACGGCCGAGGCACACAGTCGCGACACGCTGGCGACTTTGCTTTGGCCGGAAACCGACCAGACTAGCGGGCGCGCCGCGCTCCGCCGCACGCTCTCATCGCTGAAGAAGGCCCTGGCCGGGGAGTGGGTGCTGGCGGATCGTGAAAGTATCGGGCTCGACCGGCGCGACGACGCCTGGGTCGATGTGGAGCAGTTCAGGGTCCGGCTAGCGGAATGCGCGAGCCACGGCCACCCTGCCTCAGACGTGTGTTCCGCCTGCCTCACGCCCCTGACCAAAGCAGCGGAGCTTTATCGCGGCGACTTCCTGACCGGCTTCACGCTCCGAGACAGTCCCGAATTCGACGACTGGCAGTCCATGCAGGCGGAGCTCCTGCGCCGCGAGCTGGCGGGCGTCCTCGATCGACTGGTTCGTGGCCACAGCGCTCGGGCGGAGTTCGAGCAGGCCATCCTATACGCGCGGCGCTGGCTGGCGCTTGACCCTCTACACGAGCCCGCGCACCGCACGCTCATGCAGCTGTACGCCTGGGCCGGCGACCGCGCTGCCGCCATGCGACAGTACCGGAATTGCGTACGGATCCTGGATGAGGAACTGGGAGTGGCACCACTCGAAGAGACTACTCAGCTCAATCGGGCTATCACTGAGAACAAAGCCCCTCCGCCAGCGGGCATCGCGGTGGCGGCGGAGCCCATTTCGCAACCACCCAGCCGTGAGCCGATGCAGCGCATCTCCGGCTTCCCACTCGTGGGACGGGCAAGGGAATGGGAAGTCTTGCTCGGGGTCTACGAGGCGATCGCCACCGATGGACATTTCGTCGTCCTAGAAGGGGAAGCCGGCATCGGCAAGACCCGATTGGCCGAGGAGTTTCTCGCTCATGCACGGGCCTCGGGCGCGACCACGATCGTGGCACGCTGCTACGAAGGGGAGACAACCTTGGCCTACGGCCCGTTCGTCGAGGCATTACGGGCTGCCATCGCGATACCCGAAAGCGCGGGTCGGCTGGGCGACACGTCGGCTCGCTCCCTGAGCGAGGTAGCCCGGCTGCTGCCCGAACTGGCGGACCTGCGGCCGAACCTACCGGCTGCCGCGGCGCTTGACAGTCCCGGAGCACAGAGCCGGTTTCTTGATGGCGTCGGCGAGGTCTTGTTGGCATGCTGCGGAGCACTGCCGCCCGGTGTCCTCCTCGTCGAAGACCTTCACTGGGCCGACGAGGCCTCGCTCGATCTGTTCACGTACCTGGTGCGGCGGCTGCCGGGAAGGCCGCTGTGCATCGTGGCTACTTGGCGAAACGAGCAGTTGCCTGCCGGTCACCGACTGCGCCGCCTTCTCGGGGCAGCCCAGAGGGCCGGCAACGCCACCTTGGTCACGTTGCCTCGTCTGTCCCGAGCAGCAGTGGAGGAACTCGTGCACTCGGCGGCGGCTGACGGCGCGTCCCTACCTGAGGGCCTCGAGCGGCGTCTGTACGACGAGACCGAAGGTGTTCCTTTCTTCCTGGTGGAGTACCTGACCGCTATCGGGCAGGGGGCCCAGCTCACGAAGGAGGGAGAGTGGTCACTGCCGGGCGGCGCGCGTGATCTGCTCCGATCTCGCTTGGCCCAGGTGAGCGAAGCGGGCTGGCAGCTTTTGACGGCGGCCGCCGTGATCGGACGATCGTTTCAGTTCGATGTGTTGCGAGGAAGCAGCGGCCGCAGCGATGAAGAGGCGGTGGGGGCCCTAGAAGAGCTCATCGCGCAGGGGCTGGTCGAAGCCGTCCAGGGTCGTGACGCCGAACAGGCGTTGCTCTATGACTTCAGCCATGAGAAGCTGCGCACCCTTGTGTATGAGGAGACCAGCCTGGCCCGTCGGCGACTCCTGCACCGCCGGGTCGCGGA
>DATDQG010000069.1:0-19463 GCA_035292365.1 Dehalococcoidia bacterium
CACGCCTCAGGCACGTTCGACTTCCTGCTCGACTACGGTGTGCTGGACGATTTGCGCCCTCAGCAGCGCGAGCCGTACCTTCGCAGCATGCTACCGCTAACACATTCGGACAGTCTTTACCTGCTCTGGGGCTTTGAATACGCAGTACGTTGGTGGGAAAAGCTCGTGCCGTTCTACGACGTTCCTTTCGAGTCCGGAGAGATCGAAGAGCGCTTCGGTCCGTATTTCGACATCGAAAGGATTGCAGGCAAGATCGATTATTCGAGATGGCCATCGGGTTATGCGGCTTACCTCATGAGGCGAAAGGAGTGAGGTCATGAACGAGGAACGGGTACAAAGCTATCGTGCCGTCGAGCGCAGGCTTTGGGATCACTACGGTGCAACACCCAGGGAGCACTTCTTCGACCTCGCCACTCCCCGCGTGAGGGTCCGCGTTCAGGAAATCGGCGCGGGGCCCCCCGTGCTGTTTGTACACGGCGGCCCCAACGCCGGTTCGACCTGGGCGGCGTTGGTCGCACATCTGCAGGACTTCCGCTGTCTCATGCTCGACCGGCCTGGATGTGGCCTGAGCGAAGCGGTGGACTATGCCGCGTATTCCGCTCGTGACCTACCCTCCCTTGCTGCGGACGTCCTGACTTCGGTGCTCGATGCCCTTGGCATCGAACGGCTCGCTATCGTTGGCAGCTCGTTGGGCGGCGCCTTCGCGTTCTGGCTGGCTGAAGCGCGACCGGAGCGCGTGGTCCGCGTCGTTCAGGAAGGGCTACCCGCCTTCGTCGAGGGGCAGAGGACCCCGCTATTCATGCGCATGCTCATGGTCCCTCCGCTTGGCCGAATGATCGCGCGTCAGCGTTCTACCGCGACCGTGGGGCGCTTTATCTTGCGCCAGATCGGCCACGGCGCGAGCCTCGACGCCGGACGCTTTCCACCGGTCTTTCTGGACTGGTACCTCCACTTGATGAACGACACGGAGACAATGCGCAACGATGTGGCCGTAATCCAAATGCTCTCCACGTGGCGTGGCCCCCGGTCGGAGTTGATCTATGGCGCCGAGTTCCTTCGCCGGCTCCGACAGCCCACGTTGTTTCTGTGGGGCGAGGCAGACTCGTTTGGCGGCGTGGAGGTCGGCCGGCGCGCGGCCGCTGCGGTGCCGGACGCGACATTCAAGTCTTTCGCCGCGTCGGGGCATCTGCCGTGGCTCGACGACCCCGAAACCCGCGCCCGCCTTGTGCGCGATTTCCTGCAGGCCGATGCAGCATAACCCAAGACCTCTTACCACGTCCGTGCAACGACGAACCGTATGAAAGCGTGGTTCACCTCCCTGAACGGCGCCGTGGCGTTGTCCCTGATCGCGCTCATCTCCTTTCTCGGTCGCACGTTCCTCGACTGGCGGTACGTCTATCAGGAGTTCCTGGCCGGTGTTGGCCCAGTAGCGCTCACCACCGTCGTCTACTTGGCTTTCTTCGGCGGCTGGTTCTGGGCATTGCTGGCCGCCGCCCGCCGGTCCCGCACCGGGCTGGTCGCTGCCCTGCTCTTCAGCCTTGTGCTGCCGGTCGGGCTCGGCGTTGGCACACTTGCGTCGTTCTGCTCTTCGCCGTGTCAAACGGCCTGGCCGCTCATGGAAATAGCGAACTGGAGCAACCTTCTCTTCGGGTTGCTGGCCGCCGTTTCAGCGGCCGTCCACCTCCGGCAAGTCCGAAGCGGCTGAACCGAGCCTACGGGGTTCCTCGGGAAAAGAGGAGATAACATGAAGCGCCTGCAATGGTGGATGCGCATCGTGGGGGGCTTCTACGTCCTGCTGGGCCTTGGATTTGTCCCTTTTATCAATGAGGCTCGCCTGCCGTTTATGATCCCCGCTTTCGCGGCCACTCCCGACACGGTGGAGTTCAAGGCGTTGATCGATTGGATGTTTACGTTCGGCCTTGACCTCTTGGTCACTGGGGGAGTCCTTGTCTACGCTGCGCGCGATCCACTGAGGCACAGCATCCTTGTGCAGCTCCTTATCGCGCTTGAAGTTGTCAGAGGGGTGCTCGACGATATCTACTACGTGTCGCGCGGCTACGCGCCCGCGGGCGTCTACGTCGGTTTTGTCGCGGTCCACCTCATCATCATCGTGACCGGCGTTGTTTTGTTGCGCCAGGCGACGGCGGAAGCTAGGCGACTCGAAACGGCATAGGTCGACTCAGGGCGGCTACTGTGGACCTCGAAGCGGTCGCCGGCGAGATGGCGCAGCAGGCCTTCGGCCAGCTGGCTACGGGCGTGGTTGCCGGTGAAGACGAAGAGGACGCGTTGCATCGCTGTGCTATGATAGCCCCAACCAGTATGCCGCGCATTAGCGAATTCTTCGGTATCGTGATTCGTATGTTCTACAACGACCATCTGCCGGCGCATTTCCATGCCGATTACGGTGGGTCTGAGGCTGTTTATGCTGTCGAGACGCTGGACGTCCTCAGAGGGCGACTTCCGCGGCGAGCTCACGCGCTGGTAGTCGAATGGGCTACGCTACGACGATCCGAATTGAGAGCCGATTGGGACAAGGCGCGAGAGGGTCTTGCCCTCGACGACATTGAGCCACTCGACTGACAGGAGACCTGCGCTATGACGGACTTAGGACCTTTGGTTCGGGTGAGAGCCGCGAAGGCGCTGAAGGGTTTCCATGTCAGGGTAGAATTCGAGGATGGCACTGAAAGGGAACTTGATCTCCAGCCCTACCTGCATGGGCCAGTCTTCGAACCGATTCGCAACGAACCTGCGGTGTTTCGCTCCTTGAGAGTCGAAGGCGGAGCCATCACCTGGGCGAATGGTGCTGACATCGATCCTGATGTGCTCTACTACGACCTGAAGCCTGCCTGGAAGGACAAACAGCCGGCGTAGTAGCCTCGGCCCGGCCGCTACTTCGCCAGCCCTGCAAGCTCCTCCCCTAGCTCACGGCCGTGCTGGGCCAGCCACTGGGCCATGCGCATAAACCAAAGGACACCGTCGCGAGCATCGTGGTTCTGTGGGTCGTCGGCGTAGGTGCGCAGATCGTGCATGCCTCGGAGGAGGCGCCAGCGGAAGACCTCGGGTCCCACACGGAGCTCCTCGGCAGTTAGGGGCGCCTCCTCCAAGTAGCCCTGAACAAAGGCCCGAGCGAGCGGCAGATCGATCGCCGGTGGATTCCATTGCCGCTGAGACCAGGCGATGGCGCGGTAGACCTCGCGGACGCGTTGCGCGGTCCATCCTTCGACATCAATGACACCGCTCAAGGCGCCTGAATCGCCAAAAAGCACGTTCTCGACGTGGTAGTCGCCGTGAGCGACCTGAATTGGACACGAGGCGTGGAGCGCAGCGAGGTCCCCTGCACGCTGCAGGATTGCCCGCTGGGTCGCGATTGCGTGGAGCACCTCACTATCGCTCTCCGCCGGCTCCAGCCTCGCCACTATGCGTGCCGTGAGTTGGTCGAGCTCGTCGATGACCCGTGGCAGGCCCATCGCCCAATTGAAGTCATCGCCCGGTGGAAGAGCCGTCAGGAGTCGGTGGCACCAACCGAGCGTTTGACCTAGGCTAGCCATCTGGGGCGACGTGAGGTTGGCTCGCTCGAGCGGCTCGCCTTCGACCCAGGGACGGAGCGTACAGCGGGCGCCTCGTGCATCCGCGGCGACCTTGCCGCTCGCGGTGGGATGATAGCGAGGCGTTGGGAATCCCTGCTCCGCAAGGAATTCGGTCGTATGGGCGATACGCTCTAAGTCGCTCAGGTCGTAGACGGGCAAATGCTCCTTGAACAAGAACCGACCGTCGTCGGCAATGACGCGATAGAGGGCCGTCGAGCCAGGCTGCTTGCTCAGCCGTACGACCGCCGTTATCTGGCCTAGCCCCCACTCTCGCTGGCAGAGTCCGGCGATCTCTTCGATGTACACGCGTGGAGCACTCATCCTGATTGTCCCGCGTCGGTTGGCGGTTGAACAGAGGGCGAGGAAACCTCGCCCCTACGGCTCGGGGTCTGAAGGCCAAGGCGGATGGCTTCGCGGAGGGTGGATGCCTCCTTGATCTGGAGCCCAGGGAGGGCCGCTCTGATGCCGCGTCGTTGCGGCGCCACGAGGGCGCTGCGAAAGCCCAGCGCCGCTGCCTCCGCTAGGCGGCGTTCGGTTTGAGCAACGCCGCGGAGCTCGCCGCTGAGGCCGACTTCGCCAACCGCAACGACGGCGGGGTCCACGGGCGTGTTTCTGGCGCTGGAGGCGATGGCCAGGGCGATGGCGAGGTCGGCTGCCGGCTCCTGGACGCGCAGTCCCCCAACGACATTGACGATAACATCCTGGTTCCCCAAGGAGAGGCCCGCACGCTGAACCAGGACGGCGATAAGCATCAGCAGGCGGTTGAAGTCGACGCCGGTGGCTACCCGCCGGGGCGGGCCCATGACGGCGGGGCTGGTCAGCGCCTGCACCTCGACCAGCAAGGGGCGAGTCCCCTCGAGCATGGGGACGACAGCTGAGCCGATGGCGTTGGCGGGACGTTCCGCGAGAAAAGCCAGCGAGGGGTTCTCGACCTCCACAAGACCTACCTCCCCCATCTCGAAGATGCCCACTTCATTCGTGGAGCCGAAGCGGTTCTTGGCGCTGCGCAGCAGGCGGTAGGTTGATGCGGCCTCACCTTCCAGATAGAGGACCACGTCGACCATGTGCTCCACGACGCGTGGGCCAGCGATAGCGCCGTCCTTGGTGACGTGTCCCACGAGGAAGACGGGCACGTCTCGCGCCTTGGCGTACTGCGTGAGGCGCAGAGTACTTTCGCGCATCTGGCCCACGGTGCCGGGCGCTCCTGGCACCTCATCGACATACATCGTCTGCAGGGAGTCGACGATGACGAGCGAGGGACGGCGCTCTTCGAGCGCGGCAAGGACGACGCGCAGATTGGTCTCGGGAAGGAGGAGAAGGCCGGCGCCCGCGATGCCCAGGCGGTCCGCGCGCAGCCGCACCTGTTGAGGCGATTCCTCGCCGCAGACGTAGAGAACGGGGCCGAGGCGGGTGGCCTCCGCGCCAACCTGGAGGATGAGTGTTGACTTGCCGATACCGGGGTCTCCGCCGAGCAGCGTCACGCTACCTGGGACGATTCCGCCGCCGAGGACGCGGTTGAACTCGCGGCCGGGCAGAAGGAGCCGTTGGCCAGCAGCCTGGCTGACGGCGGTGAGCTCCTGTGGCCCTTGCGTGTCTCGGGCAAGCCAGGAAGGGCGGTCGGGTGCGTCTTCGACTTCGACGAGCGTGTTCCAGGCCTGACAGCTTGGGCACTGTCCCGACCAGCGTGGACTCTCGTGCCCGCAGGCCTGACAGAGATAGATGATGCGACGGCGCGACCTCGCCATGTGGTGAAGGGTAGCGCGCCAAGGCGGCGAGGGGAAGAGCGAGACGACACAAAGAGCGAGGGCGGCCCGTGCGGGGACCGCCCTCGTCTGATGAGCCAGTAGGCTTGCTAGGTCGTGAGGGCTGGCACAGCCGATTTGATGCTGAGCTCCTCGCCGTCCCGGCCGATGAGCACCGTGGCGCCGGGCGGGTACTCGCCGCGCAGGAGCGATTCGGAGAGCGGCGTGTCGATGAGGTTCTCGATGAGCCGGCGCAGCGGGCGCGCGCCGAACTGCTCGTCGTAGCCCTTCTCGCCGAGCAGGTCCTTGGCGTCCTCGGTGACCTCGAGGGAGATACCCCGCTCCAGCAACTGCTTCCTGACAGGGCGCAGCTCCAAGTCCACGATCACGCGGATGTGGGCCCTGGTCAGCGCGTGGAAGACGATGATGGCGTCGATCCGGTTTAGGAACTCGGGCCGGAAGAAGCCCTTGACCTCGTTCAGGACCTTGTCGCGCATCTTCTCGTAGTCGGCCTGGCGCGCCTTGGTATCATCGGAGCGCTGGGCGAAGCCAATCGCGGAGCCCTTACGGATTACCTCAGCGCCCAGGTTGCTCGTCATGACGATGATCGTGTTGCGGAAGTCGACCTTGCGACCCTTCGCATCGGTCAGCGATCCGTCATCGAAGATCTGGAGGAGCATATTGAAGACCTCGGGGTGGGCCTTCTCGATCTCGTCGAAGAGGATGACGCTGTAGGCCTTGCGCCGCACAGCTTCCGTGAGCTGGCCGCCGTCGTCGTAGCCGATGTAGCCAGGGGGAGCGCCAACAAGCCGAGCAACGGTATGCCGTTCCATGAACTCGGACATGTCGAGGCGGATCATGTTCTCTTCGCTGCCGAACATGAACTCAGAGAGGACCCGGACCAAGTGAGTCTTGCCGACACCGGTCGGGCCGAGGAACATGAAGACGCCGATGGGTTTGCGCGGGTCCTTCAGACCGGCCCGCGCCCGTCGGACGGCCTTGGCGACGGTGGTGATGGCCTCGTCCTGGCCGGCCACCCGCTTGTGGAGGGCATCCTCCATCTGCAGGAGGCGCGCCGATTCCTCGCTGGCGATGCGGACCACGGGGATGCCGGTCCACATGCTGATGACCTCGGCGATGTCCTCGGCTGTGACAACGGGCTTGTCGGAGTCCTGCTCGGTCTGCCAGCCGGACTCCATCTTCTGGATCTTCTCCATGAGCTTGAGCTCACGGTCTCGCAACTCGGCAGCGTACTCATACTGCTGGGAGGCGATGGCGGCCTCTTTCTCGCGCCGGAGGCTCTCGAGGCCCTTGGAGGCCTCCTTGAGGGTAGGTGGCGCCGAGGAGCGGCGGATGCGGACGCGGGAAGCAGCCTCGTCAACGACGTCGATTGCCTTGTCCGGGAGGAAGCGGTCCGCGATATAACGTGCAGCGAGACTGGCGGCGGCCGTGAGGGCCTCATCGCTGATGGTCAAGCGATGGTGCTCTTCGTAGCGCTCGCGGATGCCGCGGAGTATCTCGATGGTGTCCTCCATCGAGGGCTCCTCGACGAGGACGGGTTGGAAGCGGCGCTCCAGCGCGGCGTCGCGCTCGATGTGCTTGCGGTAGTCGTCGAGGGTGGTGGCGCCAATGCACTGCAGATCACCGCGCGACAGATAGGGCTTGAGGATGTTGGCAGCGTCGACTGCTCCCTCGGCCGCGCCCGCGCCGACCAGCATGTGGACCTCGTCGATGAAGAGGACGCAGTTGCCGGCGTTGCGGATCTCTTCGATGACCTTCTTGAGCCGCTCCTCGAACTCGCCGCGGTACTTGGTGCCGGCCACGAGCGAACCGATATCGAGCGTCAACAAGCGCTTGCCCTGCAGGGTCTCGGGAACCTCACCGGTGGCGATGCGGTGCGCCATGCCCTCGACGATCGCCGTCTTGCCGACGCCTGGCTCGCCGATGAGGATGGGATTGTTCTTGGTGCGCCGGCTCAGGATTTGCGTCACGCGCTCGATCTCTTTGTTGCGACCGATGATGGGGTCGAGCTTACCGGCGCGTGAGGCGGCGGTAAGATCCATACCTAACTGGTCGACGGTGGGCGTGCGACTTGAGCTGCGGACGCCCGGCTGCGACTGAGGCATGTTCTGAGAGAGGATGCGGTTGACCTCGCTGCGAACCTTGTCCAGGGTGACGCCCAGGCTCTCGAGGACGCCGGCGGCGATGCCCTCGCCCTCGCGGACGAGGCCGAGGAGCAGGTGCTCCGTGCCGATGTAGTGGTGGTTCATCTGGCGGGCCTCGGCCACGGCCATCTCGATGACCTTCTTGGCGCGAGGCGTGAGGCCGATATCGCTGCTCGTGGAGCGCTCGCCACGGCCGATGATAAATTCGACGGCTGCCCTAACCTTGGAAAGCTCCACGCCGAGGTTGGCCAGTACTTTAGCGGCGACTCCTTCGCCCTCCCTGACTAGGCCAAGGAGGATGTGCTCGGTCCCGATGTACGTATGGTTGAACCGCTGCGCTTCCTCTTGGGCGAGGGTGAGGACTCGTCGGGCTCTCTCCGTGAACTTATCGAATCTATCAGCCATACCGCACGCTCCTCAGTGCTCTCCAGCTAAGTCTACTATCGTCCGTTCGGGCTGCTTTGCCTGTCGTCCCGTGTGCCCGTTTCTCATGCCAGTGTGTACGCTCTACGGTGTCGCTCTTCCTGTTCCCGAGCGCCGCAACGCCTAGACTTTCTGGTACTGTGCTCCCTCTCATAGTTTACGGCCCCGCCGCCTTCGCGTCTAGCTCTTGCTCAGGACTAAGATACGGACTTGAGTAGTCTGGACTGCCCTCGTCCGCCAATCTAAGGCTCAAGCCCAATCGGTGTCGCTCGGGTTCGATGCGGACGATCTTGAGTGTGACGACATCTCCTTCAGATACAACCTCTTTTGGATGCGTTATCTTCCGGTCGGACAGTTCCGAGATGTGGACCAGGCCCTCGAGGGAGCCCTCAATCCGCACAAAAGCGCCGAAGGTCGCCAGCTTGGTGACCGTGCCCTGCACAAACTGCCCGACTTGGTAGCGACCGACGATATCGTCCCAGGTATCGGGGTGGGCGCGCCGCAGGCTCAAGGCGATGCGCTTGGTCTCGGGGTCGACGCGGAGGACGTAGGCATCGACCTCGTCGCCGACGCGCACGACGTCCTGAGGGGTCTTGCTGCGGTCCCAGGAGAGCTCGGAGATGTGGGCCAGGCCGTCCGCGCCGCCAAGGTCGATGAAGACGCCGAAGGGGGAGATGCTGCTCACCCGCCCGCGACGGATCTCCCCTTCACGGAGCTCCTCGATGAGGCGGTCCTTCTGCTGTGTCCGCCACTCCTGATGCGCCTGGCGCTCCGAGAGGATAAGGCGGTTGCGGCGGCGGTTCATCTCGATCACTTTGACCTTGATGACCTGGTCAAGGCGGCCGGCGAGCTCCGCAGTGCGGGCTGGGCTATCTGCGGAATCACTACGGAGGCCCATGATGTGAGAGGTTGGGATGAAGCCCTGCACGCCGTCTACCTCTGCCAGCAGGCCGCCCTTGTTGTAACCCACGACGGTGGCCTCAAAGACCTCATTCCGCTCCATGTGGCGCTGGGCCACCCTCCAGCCGCGCTCGCCACGGGCCTTGTCGATGGACAGGATGACCTCGTCCTCATCGGCCCGCACGACCAAGGCAGTGACTTCATCGCCGATCTGGACCTGGTGGAGAGCGTCGGGTCCGAGGCTATGCATCTCGCCAAGAGGGATGAGCCCCTCGGACTTGCCGCCGAAGTCGACCCAGGCGCCGTCGCGGGAGCTGCGCACGATAAGCCCGTCCACCACCTCTCCGCGTCGTGGCGTTCGGAACATTTCGGCGGCCAGGAACTCCTCCATCTCCAGGAGTTCCCCCTGCGCCGTACCCCTGTCCTGTCCCGGCAGTGGATCGGCGATCACTCGCTCCTCGCGGTCTGATTGTTATGGGTCAGGGCAACCCCCTCAGCGCGGATGGGGTTCGCCCGTCCATAGCCTGATTCTAGCATAAGGTGGCGCTGGGACAAAAGAGCCCGACCAAGTGGCCGGGCCTTTGTTTGAGTCAGCACTCTGGCGGCGGCGTATTTTCCCAAGAGGCTACCCTCTCAGTATCGTCCGCGCTGGGGCGTTTCACGGCCGTGTTCGGGATGGGAACGGGTGGGCCCACCTCGCTCTAGCCACCAGAGTGCCAGCGTCGATTCGATCGAGCGTTCGCTCTACCGTGCTGGTGGAGCTGAGGAGATTCGAACTCCTGACTTCCTCCGTGCAAAGGAGGCGCTCTTCCAGCTGAGCTACAGCCCCGTTGCGAGGGGACGAACGCTGCCTCAAGATACCTCATCCGGGCGTCCAGCGCAAGGCCGCTCCTCGGGCGAGGCGTCTTTGCGTTGCCTGCCTCTTGACGGTCGCTCTATACTGCCCGCGGGCTCAGGCCTGCTGGTTGACGATGGAGGGACCAATGCGGTTTCGTCTGTTTGCGCTGATCGGTCTGCTTTTTGCCTTTGCCTGCACCACGTCGCCGGTGCCCGAACAGGCGGCGACCACGGCTACGCCCGGTGGCGCCGTGGTGGCGCCCGCCGTCACAGCAACGCCGGCCGCCCCGACATCCGTGCCGCCAACGGCAACGGCGACGCCGGTCACTGCTGCGTATACCGTCCAACCGGGCGATACGCTGTCCGGCATCGCCGCCCGTTTCGGTACAAGCGTGGCTGCCCTTCAGGCCGCGAATGGACTCACGGACCCCAACCTGATCCGCGTCGGACAGACGCTGCGGATCCCCGGCGTCGGCGAGGTGTTGCCCACGCCGCTGCCCACAGCGACGCCGAGCGGCCCGACCGCCACGCCGGCACCGACCCAGCCGCCGGCGCCGACCGCCACGCCCCGCCCCGCTGCCACGCCGACGCCGCCACCGGTCGTCTCGACGGGCTTTGCCTACGGCATGCAGATCGAGCCAAGCACGGACATCAACCGCGCGCTGGCGATGGTCACCGACGCCGGCTTCGGCTGGGCGAAGGCGCAGATCCGCTGGGAGAACCTCGAAGGGAGCAAGGGCGCCATCAACTGGGGCTACATGGACAACATCGTCAACGCCGCCAGGGCTCGGGGCGTGAAGGTCCTGTTCAGCGTTGTCACGGCGCCGCGCTGGGCGCGGCCAGGAGACACCGATTTCAGCGTGCCCGGGCCGCCGGCCAATCCCCAGGACTACGCCGACTTCGTGCGGGCGATCGCGGCGCACTACCCGACGGGCGTGGACGCCATCGAGGTGTGGAACGAGCAGAACCTGTGGTACGAATGGGGCGGCGCCGGCAAGATGAACGCCGGCGACTACGTCGCGCTGCTCAAAGCGGCGCACGCCGCTATCAAGGCTGCCAACCCGAACATCATCGTGGTGAGCGGCGCGCCGACGCCCGCGGGTAACGTGGGGAACCTCGCGATAGACGACGTGTCTTACCTGGGACAGATGTACGCCGCCGGAGCGAAGGGCTACTTCGACGCGGTGGGCGTCCACCCCAGCGGCTTCAACAACCCGCCGGACGATGACCCCGGCACGAACAGCACCGCCTTCACGAACTACAAGGGCCACTGGTCGTTCTACTTCCGGAACTTCGAGAGGTACCGCGAGGTGATGGTGAACAACGGCGACGGCGACAAGAAACTCTGGTTCACGGAGTTCGGCTGGGCGGCCGCTCAGGGCGCAGCCCCACCGGCGTCTGAGTATGGCTACGCGACCCAGAACACGGAGGCCATGCAGGCCGACTACCTCCGCCGCGCCTTCGAGATAGCCACATCGAGGGGCTACGTCGAGGCCATGTTCGTCTGGAACCTGAACTTCGCCCCGTCCGCGGAGGCGGACGACCGCTACGGCAAGCGGGCCTTCAGCATCATCCAGACCACGTGGTCGCCCCGGCCCTCCTATTGCTCACTGGCGGCGTTGCTTGGGCGACGACCGGCGGGTTGCTAGGGAAGGGAACCCCTGCGCATCGGGAGTGTGAAAGCAACCGGCCTGACCACAATTAGGCCGGCCTGGGCGCTGGTCGCTCTTGAGGCGGGGATCGGTAGCGTCAGGCGGAACGCGCCGCGCGAATCTTCGCACCGACGGCCTGTCTGACCTCGTCTATGGTGGGCAGCCGGTCCTCTTGATGCCGGGAAAACAGCAGGTCGTCGTTGATGCGGACATCAAAGACTTCATCCTCGCCGGGGACGAGGTTCACGCTCCTGAGACGCCACTGGTACGTGCTGAGCAGGTTCTCCGCCAACCTGGCGGCGAGCGGCAGGTGGTTTCAGGTGACGCAGTAAACGATTTGGACGGACAAGAGGGCTTCCGGCATGGCAGACTACCTCGAACGGCAAGGGGCAGGCGATCAACCTGCCCCTTGCCGTTATGCTGTCGGTCGGGAGTTAGACGGGGACGGCCGCCAGCTCGGCCTGTAGCTCGGCCTTCGCGCGGCGCATCACGCGCAGCGAGCGGTAGAGGTCAGCGTCGCCCGCTTCCTTGCGGTCGTAGACCAACCGGTCATTGACGTAGATCTCGAAACGGCCATCGCCGACCGGAGTGAGAGCGATGCTGGTCTCCCGCACATTACCTTCTGTGAGTTCGGCCGCCAAACTGGCAGCCTGCCAGAAGTAGCCTCAGGAAACGCAGTACTTGATCTCCAGGCGTACCTTGCCTTCGCTTGCCATGAGCACCTCCATGCCACTAGAACCATCTTGATAAAGGCAATCCATTTTTACACCACTCTGCGTCGGTTTGCAACAGGGTGAAAGCCATGGATGGGTTGCACGGACGGCAGCTCCCTTTGGTCGTTAGATCGTTCCTTGACACCGAATATGGCCCCTTGTAACCTGACGGTGCCAGCAAGGGCAGCCACTGCTAACAAACGGAGGCTACAGCGATGAAGGTAACCTTCTCGGCCATCAAAGCAGACGTAGGCAGCATCGGCGGCCACACCCGCCCCAGCGAGCGGATGATGAGCCGGGTCAAGAGCCTTGTGGACGAGCAGAAGGGAAGGCTCCTGATAGACGGCATGGTCACCTACACGGGCGACGACATTGCCCTTCTTATGACCCATACGCAGGGCACGGGCGCGCGCGACGTGCATCAGTTCGCCTGGAAGTGCTTCCTGGAAGCAACGGAGATCGCGCGGATCGAAGGCAACTACGGCGCGGGACAGGACCTCCTGGTGGACGCGCCATCCGGGAACGTCCGAGGGGCCGGCCCCGGGGTGGCGGAGATCGAATTCGAGCGGGATAACAAGAGCGACCACCGGCCGGCCGAGTCGTTCCTCGTATTCGCGGGCGACAAATGCGCGCCCGGCGCTTACAACTTGCCTCTGTACCTGGCTTTCTGTGACCCCATGCACAACGGTGGGCTCCTGCTGAGCCCCCGCCTGCATATGGGCTTCACCCTGACCGTTATTGACATGGACTACAAGGGCGAGGACGGCGATGGCGACCGGATCATCCGCCTTGATGTGCCGGAGAGGGCTTGGGATGCCGCCGCGCTCCTTCAGAACATGGACCGCTTCGCCATCGAGGCCATCCACTCGCGCTACAAGCCGGAGGAGCAGGTGGTGGCGGTAGCGGCGACGCGTCTGCATAACATCGCCGGCAGGTACACCGGCAAAGATGACCCCATAGCTGTCGTTCGTACCCAGGGCATCTTCCCAGCCCCTGAGGAGGCCACCGAGCCGTACCTGATCGCCCACTACGTGACGGGCGACGCCCGAGGCTCCCACGTGATGCCGCTCATGCCGATGCCCATCAATAGCGCCGTCACCGGACCTTACTGCCACCCCATCATCACTTGCATCGCCTTGTCTATGAACGAGACGGGCCACTTCGCACACAATGTGGTTGATATGTTCGACAGCCCGGTGTGGGACGAGGCGCGACGGCGCTCGCAGGAGAAGGCCCTGGAGATGCGCAAGCAGGGGTTCTTCGGCGCGGCCATGGCCTCGGTGACCGAGATCGCTTACACCGGTTTGGTGGACACGCACCGGGCCCTGGCGGGCGACTTCCGCATCCGCAGCGACCACGCAGCGCCGGTGCCGGCGCGCGTCTAGGACGGCGACCGGGAAAGGGGTAGCGCTGCTGAGGGGCGTGGCTACTAGGCTGCCCTGACCTGGCCGCGCGGAAACGGGATGCCTCAGCTTCTCCTTGCGACGAATAACCTGCATAAGGCCGCCGAGCTCAGAGCCATCCTGGGTGGTTGTGGATGGGAGTTGCTGACGCCCGCTGAGATAGGACTGGCGTTGGACGTCGAGGAGTCGGGCGGCACATACGCCGAGAACGCCTCCCTGAAAGCCCTCGCCTTCGCCCGCGCGAGCGGCTTGCCCGCTTTGGCCGACGATTCAGGCCTTGAGGTCGATGCCCTTGGCGGTGAACCGGGCTTCCGCGCGGCCCGCTTTGCCGGGCCCGCGGCCACGGATGAGGAGCGCCGGCGGCTTTTACTTCTGCGCCTCCAAGGTGTGCCACGCGAGCGACGCACCGCCCGTTTTCGCACGGTCATCGCTATCGGCGCGCCCGACGGGGATGTCGCCTTCAGTGAGGGGGTGTTGGAGGGCCGCATCGCTGAGTCAGAGAGAGGGGACGGCGGCTTCGGTTACGACCCCATCTTCGAGCTCCACGAGAGCGGCCGGACCTTGGGCGAGCTCACGTCGGAGGAGAAGAACGTGGTGAGCCACCGGGCGCTGGCCGCGCAAGGGGCGCGCCGCTTGTTGGAGGACCGCCTGCGCGCAGGAGCGCCAGCGTGATCGGCGACGTGTTCGGACGGCCCATGCGGGACCTGCGCATCTCGGTCACCGACAAGTGCAACTTCCGCTGTCCCTACTGCATGCCCGCCGAGATGTTCGGCGAGGGTTACCCGTTTCTCTCTAACGGCGAGGTCCTGACGTTCGAGGAGATCGCCCGCCTCGCCCGCATCTTCGTCGGCTTGGGCGTGGTGAAGGTGCGCCTCACGGGAGGCGAGCCGCTGGTGCGCCACAGCCTGCATCTCCTGGTGGCGATGCTGAAGGAGATCCCGGGGATCAAGGACCTGGCACTCACGACCAACGGCGTGCTGCTGGAGCGGCAGGCGCAGGCACTCAAGGAAGCGGGCCTGCATAGGGTGACGGTGAGCCTGGATAGCCTGGACGACGAGGTCTTTGCCTACATGAATGGCCGGGGGGTCAAGCCCGATGTCATTCTGAGCGGCATCGCCGCGGCCGAGGCCGCGGGCCTCGGACCCATTAAGATCAACGCCGTCGTGCAGCGCGGGGTCAACGACCAAACGCTGGTGGACCTGGCGCGGCACTTCAAGGGCAGCGACCGGATCGTGCGCTTCATCGAGTACATGGACGTGGGAACGGCGAACGGCTGGCGACTGGACGACGTCGTGCCTGCCGCGGAGATCATCGAGCGCATCTCCGCCGAGATGCCGCTGGCGGCGCTGGACGAGAGCTACTACGGTGAGGTGGCGGAACGCTACGGCTACCGCGATGGCGACGGCGAGATTGGCGTCATCGCCTCGGTCACTCAGCCCTTCTGTGGCGACTGCACGCGCGTGCGTCTCTCGGCCGATGGCAAGGTGTACACCTGCCTCTTCGCTGCGGAGGGGCATGACCTGCGCGGGCCGCTGCGCGACGGGGCGAGCGACGACGAGCTTCGTGACCTGATCGTCGGCATCTGGAAGGGGCGGGAAGACCGCTACTCGGAGATCCGCGCGTCGCTGACGGCGCCGCTTGAGAAGGTCGAAATGTTCCGCATCGGCGGGTAACCGTGATTGACCTGTACACGGACGGCTCCTGCGAGACGAACCCGGGTGGGAGGGGAGGCTGGGCGGCGATCCTTTTGGGAGACATACAAGGATCGCCGGTGCGGCTGCATGGCGCCGAGGACAGCTCGACGAACAACCGCATGGAGCTCACGGCGGCCATCAAGGGGCTGGAAGCCACCCCATCGGGTGCCGAGGTCACCGTTTGGAGCGACAGCGAGTACCTCGTCAAAACGATGACCCAGGGCTGGCGCCGCCGGGCTAACGTCGATCTGTGGCAGCGCTTGGACCAGCTTGCTGCGAGCCATCGGGTGCGCTGGGAGTGGGTGCGGGGCCACGACGGTCATCCGTGGAACGAGGAGGCCGACAGGCTCGCCGGAGCGGAGTCACAGGGGCGCGCCGAGGCGTTCGAGGAGGCGCAAGGGCGCACCATCGCCGAGATGATCGACGTCTCAGGGAAGGACGCCACGGTGCGGGAAGCGACCGCCGAGGTCGTCGTCGCCGTCGGCGGCGCCTACGCGGCCGTCCGCGGAGGCACGCTGCCCAAGGGCGATGTGCTGGCAATGGCGCAGGCGGCAGGGATCATGGCGGCGAAGCAGACGCCGTTCCTGCTGCCGCTGTGCCACCCGCTGCCCCTCGAGCAGGTGTCCGTGAGCTTCCGCCTGCGGGACCAGGCCCAGACGGTGGTCGTCACCGCGAGCGTCAAGACCACGGCGCGCACCGGTCCCGAGATGGAGGCGTTGACGGCGGCGTCGGTGGCAGCCCTGACCATCTACGACATGTGCAAGGGCGTCGACCCCGCCATCCGCATCGACGGCCTGCGGCTGCTGCGAAAGTCCGGCGGGAAAAGCGGCACGGTTGTCCTCAGCACGCCAACGCTGTAGCCCCGCGTGGCCATCGCCTCCCTAACGCCGACTTCTTTCACCCGCCTTCAAGGCCGAGTCGTGGAGCACGGGCCCGGCCTCGGCGTCTTCGCGCCGACCGCCGGGGTCGAGCCGGAGCTCTACGTTTTCGTTGAGGCGACGGCGCCGGAGGCCGGTGAGGCCTGCCAGCAGGCGGTCCGGACGATCGAGCAGACGTTCCGCCGCCGCCGCGGGGCGATGACGACGCGCTTGGGCGAGGGGGTGAAGGCGGTGCACCAAGAGCTGCTCTTGACGAACCGCCGTCTGCCCCAGAGCGAACGGGTGGGGCTGGGCATCACCTGTTTGGTGCGGCGAGGCCGCGAGCTGTTCGTGGCTCAAGCGGGGCCCGCATTCTTAGCCATCCATCAGCCGGATGGCATCTTCTGGCTGGGCCCAGAGGGCAAAACGCCCGCCCGGCCGGTGGGCGCCCTGGGAAGCCTTTCAGTCCAGTGGCACCGGCACCAGCTTCGTGAGGGCGATGTCCTCTTGGTGGCGAGCGCCAGCCTGTCGCGCCTCATTGGAGCGGAGTCGCTGGAGCAGCTCCTGCTGCTGCCGCCGGAACATGCCGTCGCGCACCTGTATGACCTCGCGCGGCGGGAGCAGGCGTTCTCTTTGCTGTACCTCGGCCCGACCCGGCTGGAGCCAGCCGAGGCCTTACCGATGTCCGCCCCGAGCGGGTGGGGGCGCGCGAAGTCTGCGCTAGCCCGCCTCGGTGAGGCGGGATCGAGTCGGGTGCCGAGGGCCCCGATGACCCTGAGACGCCTACTGCTGGCCACGGCGCTCCTACTGGGCGGGGCCATCTTTGCGATGACGGTAGTGACCATCCCTCGCTTTGTGGCTCATCAAGAGGCGCTGCGCTACACGCGCGCCTTGTCGCGGGCCGAGGCTCTGTATGCGTCAGGCCTGGCCGAAGCGGACCGGGACCAAGCGCGGGCCGACCTGACGCAGGCTCTGGAGCACGCCAGGACCGCGCAGGGCGGGGCGCAGACGCAGTCGCAGGCTCTGGAGGTCACGGCCAACGCGCGGCGGGCCATGGAGGCGGTCAACGCCATCCGTCCGCTGAACGACCTCGTCGTGGCCGCCGACCTGTTCCGCATGGGCCAAGTGAAGGCCCAGCTTGAGCGGGTCTGGGTCAACGCCAACATGGCGTATGTCCTCGACCGCAACGAGGGGCTCGTCTTTGCGGTCGATCTTGGCTCGCCAGACACGCTCCAGCAGCCTCTGGCGGCGCTGCCGGCGGACCAGTGGGGCAGGGCGAGCACGCTGTTCTGGATGCCACCGGGGCCGCTGCGCAGCAAGGGCGCCCTCCTGGTGCTCGATCGTCAGCGGCGCTTGGCGGAGATCGGCGAGGCGACGGCGGGTGCTCAGGCCGGGGCGCGCCTGGTGCCGCTGCGCGCCGCCGAGCGGTGGACCAGCGTGCTGGGCAGCGTCGGCTACGCGGGCAACCTCTACATCCTCGATGGGCTGGCGAACCAGGTGTGGCGCTACCTGCCCACCGACAGCGGCTACGATAGCGAGATGAAGGGCGTGCTCGAGCAGGCCACCGGCCTGCGCGACGCCGTGGACATGGGGATCGATGGTGACATCTACGTCCTGACCGGTGCGGGTCGACTGGTCCGGTTGGTGGCGGGGCGGGAGGTGCCCTTCACGATGGCGGGCCTCGACCAGCCGCTGCGCCGGCCGACGAGCCTGTTTGTTGGTCCTCAGACTGAGCATGTCTACGTGGCGGACACCGGCAACGACCGGATCGTCGCCTTCGCCAAGGACGGCAGGTTCGCCTTTCAACTGCGCAGCGCGAACATGCGGGCACCACAGGGGCTGTACGTGGATGAGGGACGGGGGCGCGTCTATGTCACCGTGGCGCAGCAGCTGCTAACTGCCTCGTTGCCCCGATAAGAAAAGGGGAGGTGGCGTGAGGCTCTTGGGCATCGAGACCTCCTGCGACGAGACGGCCGCAGCGGTGGTGGAGGACGGCGTCCATCTGCTGGCGAACGTTGTGGCGTCCCAGGTGCCGCTGCACGCCCCCCACGGGGGCGTGGTGCCGGAGCTGGCCGCGCGGGCCCATTTGACGGGGCTCTTGCCGGTGCTGCGAGAGGCCCTGGCGCAGGCGGGCTGTCGCTGGCAGGACCTGGACGGCATCGCCGTGACGTATGGTCCGGGCCTCGCCGGTGCCCTCCTGGTTGGCGTGAGCGTCGCCAAGGCGCTCGCGCTGGCCCTCGAGTTGCCCTTGGTACCGGTCAACCACTTGGAAGGGCACCTGTACGCCAACTGGCTCGACGCGGCGGCGCCCCCCTTCCCGGCGTTGGGGCTGGTCGTCTCCGGTGGCCATTCGGACCTGGTAGCCATCGAGGGGCATGGGAGGCACCGGCTCCTCGGCGGCACGCGCGACGACGCCGCCGGCGAGGCCTTCGACAAGGCGGGGCGCATCCTCGGCCTGGGTTTTCCGGGTGGCCCGGCTATTCAGAGGGCCGCTGCCTTGGGCGATCCGCGGCGCTATCCCCTGCCTAAGGCCTGGCTGGTGGACAGCGATGACTTCTCGTTCAGCGGCCTCAAGACGGCCTTGCTGCGCCAGGCCATCGCCCTGGGGCTCTACGAGCCGGACCGTGGTTCCTTGGCGGACGAGACCATGAGCCAGGAGGTGGCGGATCTGGCGGCTGCATTTCAGGAGGCGGTCGCGGAGGTGCTGGTGGGGAAGGCGGTCGCCGCAGCGCGACGCCTTGGCGCGCAGGCCGTCTTGCTGGCGGGGGGGGTGGCGGCGAACCTGCGGCTGCGCACGCTCCTACGGGAGCGCTCGCCGGTGAACGTGTACGTTCCACCGGTCATCCTCTGCACCGATAACGCCGCTATGATCGCCGCCGCCGGTTTTTTCCAACTGCTGCGAATGCCGAAGGCTGCCGGCCTGGGGCTTGATGTGGACCCCGGCCTACGGTTCGCGTAGTGGAGGTCAGTAGCGACGACGAGTGGGCGAGGCGAACCGACCCCAGTGGGGTGAATCGCAACCTACCCAGTCTGCCACGGGCACGCGCCCCGCGGGCAGAGCGTCTTCTCCAGGTGGAGGAGGCCCTGCTGCTGCGAGAGCCGCCGTACCTTGCGAGCGCCGCCCGGGCCGAAGAGGGCCTCGGCGTGGCGGCGCGTCACCCCGTACTCCTGGCGCTTGGGAAGCGCTAGAAAGAGCAGGCGAGCGGCCTCGGCCAGCGTCGGCCGACCGCTCTGCCGGGCCCAGGCCAACGCCCAGGGCACCAGGGCGTTGGCCGCCCACTCCGCCGCCTGAGCCGGTGGCAGGCCACCCTCTGTCAGCGTTCTTTCGAGGTGCCTTGGCTCGCCGTGTGCCGCCACCAGGAGCTCGCACGCCGCTCTGGCGATGTCCCCCCTCCACGTGACCAGAAGCGCGGCCAGCGCTTGCAGTCGCGGGCTCACTGCACCGGCGGGACGGTGGTAGCGGCGCGGTCCCCCGACCGCTGCCCAGGCC
>DATDQG010000070.1:0-10890 GCA_035292365.1 Dehalococcoidia bacterium
CAGCACTGGCGGGCCTGATCTCACCTGCCAGCCCCGCCGCGGCCACTCATGGCTGCGCGGCCGCCGGCAGTCCCGCCGGGCCGTTCGACCTGGTGGCATACGAAGCCGCTGACTGGAGGACGACCTACGGCAGCACCATGGGGCTGGCCGCATTCAACCGTCTCTTCCCTGAGATCCCCTCATTCGCCCTTCCTCCGATCGAGAGCGGACCCCGCTCCTCCGGCTCCGCTTCGACCGTCACGCCGTACGCGCCGCCCACGCTGCTGAAAGCCATCGCCTGGGTGGAAAGCGGCTGGCAGATGGCAGCTTCCACCGTCAATTATGGCGAGATCGGGCCACCACTGCTATCTCACTCCTGCGCCTACGGTATCATGCAGATAGTAACCGGGATGGAGAACACGGGCAGTGCGCCCGACCTCGACCAGGCATCGATCGGTTCCCACTACGGGTTCAATATCGCCCGCGGAGCCCGCGTCCTCGCCCAGAAGTGGAACCTGGCGCCGGAGTACCGTCCCCTCGCCGGTAGCCGCAACCCGGCACTGATTGAGGACTGGTACTACGCTATCTGGAGCTATCACGGGTTCTCGTTCACCAACCACCCTCGAAACACCGCCTACAGCACTACACGCGGCACCTACCGCTGCGACGGCTCTCAGCCCTACAACAGCTTCCCCTACCAGGAGCTGATCCTCGGCTGTATGGCCAACCCCCCTGTAGTGAGCGGCACGCCACTCTGGAACCGCATCACGCCGACCTTTCCGAACCTCTCCCTCCCAGCCTTCAGCCTCGGCAACTGGGACGCCTGCTCCATCAGCCGGAACTGCGCAGGGATGGACCTCCCCGCCGCCTCCCCCGCTCACAGCGATCCAACCACCGCCAGCGGGAACCGGGCCACGGCCTTAGGCTCACCGAGCGTGGCCCTCAGCCCGGCGAGTGTCGACGTCGTCGTCAAGGCGGGCGCCTCCAGCCCTTCGATGACGGCAACGATCACCAACACCGGAACCGGGCCGCTGAGCTGGCGCCTTTCGCCCAACGTGAACTGGCTCAAGCCCGCCAAGATTCAGGGCATCTCAACGGGCACCGACATTGGGTCGGCGGCGGCGAGCTTCAGCTACACCGTGAACGCGACCGGCCTGGTCCCCGGCAACTACGTCGGCGCCATCAACATCAAATCCAGCTATACGCAAGGCCTGCCCAAGGCGCTAACGGTGCACCTGAGCGTCCCGCCGCTGAGATGGGCGCTGAGTAGCTCGCAGATGAGAACCGCTGACGTGAACGGGGATGGCAAGGCCGATGTCGTGGGCATAGCCGATTACGGAGGCGGCCTGATGCGGTTCTGGAGCTTCGTCTCGAACGGGGTGGATTTCGACAGTGTCAGTCAGTCCTATTCCGGGTGTAGCGGCTGCTGGAACCTGGCCCAGTCTCAGATGCTGGTGGCCGACGTGAATGGTGACGGTAAGGACGATATTGTGGGCGTCTACGACTATGGCGACGGCACGATAGGGATATGGAACTTCATCTCGAACGGAACCTCCTTCGCCTCGGCACGCCGTTCGTACACCGGCTGCGCCAACTGCTGGAACCTCAGCCAATCCAGGATGCTGGCCGCAGACGTGAACGGGGACGGCAAAGACGACGTCGTGGGCGTCTACGACTACGGCAGCGGCGACATGAGCATGTGGAACTTTATTTCGGACGGCTCCGCATTCTCGAAGGGCTATCGGTCCTATCGGGCCTGTTCCAGTTGCTGGCAGCTCGGCAATTCCCAGATCGCGGCCGCGGACGTCAACGGTGATCGAAAAGACGACATAGTCGGCATCTACGACTATGGTGGCGGCGTTATACGAATGTGGAACTTCGCCTCCGACGGGACCGCGTTCAGTGAGGCGCGCCGGTCCTACCAGAGCTGCGGCCACTGCTGGAACCTCAGCCAGTCCCTCATGCTGGGCGGCGATCTGAACGGCGACGGGAAGGATGACATCCTGGGCATCTACGACTACGGCGGCGGGCTGATGGGGATGTGGAATTACCTGTCTGATGGAGCATCCTTCTCAAGCGTCCAGCGCTCCTACAAGGGCTGTTCTGCCTGCTGGGAGTTGAGCCGGTCGCAGATGATGGCCGGAGACGTGGACGCGGATGGCGAAACCGACGTGGTGGGCGCCTACGACTACGGCAGCGGGGTCATGGGGATGTGGCACTTCATAAACGGCAGCGGATTCGTCCCCCACCGCTCCTACTGAGAATCTGACGCTGCTTACCTTCGGCCTCTCCCGGCGTCTCACCGAAGCTCGCCCGCGACGCGACTGTTTCCTGCCGACACCGATCATTGCCGGCGAGCGCGCGGGACTCGCGACGCGTTGGCCGGCTATTGAACCACTAGAATCCGCGCAAGTAAACTAGGGAACGAGGTAACCGCCACAATGGCAGAAGCCCAGGATGAACTCTGGCGCGACGTCTCGATAGTCGTAAAACACTCCCGGCTGATCCTCGCCCTGTTGGTCGTTGCCCTGATTGCCGCCATCGCCTCCGGACTCCTGACCAACACCACCCACAGAGCGCGATCCGAGGCTGAGATCCAGTTGGAGACCGCCATTCCGCTGTCCGGCAACACTGAGGCTACGCCCGACCTTGAGACGTACGAGAAGCTGGCAATGAGCGACGACGTGGCCGCGGCAGCCGCTTCCAAGGTGGGACTGAGCGCCGAGGAGCTCAGGGGGAAGATCACCGTTACTACAATCGTGCGAAACATCCGCGATCCCGCCAGCCTGGACCGCCTCGCGATCTCAGCAACAGGCGACACGCAGGCTCAGGCTGAGGCGACAGCCGCCGCGACGATGGACGCTTTCGCCGAAGCTGCGCGGGCTCTGCAGTCCGATCCGGAGGGGCTGGAGTCGCTTCGCCAGCAGGAAGCCCTGGCCCTCGAAGATCTGGGGAAGTACGACCAGCAGCAAGTGATCGAGCTCGGCAAGGTCCAGGCCGATCTGGGAGCAACGCGCGCTCTGACATCGGCGCTGTCGCAGGATATCACCTCCATAGAGCAAGCGCTGGAACTCCTGCAAACGCAGGGCTCGCGGCCTTTGGGTGAGCTGATCGTGGCCGTGGCCGGCATGCTGGGCGGCCCCGAAGGCAGCGGCGGAATCGAACAGGCCTCAACCGTGGAGGAGCTGCGTGGCGGGCTGACGCTTAGGAATGGGCTGGCGCAAGAGCTCAAGGAGAAGGCCGAAACCAAAGTCGCGGCTCTCGCGCTGCTAGAGCAAGACCTTCTTGCGGCCACGACCGGCCAGAGATCTGCCCTGGCCGTGTATAACTCTGCTGTGCGAAACGTGCAGGCAGCCATCCTGGCCGGCACGCAGACGAGGACAGAAGTGAGTGTTACCGCCAGCGCCGTGGACACATCCACGGGTGCCGACTGGCCAGCACGACTTGGCGCTGCCGCCGCCTTCGCCCTGGTGACGGGCGTGGCCGGCGCGTTCGCGCTGGAGTTCGTGACCTCACTCTCCAGACGCCGGCGGCAGCGCAGCGAGAAGACACGCCCAGAGGAGGCGTGAGAGGACCGCACCGGAATCAGATGACTCAGCGCTTCTTTGCCAACGTCAACATCATCTTCTTTACGCAGGTGGTGAATCGCGCCTTCGCCTTTCTCATCAGTATCGTCCTGGCCCGCGGCCTGGGCCCGGAGGAGCGCGGTGATTACGCCCTGTTCGTACTGTCCGCCACCCTGGCCGGCACCCTCGGCACCCTCGGCGTCGGCCTCGGCACGATGTACTACGTGGGCAAGGGAAAGCACGAGGTCAAGGTGCTCCTGGGGAACAGCCACTTCGTCGTCTTCACCATGGGCGCGATCGCGGCAGCGGTCCTGGCCACGGTCGGCCTGGCTATAGAGCCCAAGGCGTTCGTGGAGGGACGTTCGTTCTGGCTGTACGCCTTCGCCTTCCCGCTGGTGCTGGAGTTCATCCTGGCGACCGCGTTCCTGGTGGGCCAAGAGCGCTTCGGGCCGCTCAACGCCTCCCTGCTCACCCAGACGGTAGTCCTGACCGTCGGCGCGATGGCGCTCTGGGTAGGCGGCTGGATGACGATCTTCTCCGTGCTCTTCGTCTGGATCATCTCCTACGCCGCGGCAACCGCCGCCGCGCTCGCGTTCGTCGGGCTGCGACAGCTCAGTCTCAGCCGTACACTGCGGCCGGACCTGCCCGTCCTGGGCGAGCAATTGTCATTCGGCCTGCCGGGCCAGGCCGGGAACATTCTCCAGCGGCTGAACTACCGCCTAGACCAGTACCTGGTACGGGGGTTTGGGAGTAGAGCGGACGTAGGCCATTACGCCGTGGCTACGGGCCTGGCCGAGAGCGTCTGGTGGGTAGCCAACGCCGTCTCCATGGCCCTACTGCCGCGGCTCACACGAATGGAGTCACAGCGGGCCGCCGAAACGACACCGATTGCCTGCCGCAATACCATCTTGATAAGCATCCTTCTGGCCGCGGGGGTGGCCGCCTCGGCGCCCTTCGCCGTTGTGATCATATTTGGACAGGAGTTCGCCCCCGCCGTGGCGCCCATCATCTGGCTGCTTCCCGGCATAGCGGCCCTGAGCGGCACCAAGCTTCTCAGCAGCTACTTCTTCAGCCAGGCCCGACTGGGCATCACCAGCGGGGTGGCCCTGATTGCGCTGGTGGTGACGGTACTAGGCGACGTGTTGTTAATACCAAGATTCGGGATATCAGGAGCAGCCATAGCATCATCCATCGCCTACACGGTTTCCTTAGCCGCGTCTCTCTACTTCTACCACCGCATCTCGGGCAACGACCCCTGGAGTTGCGTGATACCGAAGGCAGCGGATCTGCAGCTATACTTGGATCTGGCGCGAAGATTGCGAAGGGTGCGCGGCATCGCTGCCATCGACACCACCGCGGTGCCGCCGGGATGATGGAAACACAGCTATCAGAGCAGGCCAAACCTCAGGCGCGGCAGGCGCGGCAGGACGACGGCGCTAAGCGAAGCCTTGCGTTCATCATCTACTCCCCGTTCCCTAACTACTCAGGGGGACGGGAGAACTGGTTGTACAACGTCCTGCGTCTGTTGGACGAACAAGGTTACGCCACCTCAGTGTACTCTTGTGATACCGACAGGCCGCTATTTCACGACCTAACTGAACTCAAGAATGTTCGACTCGTGCGGGTGGCGACGCTGCAGCGACGCGACAGGCTGTTCGCGGTACTGAGAAAGGCTACGCTGGACATGGCGCTCTGGCTGGATGCCTTCCTTTTCGTCCGCGGGACTTATCGAGACCTAAGGAAGTCTTGGCAGGGCGAGAGGATAATCGCCATGAATCCGCTGGTGGATGTGCTGCCCGCGCTCTGGCTGAAACGACGGCGAGAAGGGGTCTGGGTGGCTTGCTGCGTGCGAATGCGGGCGGCGTGGGGGCTGTCCAGGCTATCACCCTGGGCGCGACCGTTCTTCGAGTGGCTGGAGAGATGGTCGCTCTTGAAGTCCGATACCGTACTGGCCAACGGCTATGATACGCAGGACGTTCTCCAGACCCGAGGAGTTACATCCACGGTAATTCCTAACGGTGTAGACTGGGCGCGGTTCGCCGACGCCCACAGCGAAGTGCCTGACACGCTCCCCCTGCGCAAGATAAGACAGGCGGGAAAGGCGATCGTGATGATGGTCGGCACGTTGTGGTGGGGGAAGGGCACTGATGATCTATTGCGGGCGGCAAAGCTTATGGCGGAGGCTGGCCAAACTAACTTTCATATCGTCTTCGTGGGGAAAGGGCGACAAGATCGCTACCGCCAGAAGGCTCAGAAGCTGGGACTGGAGGACCGTATCTCCTTTGCCGGTGAGCAGAAACAGGTGCCTGCGTTCCTCCGCCTGGCAGACGTGAGTGTAAACCTATCGGGGGGGCTCGGCATGGGGATGGCCGCCCTAGAATCGATGGCGGCAGGAAGAGCCATAATAGCCTGGGACTCCCCAATCTACCGACAGCTTATCCGGGACGGTCATTCGGGCGTTCTGGTAGAACATGGGAACACAAAGGCGCTGGCCCGGGAGCTGCAGCGTCTGATAGAAGACCCAGCGCGACGGGAGGCGCTCGGACAGGCCGCCCAGGCGGAAGCGAAGGCCTATGACTGGCCCGCTGTGACCCTGCGGCTGGTGGAGACGTTGCAACCAGTGGAGGCAAAAAGCGCAGGTGATCGACGTTAAGAGACTGCCCATTGAGTTTGGGCAGATGCGAGGGTTGTCAGCGCGGGTCCTGCTGGTCCTGGCGACTCTGACTGGCGTCGCCATCTTCCATGATCAGCCGCTCGCTCTAGGGGCCCTCGCTGTAGGCCTGGCCATATTTACGGCCATGTCCATTGACCAGCGGCTGGTCATTCCACTGATAGTGCTGCTTCTGCCGCTGGAGATAGGGGCCCGTCTCATCCCCATCCTGGAGACACAGGGTACCGAGTCCACGGAGCTAGGGACTTCCGCCCTGAACCCAGCGAGGATCGGCATCCTTGTGGGCGCCACCCTGTGGACGCTAAGGGCGCCGAGGGAATGGTGGACAGAACTGCCGCGAAGTTTGCTCTACCTGCCGGTGCTGCTGCTCCTAGGGCTGTACGTCCTCTCATTGGGCAACGCTATGGATACCAGAGGGGCCGTGGACGAAGTTGGGCGGCTCCTAGTTCACTTGGTGCTGTTCATCCTGATCGCCGTGCACGTGCGCGATCGCCAGGTGCTGCGGTGGACGATTCTGGCCCTGCTAGGAACGGGACTGGCGTTGGCCCTCGTCGGCCTGTTTCAGCAGGTGAGCGATACGTATTTGTGGAATGAAGGGCTCAGGTTCCGCGCCGAAGGCATCGTACGACGCAACGCCACCTTCGTGGACTCCAACATCTACGCCCGCTTCTTGGTCATTAGCATGGCGCTGGCGCTGGCACTGTTCTTCCGTGAACGGATGCGACTGCGTTATTTCCTGTTTGCCACTTTCGCCTTCGCGGCACTGGCACTTCCTTTCACGTCGTCACGCAGTAACTGGGTGGCGGCCGCCGCAGTGCTACCGCTCGTGGTATTAATGCTGCCGATCAGTGCCCGCGGCAAGATCCGCATGCTGGCCCTTGGCAGTGTCGTGGCAATGCTCTTGATGCTGGCCGTCACAACAGTGGAGCCAGCGTTGGCGGACCGATTCCGCACCCTGGCCGCCGGGACCGAAGCGGGAGGAGTTCGCTCATACCTAATCAGGGCAGGCTGGCAAATGTTCTTGGATCATCCGCTTTTTGGTGTCGGCCTGGACAGCTACAAGGACGCGCTCCAGGGCCCCTATAGCCACTTCCTGTCAGGCTCCATCGTCCAATCGCACACTTCGGTTATCACGGTGATGTCCGAACTCGGCATCCCCGGCCTAATAGTGCTCGGCATGTTCTTGCATAGGTTCGGCCAGTTGAGCTGGCGTCTGTACACCTGTGGGAGCTTCGAGGACCGAACGCTCGTGGCTGGCCTGGTGGGAGCATCGCTGGCGATCTTCGTGAGTAGCCTGACGGAGGGGCGGCTCTTTGAGGAGCCCTACCTCTGGCTGGTACTAGGGCTCATGGTGGCGCTAGTGAAGATACAGGAGCGTGAGTCTCAGGGAGACACCACACCAGAAGCGAGCGTGGAGCGATGAAGATCATCCACGTGCGTGAGATAGCCAACGTCGCCGCCACCCTCGTCGACGGGTTGCGGCGCCTCGGTCACCAGGCCGAGCTCGAGCCGATGCGGGCGCGACGCTCCGAGCGTGCGCTAGAGGCGGCGGGAATACCAGCTCGCCTCCTGGAGGCGAGGCGCATCAACGCTTACATCCACCGCGAGCACTTCGATGTGGTCCACCTCCGCTGTGCGTACATGGGCTGGATGTCTTCGCGCAGAACCTCCAGGGGCCGTACAGACACCTGCTACCGCCCGACGCCGGCACCTTCCTCTCACACGCGTCACTGATTACGATCATGGCGGAGCTGGGCTCGGCCGGGCTGGCGGTGCTGGCGCTCCTCTTCTATCGCTTCGGCCGCATCTGCTGGCGCATCTACGCGGCGGCGACCGCGGTGGACAAGGCGACGGTGGTGGGCCTGGCAGGAGCCTGCCTGGCGATCTTCCTGAGCAGCCAGTCCGAGGGTCGTTTCTTTGAAGAGCCCTACCTGTGGCTGATGTTGGGGCTCACAGTGGCGCTGGCGATGATACGTCAGCGCGAGGCCGAAAGCCTGATAGGGCTGCGAGATCACGAGCCATCCGGATGAAGGTCCTTCTCGTGTACAACACTCGGTCTTCGTTCGTCTTGCGTGACCTTGACACACTGCAGACCGCCCACACGACACGGGACGTTTACCTGCGGCCGCGCACCGGCCGCGATTACGGTCGCCTCCTGCGCGGCGTTGCCTGGGCGGACGTGGTCTTCTGCTGGTTCGCCGGCATTCACGCCTTCCTCTCCCTTGTGCCCGCCAGGGCTCTGGGGAAGAAGGCGATAGTCGTCACGGGAGGCTATGATGTGGCCAGCGAGCCTCGGTTCGGGTACGGCTCGATGCGCGGCGGTCCGCGACGCATTCTGGGACGCCTGACATTGAGGATGGCCGACCGAATCGCCGCCGTCTCCCAGTTCAACGCCCAGGAAGCCATCGTAAATGGAGGGGCCTCCCCGGATAAGGTTGAGGTGATCTACCATGGCTTCGACCCGGCGCAGTTCGGAGAAGTGCCAACGGCTAAGGAACGAATGGCGCTCACCGTGGGAGGTATAGACGCCATGACGCTATGGCGCAAAGGGCTGACGCTGTTCGTCCAGGCGGCCTCTTATCTACCTGACGTCCCCTTCATTCTGGCCGGCGGCTGGCAAGACGGCAGCGTTGAGCTTCTACGGCGGCAAGCTCCCCCCAACGTCTCCATCGTCGGTCGTCTGGAGCAACCCCGGCTCGTCGACTATCTGAACAGGGCCAAGGTGTACGTTCAGGCTTCCGGACACGAGGCGTTCGGCCTCTCTCTGGCGGAGGCGATGCTCTGCCGTTGCTTGCCCGTCGTGACCAGGGCGGGGGCCCTCCCGGAGGTCGTAGGAGACACAGGCGTGTACATCTCAGAATCACAACCAGCGATCCTCGCCGAAGCCATCCGGCAAGCGCTCGACGCGCCAGAAGGGCTGGGTGAGAAGGCACGTGAGCGGATCGCCCAGCAGTTCCCGCTATCGGTTCGGCGGGAGCGGCTACTATCGATGATTGAAGAGGTGAGGGCAGCCTGATGGCCGAGATGGCGCCGCACACATTCGAGCACCACTACCGGGAGGCCCTGGGCATCTGAGATGCGCGTACTCTTCCTTACCGTATACTATCCGCCGGAGGTGGGAGCGCCGCAGGCGCGCACCCACGAAACAGCGCGGCGCTTCGTCGAGTGGGGACACGAGGTCACCGTCCTCACCGCCTTTCCCAACCACCCGACGGGGATCGTCGCCGAAGGCTACCGCGGGAAGCTTTACATGCGCGAGAAGATGGACGGCGTAAACTTGCTACGAACTTGGGCGTACGCGGCGCCAAACCGCGGCCTCTGGCGCTGGGCGGCCAAGCACTTCTCGTTCGCAGCGTCTTCGTTGCTGGCGTCTCCTTTCGCTGGCAGCTTCGACGTCGTCGTCGTCCAGTCGTCCGCCCTCTTCCTGGGGCTCACCGCCTCCGCAATCGGCCTTCTTCGCGGCGTGCCCTGGGTACTCACCGTCAGCGACCTGTGGCCGGAGACCGCGGTCGCTCAGGGCCAGACCTCAAGCCGGCCGCTCGTCTCCCTGACCGACAGGCTGGCCGGCTTCGTGTACCGCCGCGCGGACGCCCTCGTGGGCGTGACGGAGAGCATCTGCCAGACACTGGTCCGCCGCGGCGTACCCGCCGAGAAGATCTCTCACATCCCCAACGGCACGGACACCGAGCTGTTCAGCCCCCGTGAAGAGCGCGCCCCCGCCAGGACGGGTCTGGGCCTGAACGGCGAGTTCGCCGTCGTCTATGCCGGCACCATCGGCCTGGCCCAGGGGTTGGACATCGTGCTGGACACCGCCAAGCTCCTCCGGGGCACCCCGGACGTCAGGTTCGTGCTGGTGGGTGACGGGGTGGAGAAGCCGAAGCTGCTGGAGAGGGTGAGGCGTGAGCGGATCACCAACGTCACCTTCGTCGACCGCAGGCCGCGATCGGAGATGCCGGCGCTGCTGAACGCTGCGGATGTCGTGCTGGTCACCCTGCGGAAGCAGCCGCTATTCGAAGGAGCGCTGCCGTCGAAGACCTCGGAAGCGATGGCCTGCGGGCGGCCCGTGGTCATGACCATCGCCGGCGAGGCGGCGGCGATGCTGGAGCGCGCCGGCGCCGGGCTGGCCGTGGAGCCGGAGAGTCCGCAGGCGCTGGCGGACGCCGTCCTGAAAGTGAAGCGGGAGCCGGAGCTTGCCGCCAGGATGGGCCGGAGAGGCCGCGAATTCGCCGTGCGGGAGCTCGACCGCACTGCCCTGGCCAGGCGGCTGGAGGCGCTGCTGCTGGACCTCGTGAACGCCAAGGCCGGCACCAGGAGCGCGGCGTAGCGATGGAGATCAGGTGGCCGCCCAACAACCGGGACGTCGCCGTGCGGCGGGTCCGCGATATCCTCGCCTCTTCGGTCGGGCTCGCCATCATCTGGCCCCTCATCCTCCTCCTCGCCGCCCTCGTAAAGCTGGACTCGCCCGGCCCGGCGATATTCACACAGAAGCGGGTGGGTTACCAGGGGCGGCCCTTTACGTTATACAAGTTTAGAACTATGGTTGTTGGGGCGGAGGGCCAGCAGCCGGAGATAGCAGACTTCCGGACCCACAAGTTCGAACCCCTCAAGCCGCCGAGTCGCGACCCGAGAGTCACAAACATGGGATGGATGCTTCGCCGCCTGAGCCTGGACGAG
>DATDQG010000071.1:0-8973 GCA_035292365.1 Dehalococcoidia bacterium
ACCGCTGACGTCGCCAACAGCATCGATGGCGCCCTTCACGGCGCTGGCAGCCAGCCCAGCGACAGCGCCGCCTGTCGCGCCTGTGGCGCGGACAGCGGCCTGGGCCGTTTCCGAGACAGTCTCGATTGCCGCTTGGGCGACTTCGCCCGTGCCTCTGATGACACCGATAATGCCGTCCTTGACTCGATTTCCAACATCGCGTTCGTCAGCCATCCGTCGGGTCTCCTTTCGTTGGATAAGCCGCCCTGGGTAACGAATCGCCGGCATCGATTGCGCTCGATAGCGGTGATTCGGCCGTGGACGAAGTGATCGAGGGGCCGCTCAGCGCCTGCTGTCGACGAAACTGAGCGATCTGCTGCTCGCGCGTCCGGATGCGCTGGTCGCGCAGCGGATCAGACTGGCTCCGTGTCACTTGACCCCTCCCAGGCTACGTGCCGCCCGCATCGGCGGTGGGCCGATTTGCCAATCAGGCTCCGGCCGCGCCAGAGGCCCCACGCCTCGCACGTACTCCGTGATCGCCAGGTCTTTGAGCTGATGGCGCAGCCAGTCGCTCAACTGATGGCGTTCGATGCCGGTCCTCAAGAGGTCGGCTCGCGCTCTCCTGTCGCCTGGTGGCAACTGCAGGGCATCCTCAAGCGCCCTCGCGGTCGCCGGAACGTCTAGGGGGTCGACGCCGATGGCGCCACCCCGCAGCTCTTGGTATGCCCCCGCCGTTACCGACAGGACGAGGGCACCGTTTTTCTCGTTAAGGACGGGTCCTTCCTTCGAGACTAGGTTCATGCCATCGGCGATGGAGTTGACGAGGAGGACGTCGTAGAGGCAGAGTCCAGCGAGAGCCTGCGGTCGGTTCTGCTCGTAGAACACCGTGATCGGCGTCCAGTTCGCCGTGCCGTATTTTCGATTGACGTTATCGACGGTCTCGAACACGCGCCGCGTGTAGTCGTCATATTCCGGGATGCCTGCACGGGACGGAACGAGGAAGGCCAAGAAGCTGACCCTACCGCGTAGCTTGGGCCTTCGCTCCAGCAACAGGTCGTAGGCCTGAAAGCCTCGCAGGATGTTCTTGCTCGGGTCCAGGCGGTCTACCCTGACAATCGTCTGCGTACCAGCAACGTTCGCAAGCGCCGCCTTCGCAGTGCGCAGGGCGGGCGAACTGCGAAGCGAGGCCAGCTCGTCCAGGTCGACGGAGATTGGATTCGACCAGACGGACGTGTGGTGTCCGCGATACTCGACCTCGCCGCGTTGGGCGATAACGGACGCTTCATCGCCCAGGTAAGTGCGGCAGGTAGCGAGGAAGTTTCCCACGCTGTCCTCTGTCTGAAAAGCGATACTGTCGTTGGCCAGCAGACCCTGACAAATCTCGCGCACGAGCCAGCGAGGGAGCGCCAGCCACATGAAAGGCTCCGGCCAGGGTATGTGGACGAACTGCTGCAGCACGGTGTGAGGCCGTGCCTCGCGAATGAGGCGCGGCGCCAGGTAGAGGTGGTAGTCGTGCAGCATAACGCGGCCCGAGCCGCCGTCCCGGTCGAGTTCCTCGACCGCAGCCTCAGCAAAAGCACGGTTCGCGGGCGCATAGCCGCTGCGCCAAGCTGTCGCGGCATCAACTGGCACGTCCCGAGAAAGCTCTTCCGGTATTCCGTGCTGCACGAACCAGAGGATCGGATTGCAGAAGGTGCCGTAGTAGGCCGCACGGACCTCGTCCGGCAGAGGAACAAGCCGCAGGCTGCCGCCGTTAGCCAGCGGCACGCGCCGGCCGGTGAGCGCCACCACCTGGTCGGCAAAGCTGCAGGCGGCGGCGACCCAGCTGACGGGCCGGCTCCTGGCGACGGACGCGAGGGCAACGGCGACGCCGCCGCCCGCGTCTCGCTGTCTGATGCGCCCCAGGCCGTCCACGTAGTGCTCGATAGGGCCGCGATTGCTGACCAGGATCAGCGGTGCGTCTTCCTCTGGCCTGGCATCCTTCCGAAGGCGCGGGGAGATGGTAGTCGTGACCATAACCTCTTCCTTGCGCGGCGCAGCGTCCAACTGCGGGCTTGGAGAGGATGGCCTCGGCGGAAAGCTGAGGTTCGGCTGCCAAGGAGGAAGGAAGGAAGCAGTCGGAGAGCGCCTCCGGCTTCGCAGCCGAGACCCGTCCTCTTTCAGCGGCCTACGAGGTTAGCTGACGGGTTAGGGCTGAAAGAGACTGCCCCGGCCGCCACGGCGACCTGCACCCCAGAAACTGGTTCCCCCGCTCCCCTTCATCCGGAAGGAGATTCGGCCTCTGCTACTCTAGGGTGGCGGCGCCCGGCTGTCTACAGAAACTTAGTTCAGCCATCCGCGCCAGCACGGCGAGTTAGCGAGATGACCAGCGAGAGCGACGACATCCGTCCTATGCCATCCTGGACGCTCGTTACCAGTCACGGCCTCGCTCTCCTCTACGTCGCCGACCACCCGGACGCGACGATCCGCGAGATCGCCGCTGCCCTGGCGCTCACGGAAAGACGCGTCGCCGACCTGATCCGCGACCTGGCGGCGGAGGGCTTCGTCACGGTCCGGCGCAGGGGAAGGCGTAATGTTTACACGCTGAACTGGGACGCCCGCTTCCGTCACCCCGTGATCGCCGAGATCCCCTTCCGGGCGTTTGTCGACCTGTGGCGGCGCTCCCGCACGGCGGCGAAGCCGCGCTGACTGGCCGACGGCAGTCTGAGCTCTGCGTGCCGGCGCTCTCGCCCGCTCGCGGCGCTGGCACGCACGCGGACTGCGTAGTCCCTTCACAGCGGACGCCCGTAACAGTAGGGGCATCGGCCGTGGCCGATGCCCCATGTGTTAGCCGCGATTACTGCCCGCGCTGCCTTGGCAATCCCGCCACGCTGACTAGTCGTGGCCGCATTCCCCGCTACTGGCCATCATACTCACACAGTCGCCGAAGCCGGCGCCGTGCTCAATAGCATGGTCCGGCGTCATTTCCCTGACGTGCTGACCGAAGCCATTGCCGCCGCCGGGCGGCTGCGCCAGCGCCGGCGCCGTAGCTCCAAGCAGTGCAGCGGCTGAGATCACGAGGACGGTCAGGAGCTTCTTCAACGCTACCTCCGTTACTTGCGGCGGGGGCACGCCGGTTACCGACGTGCCCCCGGTTCCATGCGTGACTGCGGCGGTTACTGACCGCCCATGTGCGATGATCCCATCATCGCGAACATCCCTTCCGAGAAGTCGTGTTCCGTGTCGTGCACCTCCTCAGCCGCGGCTTGAGCTGCCTGGATGTCCCCCGCCTCCAGAGCTTCGTGCAGCTCTTCCATGGCGTGGAGCAGCGCCTTCGGGTCGGGCGAGCCGGCCGGCCAGCTCATCACGCCCATCACGGCGAGGACGTTACCCACGGTCTCCGCGAAGCGAGGATTGACCTCCCTTGCCGTGGCGAGGGCCTCCGCCATGTCGTGGAACTCGGCGCCGGCGATGATGTCGACGGCTTCCAGGTTGCAGAGGTTTGCGTGAGCGCTGCCGGCCGCGTGCGTCATCCTGGCCTGCTTAGCCATCCAGGCGAAGAACGCCTCGGAGAGCTCGTGCTCGCTGTCGTGAGCGGCTTCCGCTGCCGCCTGCGCCGCAGCGAGGTTCTTGCCCGTGAGCGCCGTCTTGAGCGCTTCGATGTCGGTGACGAACTTGGCGTGCTGGCTCTTGACCGTGTCGGGCCAGGAGGCAGCCCTGAGCGCCACGACGAAGTTGGAGACGCTCTCCGCGTCCTTGGGGTTGACCTCGGTGGCCTTGGCCAGCGTCCCGGCGAGGCCGTGGAACCCTACGCCGTCGGCGAGGTCAATGACCGCCAGCAAGGACAAAAGCGTGTCTTCCGCGCCGCTGAGCTTGCCAGCCTGGCCTGCCAGCCAGGCGTAGGTCGCCTCAGTGAACTCGTGCTCGACGTCGTGGAGCATCTCCGCCGCTTCTGCCGCCGCCGTCTTGTCGCCGGCCTTGAGCGCCCTTTCGAGCTCGGTCAGCTCCTCGCGTAGCTCCTCGAGGGCAGCCTTGAGCTCATTCGGGTAGACCCCTGCTCCCAGCGTGGCGATGACGTTCTTGACCGTGGCGGCGAAGCGGGGGTTTATCTCCGCGGCCGTCGCCAGGTCCTCGGCCATGTCGTGGAAGCCGGCGGACTCGACCGCGTCCGCGACGACGAGGGCGGTCAGGATCTGGTCACCGACCGCGTCGCGGCCGGTCGCTCCCGCGCCGGGTTCGTCCTTCATGGCGGAATCACCTTCATCGCCGCCCCCGCAGGCGAGCGCCAGCGGTATAAGGAGCGCCGCCGCTGCCAGCAATAGGAGATTGAGGACTGAAGCTCGATTCATCGTTTGTTGCTCCTTCGCCTTAACAGGCGTGACTTTCCTTCTCTCAGATCGTCCTGCCATTGCTTCTCCGGTTCGGGTCATAAGACCTCCTTAGCCCGCCAATCCCCCCGGGTTTCTTGACGACCTCCTGCCCCTGGGGATCGCCAGGATGTTGAAGACCACGTAGCCAATGGTCAGCCACACGCCGACAACCACCATGAAGAGGACGACCGGCGCCCACTGACGCACCGGCTCAAGCCCCTTCGGCGCGACTGTGAAGTTGCGCAGGTGCTCCGTGTTCACCTCGAACTTGGTCTCCGCGGACGCGTAGCGGCCGAGGCCTTCGAACCTGACGCCACCCTTCTGCAGTCCGTGGACGGAGGGCGCGAACTCGATCACCGCAACCCCGTCCTTGTCCGTGCTGGCGGAACCGATTTCGGCCTGCCCCTTGTAGCCGGCGAGCTCCTTCTCCAGGTAGAAGAGCAGGACTGCGTTCGCCAGAGGGGAACCATCGGTATCGCGCAGAGTTGCCGTGAAGGTCATGCTCCGAGCTTCGTCGTTCGTCGCCGTCTTGAGGGTGATAGCAGTCGCTGTCGTCGCGCCGGCCGCCGCTCCCTCGCCGGTTACTCGCAGCACCGCCTGGATGTTCTCGTGGCCCTCGCAGCGCCAGTCGCAGGCCACCTCAAAGGTGCCGGCCTTGTCGGCCACGAAGGTGATGGTTGCCTGGGGGTTCTCTGGCGTGAGAAGGGGTGTGCGGACGTTGTAGCCCTTGATCAGGATGCGGTGCGAGTTGTCGGGGACGGCCTTGTCGGCCCAAACGAACGTCAGCTTCACATCCTGGCCCACGGAGACGGGGATGACGGTACCCTTCTGGCCGTTGAAGCCCTTGTACGTCACCTCGAACGTCAGCTCGACGGGCGCTGACGCCAACGGTGCGCCAGCTGCCACCATGACCTGCGCCATCTGGCGCATGGACGCGGGCGCAGCCCACGCTCCGGTGAGCGGACTCAACACCAGTGACGCAAGGGCGACGACCGCAAGAGCATTGAACAAGCGCGCAGTCATCCTAGGCACCGCCCTCACCTCCTTCCGCGAAGCTGAAGGCGGGGGCCGCGACTGGCCGTGGCTGCTCGGCGGCCTCCTCGCCCCCCTCTTCGAGCATCTCTTCGACCTCCCAGATCGAGACGATGGGGAACAGGCGCGCGAAGAGGGCAAAGAGGAGCATGAACCCGGCGAAGGCGCCGACTGTGATGGAGACCTCGACCCAACTGGGGTGGTAGGTCGCCCACTCGTACGGCATCAGCGGCACACCCATGGAGGGGATCACGATGACGAACCGCTTCAGCCACATGCCGATGTTGACGAGCACGGAAGCGGCAACGATCCAGGGGACCGTCTGCGTCCTCGGGAAGAAGACGAGGAACAGGGGAATGAGCGTGCCGCCGATGGCGAACGACCAGAAGAAGGGAGCGAACCTGCCGAGCATCAGTTCCTCGAGAAGCGGCTTCTCCCCCTCCTCCAGCTTGTAGCCGGTGGTGAGGTACTCAGCGAGCGTGAAGTAGAGGTAAATGGCCGCGAGGGCGCCGAGCAGGTAGCCGAGGAGGCGGAACTGCTTGATTGTGATGTATTGCTCTAAGTGGAATATCCGGCGGAAGACGGCCATGGCCGTAATGATCGCCGCCGTCCCGGAGAAGATCGCGCCGACGACGAAGTAGGGGCCAAAGATCGTGCTGTCCCAGCCCGCGCGCAGCGTCATCGCGAAGATCCAGGAGACGACGGTGTGGACGGAGACGGCGATGGGGATGATGAGGATCATCATGATGTTGAGGGCGCGGCTGAGGCGCCTTCGCTGCTCCGGCGTGTTCTGCCAGCCCAGCGACAGGATGTCGTAGACCTTCCACTGCGGATAAGGGACAAGACCACGCAGCCGGTCGCGGCAGCGCGCCAGGTCGGGGATCATCGGCGTGTAGAGGTAGATCAGGCTTGCCGTGAGGTAAGTGGTCACCGAGATCAGGTCCCAGACGATGGGTGAGCCGATCTGGCCGTGCAGGATAAGGTTTGGGATGCGGTCGGGCCGGCCGAGGTCCACCACCGGCATCGCCGCGCCTGTAAGGAGGGCGACGGCGGTGATCACCTCCGCCATACGGGTGATTGGTCGCCGCCAGCCTGCCTGGGTCACGCGCAGGATCGCCGAAATCAGCGTTCCAGCGTGGCTAATGCCGATGAAGAAGACGAAGTTGGTGATGTACAGCCCCCAGGAGACGCGGTCCCACATGCCTGTTACCGCGAGACCGTTCATCAGCTGATTGACCCAAGCGACGAAAGCAAGGACGACGAGGCCGAGCAGGACGGCCATAACGACGTAGTACGTTCGCGGTACGCCCAGGACCGGCCGGAGGACGACGGTATTCAGCTGCTCTTTCTCCATCGCCAGCGCGCTCATATCGACTTCCTCCCGAACTCCTGCCCGTGGCCGGGAAGGTAGAAGACTCGCGGACGCGTGCCGAGCTCCTCCTTGTAGCGGTAGCCGGAGTTCTCAGCGACGAACCGTGAGAGAATCACCACCTCTTTGCCGTTGGTCGCGATGTTCTCGGTCAGGTCGCCGAAGTAGATCGCCTTCATCGGGCAGCCTTCGGCGCAGGCGGGCAGCTTGCCGAACTCCGTTTCGTGGGCGCAGAAGACGCACTTGCCCACGGTGCCGCGCTTCTGAGGGACGGGATAATCCGGCGACCGCTGGGCAAACACAGTCTGGGCGTCAGGAGCCGGCGCGTCGCCCCAGTTGAAGTAGCGCGCGCCGTATGGACAGGCCGCCATGCACATGCGGCAGCCGATGCAGCGATCCTGGTCGACGAGGATGTTGCCCGACTCGTCTCGGTAGGTGGCGGCAACCGGGCAGACGTTCAGGCAGGGCGCGTTTTCGCACTGCATGCAGGGCCGGGGCATAAAGAAGGTACCGCCATCTGGATGCTCCATCTCGAAGACCTTGATCCAGGTCTGGTCTTCGGGGAGGAAGTGCTTTTCCTGACAGGCGGCCGTGCATTGCGGCGGCTTATCAATGGTCGTGCAGCCTTCGCACTTGCGCAGGTCAATGACCATCGCCCATTGCCGGCCGGTTGGCTTGTGGCCGGGGTGGTCTGGCTTCTCGCCACCGGCCTCACCGGGAGCTCTGAGCCTGCCCGCCGCTGCCATGGCTCCGGCAGCCACGGCGGCCGCGCCACCGAGGACGAATCGACGCCTGGTTAGTCGTCTCATGCCGTCTCTCCCTTTTCTCCACGGTTATCGTCGGGCACCGAGACGGTCAGGCGGATCACTCCGGCGGATGGTTTTCGCCCCGTCCGACGGGTAGTAGAGAAGCGCCAGCGAGCCTACCCCTGCGGGTAGGCCCCACCGGTGCCGAACGGATGCCGGTTACGGGCCTTTGGCCTGGCGCGAGGCGTAGGCGACTACCTCCGCCCTGCTGCGGAGGTGAAGCTTGTCGAGGATGTTCTTGGTGTGGAACTTCACTGTGTTCTCGCTGATCGTCAGAGCCTCGGCGATCTCGCGGTTGCTGCGTCCCTGGGCCAGCAGCTTGAGGATCTCTTCCTCTCGCTGCGTCAGGCGGTCGGCGTCGCTGCCCTGCACGGGGCCGGCGCCGCCGCGGGCGAACTCCCGCAGTATTCTGGCGGCGAGGGGCCTGGGTATAGCCGCCTCGCCCCTCTCCAGCCCCTCCAGCAGGTCGAAGAACTCTTCTGCCCTGAGCTTCTTGAGGAGGTAGCCGTCGGCGCCGGCCTTTATCGCCTCGAAGAGGTCCGCGTCGTCCTCGGAGACGGTGAGCATCACGATCTTCACTGTCGGGCTGGCAGCCTTAATCGTCCGGGTGGCCGTGAGCCCGCCCATGACCGGCATCCTCACGTCCATGAGGACGACATCTGGTTGGAGCGACGCCGCCTTCGCGATCGCCTCCTGGCCCGAGTCAGCCTCACCCACGACGTCGAAGCCCCGGGCGGTCAAGAGGCTGCGGATGCCGTCGCGAAAGAGGGCGTGGTCGTCGACGACGAGAACCCTCATGTGTCCTTCCTTCCATCAAGCGGCACGATCAGCGCCACCTCCGTGCCCCTCTCGGGAACGGAGGCCACGATCAGGCTACCACCGAGGGCCTCGGCTCGCTCCCGCATCGTCTTCAGTCCAAAGTGGCCGTCACCGACCACGTCGGGCTCGAAGCCGCGCCCGCGGTCGACGACGCGCACGTGCAGCTCGTTACCTTGACGCGCAACGCGGATCATCGCGTCGGGAGAGCCGGCGTGCTTGCGCACGTTAGTGAGCGCCTCCTGCACAATCCTGAAGACCTGAAGCTCCACGTCCAGGGGTAGGTTCCCCACGGAGCCGTGGTCGGCCTTCACGATAGTCTCGATGCCGCTCGTCTCCTCGAACTGCTGCGCGTAAGCCGTGAGCCCTTCGACGAGGCCGCGCTCCAGCAGGTGGGCGCCGCGCAGACCGGAGATCGCCTCGCGGACGTCCTCGTAGAGCTCTTGAGTCGTCCCCTCCAGGTCGGTTATCTGCTGCGAGGCCTCCGCATAGCGCCTCGACTGCAGCAGGAGCTGTACCGCCTGCGCTTTGGTGTTGATGTAGCCGAGCATCTGGCCGAAGTTGTCGTGCATTTCGCGCGCGATGCGGTCGCGCTCCTCGATCACGGCCAGGCTGCGGACGG
>DATDQG010000072.1:0-2270 GCA_035292365.1 Dehalococcoidia bacterium
GATGCGCTCGAAATGAACGCCACGATGGGGGCACGGCCATTCGTCGCGCACACCCAGCACCAGTACGCCAACATGCTCTTAGCCCGCGACGCGCCGGGCGACCGCGAGAAGGCCCTCGAGCTCGTCACTGAGGCGCTGGACGCGGCGCAGGAGATGGGGATGAAGGCGCTGGTCGAGAAGGCGCTGGCGCTCAAGCTCCAGGCCCAGGGGATCGACCTGACGAGCCCGCGAACCTCCATCGACGCCGTCGCCGCGTCGGTCTACGCGGACAAGCCGGACCTGCGCCAGCACGCCGCCCCCGACGGGACCGTGACGATCCTGTTCAGCGACATCGAGGGCTCCACCGCCATGACCGAGCGCCTGGGGGACCAGCGCTGGCTGGAGCTGCTGCGCGAGCACAACGCCATCGTGCGGCAGCGAGTCGCGGCCCACGAGGGGTTCGAGGTGAAGTCAGAGGGCGACGGCTTCATGCTGGCGTTCCAGAGCGCCCGCAAGGCGTTGGAGTGCGCCGTCGATATCCAGCGCGCCTTCGCCAAACGCAACGACTCCGCAGACGAGCCCATCCGGGTGCGCATCGGCCTGCACACGGGCGAGGCGCTCAGGGAGGCGGACGACTTCTACGGCAAGAACGTGATCCTGGCGGCACGAATCGCGAGCCAGGCGCAGGGCGGCGAGGTCCTGGTGTCGTCGCTGCTGAAGCAGCTGGCGGAGAGCGCCGTCGGCGTCACGTTCGGCGAGGGGCGAGAGGTGGAGCTGAAGGGGCTGGCGGGCCCGCACCGCGTGTTCGAGGTGGCGTGGGCGAAACGGGACTGAGTAAGGAGGAGGTCTCTCATGGACAGGCTAGATGGCAAGGTGGCCGTCATCACCGGCGGCGCAAGCGGGATCGGAGAAGCGACCGTGCGCCTGTTCGTTGAGGAGGGTGCCAGAGTCGTCATCGCGGACATTCAGGACAGGAAAGGAGAGACCCTCGCCGACGTCCTCGGTGGCAGGGCGGTGTACCAGCATACCGATGTCGCCCGGGAGGACGATGTGGAAGCGGCGGTCGGGCGGGCGGTCAGCGAGTACGGGCGGCTCGATTGCATGTTCAACAACGCGGGATTCGGCGGCGCGGTCGGCCCGATTGCAGACATCCCGGTAGACGAGTACGACATCACGATGAACGTCTTACTGCGCGGGGTCTTTCTAGGCATGAAGCACGCCTCACGGCAGATGAAGAGCCAGGGCAGCGGCAGCATCATTAGCACGGCGAGCGTCGCGGGCCTGCGGGTCGGGTATGGCCCGCACGTCTACTCCGCGGCCAAGGCGGCGATTATTCACCTCACGCGATCTGTCGCCACGGAGCTGGGAGAGAGCGGGATTCGGGTGAACTGCATCTGTCCAGGCGGCATCGCAACCCCCATCTTCAAGGATGGGTTCCCTGAGGTGGACGAAGCGACAGCCGTGGAAGCGGTGAAGCCGTTACTGGCTGGCCTCTCCCCGCTGAAACGGAGTGGGCTACCGGAGGACATCGCCAATGCGGCCGCATGGCTGGCGAGTGACGACTCGTCCTTCGTCAACGGTCACGCCCTGACTGTGGACGGAGGTCTGGTGGGGGGCCTTCTCTGGTCTCAGCAGTGGGAGCTGCTACGGCAACATCGACCGCTGGCTCAGTGATGAGGACAGGAGAGTAGGTCCCCGATGGAGCCGCGCATCCAGTACGCGAGTACGACCGACGGGGTGAGCATCGCCTTCTGGACGCTGGGGGAGGGGATGCCGTTTGTCTACATGCCTGGTAACCCGACTACCTCAACCCAGAGCGCCCGCCAGATGCCGGACGTGAGGCGCTGGTACGACCGGCTGGCGGCTGAGCGGATGCTTGTGCGGTACGACCCAAGGGGGGGAGGTCTATCCGACCGCGAGGTCACCGACCTGTCATTCGATGGCCGACTGCTGGACTTGGAGGCGGTCGCAGACTGCCTAAGCCTGGGGAGATTCGTCGTATTCGCGTACGGTCTCGCCGGTCCCCAGGCAATCGCCTATGCCGCTCGTAACCCGGAACGCGTAGCGCATCTCGTCCTCTGGTGCACCTCCTCCCAGCCTTCAGAGGTTGTGGACGTGGCGCGGCTGAACGCTCTGCTAGGGCTTGCTGACGTCGACTGGGAGCTGTGCACCGAGACGCTGGCGAGTGACATCATGGGTTGGCCGGTAGGTGAAGAGGCGCGCCGCGGCGCCGCCTACCTGCGAGAGAACGCAACGCCGGAGTTGCTCAAGGCTGGCCTTGAAGCAATGGT
>DATDQG010000073.1:0-3460 GCA_035292365.1 Dehalococcoidia bacterium
GGAGATCGTCTATGGTGACGACCGAGCGGGGAGAGACGGGCTCGTGGGAGATGTAGTAGCCGGCGCCCGCGTCGATCACGCTGAACGTGTGGCCGGACATCTCGTACTGGTAGAGGCGCTGGCTGGCGACCGCCTTGAACCAGCGTGACTCGATGGCCACGACGTGTTTCGCTGCGCTGTGGCCCAGCAGGCGCTCGATGTCGGCCGGCGTGCTGTCGGGGAGTGCGTAGAAGGTGACGCGGGGGCAATCGCGCGGTAGCAGATAGTTCTGGACATGCGCCTCATCGACCGCCCATACCACTGCTCCCTTTCCGGTGTGAGGCTGGTGACGGAGGCCGGGGCGACCGGGCGAGGCTCGAAGCGGGCAATGTCGGGTATGTCGCTGACGTGGAAGAGGGCGTCTGGCATCGCTCATTGCCTTCGGTCTGATACGCTGGTCTTCCCGCCCGCCCGAGCGTCTCAGGGATACCTAAGACCTAGCCGAGGGGGCTTGCCCCCTCGGCGCTCCCCATGTGCTGTTGCTAGTCTGTGCTGACAGACGGAGCATTGCCCAAGGACCAGCGGAATGGCGAAACCTTACGGCCGCGGCGTCGGGACGCCGTCCGCGGCGATCATGCGCTCGAGGACCTGCGAGAGGCGCTGCAGCGCTTCGCCATAGCCCGCCCAGTCGCCGGCGCGCAGCTTCTCCTGCGCCTCCTGGTAGTACTGGCGGGCCTGCTGGGCGAGGGCAGGGAGGTCGCCGGGCGCTGCCACCGCGGGTGGCTGTGGCGCCACCACGGGCGCGGTGGGCGGTGGTTCGCCAACGATGCGGGCCAAGGCGCGCGGGAGCGTCTCATCCATCACCACGCGGTCGCCGGTGGCGAGGACGACGCGCTTCAGTTCAGGGATGGCACCGGAGGTGGCCTGGATGTAGATAGGCTCCAGGTAGAGCAGCGAGTCCTCAAGAGGGATCATCAGCAGGTTGCCGCGGATGATCTGCGCACCGATGCCGCGCCAGAGGGTGAACTGCTGGGCGATGGTTGTGTCCTGGCTGATGCGCGACTCGATCTGGCGTGGGCCGAAGACGAGCTTATCTTTGCTGAACTCGAAGGAGAAGAGCTGACCGCGGTTCGGCTCGTCGGAGCGTGCGGCCATCCAGGCGATGGTGTTCTGTTTATCCTTGGGGGTGAAGGGGATGATGAGGAGGAACTCGGGCTTTGCCTCGCCCTGGAGACGCATGATGACATAATACGCTTCCAGCGCTTGCTCTCGGTTCGCTTCAAACAGCTCGGTGGGCAGCGCCCACTGGTCCTCACGGTTGTAGAAGACCTGCGGGTTCGTCACGTGAAAGGTGCGGTAGAGGTCGGCCTGCACCGTGAAGAGGTCTTCGGGATAGCGAAGATGGCTGCGGAGCCCCGTCGGGAGCTCGCTCAGCGGCTTGAAGAGCGTGGGGAAGACGCCGCTGTAGGCTAAGACGATGGGGTCCTGGTCGTTGTTGATGTAGAAGTCGGTGGTGCCTTGATAGGCGTCGACGACGATCTTGGCGCTGTTCCGGATGTAGTTGAAGCCCAGGCCGGAGGGTTGCGCGTACGGGAAGCGGCTCGTAGTCGTGTACGCGTCCTGCACCCAGAAGAGGCGGCCTTCCGAGACGACGAGGTACGGGTCAGAGTCGAGCCGCAGGAAGGGGGCGATCGTGCGGATGCGCTCTTGTATTTGGCGGCGGAAGAGGACGCGGCTATCGGGAGTGAGCTGGCCGCTGATGAGCAGGTTGATGTCCTCGAACTCCCAGGCGAAGAGGAGACGGCTGGCGAAGGACCCGATCGGGACGCCGTCCGCGCCGTCGTAGCGTGTGAACTTGTTCTCGTCGCCGGATGGGTAGTCGAACTCGTCAACCTGCGTGTTGATGATGACGTAGCTACTCGCCCGCTCGCCGAAGTACACCCTGGGCTCCTTGATCTCCATAACGCCTTGGGGCGGGATGTCGCGTAGGAAGAGGATGGGCAGCCCCTCCGGGCTGACCTCGTTGACCGGCGACATCGCCACGCCGTAGCCGTGGGTATACTGCAGGCGCTGGTTGTACCAACCCTTCGCCTCTTCCGGGAGCAGCTCGGCGGCTAATTCGCGGGCGCTCAGCATCACCTGGCGGTACTGGCCGCCGATGAAGTAGCGGTCGATGTCGATGTCGTCGAACTGGTAGTACGTGCGGATCGCCTGGATCTGCTGATACGTGTCCTTCAGAGGCCGGTGGTCCCAGATGCGCATGTTGGTCGTCGTCTCGGGATTGGCGCTAACCAGCTGGGCGCTCACGTCGAAGTTGCCAGGGTGAGGTCGCACCGTGATCCCCTCGATGCCGTAGGCGGTGCGCGTCAGACTGATGTGTCGGCGGAGGTACGGCTCCTCCTGCTGGAACTCATTCGGTTCCACGAACACTCGCTGTACGAGGCTGGGCACGAGGCCACCCAACACAAGGCCGATGGCCAGCCAGGAGCCGAGGGCCCACGCCGCGAGACGCACGCTGCGCCGGAAGACGTTGAAGAAGAGCAGCGCCGCCGCCACGATACCGGCGATGATCTGGATGGTCAGGATCGGGAGGGTGACGTTGATGTCGGTCCAGCCCGCGCCGACGAGCGCGCCGCGCTGGGCGAAGAGCAGGTCGTAGCGCTCGAGCCAGGTGCCGTAGACCAGGAGCAGGAGGAGGAAGCCTCCCAGGCCGGAAAGGTGGGCCCACACGGAGTTGGGCACCCGGAAGGTGCCCCCGCGCAGTCCTAGATGCACGGCGTAGTAGCCGGCGAGCGCAAGCGCTAGAACGACCAGAAAGCCCACGAGCCAGACTTCGACGAAGCGGTAGACCGGCAGCTTGAAGACGTACCAGGCGACGTCCAGGCTGTAGAGCGGGTCGGCGATGCCGAAGGGCTGGGCGTTGGCGAAGAGGAGGAACTGCTGCCACTGCTCGGCGAAGATGGAGCCAAAGAGCACAGCAAGAAACAAGCCGAGGCCGATGGCGCTCCACGCGACCATGCGGCGCAGGGCGATGAACTCGATCCACAGGAAGAGCGGCGAACCCATCCGCCGCGCGATGCGCTGGGCGAGCCATAGGTTGGGGAAGTAGATGGCTACGATGATCAGCGTGCCGAGCACGAAGAGCCACAGCTCGGCGACGAGGCGAGTGGTGAACACGGCGCCGTAGCCCAGGCTCTGGAACCAGAGGAGGTCGACGAGGAAGCTCTTGGTGACGTTGGCCAGGCTGAGGAGGAAGAAGGCGACGATGGCGAAGAGCACCCAACGGCTGAGGTTGAGGAAGCTCTCCGGTGCGCGGGGCCGTGGTGGTTGGGGGAAATCGCCGCGAAAGAGCCGTTCGAAGTCCATGTGTTCCTTATGCGAGCAACGTACCGCCGCCGCGCTCCAAGGCGGTACGGAGGGCATGGGGAGAGCGCCCATCTATGATACGGCAGCGCGCTCCGGCTGCACAGGCGCGCAGGCC
>DATDQG010000074.1:0-4035 GCA_035292365.1 Dehalococcoidia bacterium
CGAAGCTCTGCGCGATGAGGCGCTGGTCGTCGGCACGGGCCTCGCCGGTATAGAAGCGCTCGGCGGCGCGGATGATGGCGTGCGTCTGCGGCGGTAACCGGCCGATCGCCCACTCTCCCGAGTCGAGCTTGGAGCGGACGACGTCGCGGGTCTCGAGGCTGGCCAGCACGCGGCAGAGCTGGAGCGTCCAGTAAGCGGAGCCACGGTCCAGGTGGTTCGCCGCCTCGGCGGCCTCCGCTCGAAGCGTGGTCGCCAGTTCCTCCCAGGTCGGGAGAGGGACGACCTGTGCAGGCGACAGTCCATGCACGACGACGCAGGCGCCGGCGAGCCAGTGGGCGCGGTGGAGCGGCCAGTGTTCGTCGCGAAGGCCAGGGTTCCATGGTCCTACGTTTGCCGGAGGCTCAGAGCGACGCGCCGCCTCCAGAAGGACATACCACGAGTCGAGCTCATTGCCCCGCGACTCCAAGGGCCATTGCGTGTCGCGCTCGATGCGCTCGTGCAGGTCGCGGATCGTGGTGCCTTCTTGCGGCGTCGGCGGGCGCTTGAGGAGCACGTGCAGGTCAATGTCGAGGAAATGCGGACCGAAGAGCGGGGCGCCGTAGAGCCAAACGGCGGTGAGGTCGTCGCCGAGGAGGTCGACGAGGCCGTCGCGCAGGCGCGTGGCGGACCGACGGACCGATTCGGGGACGTCATCCAGCGTCTTCATTTATACACCGCCTCGGAGTGAGGAATGGATAGGCATTCTACTCGGGCAGTCTGCGGGCCTGCCTGCCCTTGAGCCTTGGACGGCACGCTTCACAGTCCCTTCACGGCCACGGGACGGGTACTCCACGTTATCTGCACAAAGCGGGCGTACTATGTGCGAGCAGTGCGAAGACTTAGAATAGGATCGAACGGCAGGCCGCTGGTCGGTGAGGTGATGACCCCCAGCGGAAGCTGATCCGAAATCTTGCATGCATAAATGGGTGATCGCATGACCGAGGTGTTTGGCGCAATCGACATTCCGACCGTCCTAGAGCGGCTCCTCGAGGCCCCGCGGGGCGAGGGCGTCCTGTCGGCCTACCTGGGCCTGGCGCCTGCTGACGTTCAGGGCGAGGCGTACCTGCTGTACCTCCGAGATAGGTTCAAAGAGATCCGCGCCTCGTTGGGCGAGGACCACGACGCCTTCGAGGCCGCTGCGCGGCAAGCCGAGGCCTTTCTCAGCGGGCCCTTCACCCAGGAGAGCCCGGGCGTGGCCATGTTTGCCTCAGCCAGCCCAGACTACCAGTTCGCGGTCGCGCTGCCCACGGGCCCCGTCCCTTCGGTGACCTGGGACTCTCACCCGCACTTGGCCCAATTGGTGCGGATGGTCGACGACCAAGAGCGCACAGCCGTCATGTTGTTCGATAGCGAGCGAGCTCGATTCTTCAGCTTTTTCTTAGGAGAGATCGAGGAACAGCACGTAGTATGGGACGCAATCCCTCGCCGGCAGGCCAGCGGAGGATGGGTCGGCAGGTCCGCGACGAACTATGCGCGGCAGGTCTCCGGCATGTCCCAGGCCCGTCGGGCGCGGCATCGAGAAGGCCATATCCTCGAGCACGCCCAGCGAGCGGTGCAGCTGCTCCTCGACCACCTCGATGAGCGCCCATTCGATCGGCTGATTATCGGCGGTCCCGACGAGGCGGTGGCCACGCTCGAAAGGGAGTTGCCCCGTCCGCTGAAGCTGCGCCTGGCCGGAACCGTCAGCATCGAGGGCTTTGCGCCCGTGTCCGAGGTTGCCAAGGCGGTCAGACCAACACTCGAAGCTGTCGAACGGGAGCACGAGCTGGCTTTGGTCAGGGACCTGCTGGAGCACGCGGGCGATCGGCAAGTTGTCCTGGGGCTAGAGCCGACGTTCGAGGCGCTGGCTGAGGGCCGGGTCCACCGGCTCGTGAGCGTGACGGCCCTTGGCGCGGGGGCGTTCTGCTCAGCGTGCCAGCGGTTGACCGGTGGCAGCCGGTGCCCATCCTGCAACGGCGAAGTGTCGCCGGTCACGGACCTTGTGGAACATGCGACGCTTCAAGCTCTGGAGCAGGCAGTCGGCGCTATTGAGTTCGTGTCCGGCCAGGCTGACGAGACGCTCCGTGCCCACGGCGGCCTTGGGGCCTGGACCCGTTACTGAGGAGCGAGGCTATGACACTCGAAACGACGCTCACGGTGCGCGGCGTGGAGATGAATGCGGCGGAGGAAGCGAGGATCCTGCATCAGCTCGATGCTCTCGCCGAGCGACTTTTGCACGAGCCAGAGCCGCTCGCTGAGCTGGTCGTGGACCATAGTGCATCACAGCGCCGCGTCCACGTGGACCTGCGTGTTCTGCTGAACCGCCTGGGCACGCACTTGATTAGTCATCAGTCAGCGGAGACCGTCGACCGCGCCGTGCGCCTGGCCGTTGAGGACGTGGAGCGGCAACTGGAGCGGCACCATGCCCAACAGCGAGGCGAGGCTTCCTTCGGCGTGCCAAGCCGACGCCTGCCGCGCTCCCTCAGGCCTCACCCGTTCGGACAGGCCGAGGAGCAAGGAGCGGCGCCAGAAGAGGAGCAGGAGGGCGAGACCGGCCTGGAGCAGGCCGAGAGGTGATGCCCATGGAGACCCTGATCTACTACTGGACGGACAGACACGAGGGATGCTACGCAGTGCTCCGCCGGCATGGCACCCGGTGGATCATCGAATGGGGAGACCGGGAACCGCCGGGAGGCGACGGCAGGGTACAGCGCGGTAAGCGTGTGAGCAGCAGCCTCACCGCCTCGGTTGGACATTTCCTGAAGGCCATTGGAGAGCTCGCCAGCGAGCCTGATGAAGTGACGCGGGTGTCGGCTAAGCTTCAGCAAGAGCTGGCTATCAAGCGCTAGCCCACGCCGGATGCAAGGACTGCCAAGCGGTCCGCGGGATGGTACTCGTTGGCCGAGGCCGAGCGTTGCTGACCCATAGGGGCGTTCAGTTGAACGCCCCTACGCCTGCCGGGGATTGACCACGATCCTGCGGGATGAATCCCGCAGCTACTTGGCCGAAGCAAGGATTGCGAAGCCATCAGTGGGGCGTTCAGTTGAACGCCCCTACGGGCTACGGGGATTGACCACGGTTCTGCGGGATGAGTCCCGCAGCTACCTTGCGCGAATGCGACGGCTTTGGGCGGGCACGGCGCGCTGGCCTGGGATCGGGGTGAAGCAGCATCGTGGGCTTTCCCACCCGCCCGCCCAGTGACGTACTGGGGGACACCCCCATTGCCCCCGTCATCCTTCGACAGCCTCAGGATGAGCCGGCTGCGCCCTCTCAACTCCAGCAGAACAAACGTTCCGTTCTCCATCTCCAGTGGCGCGCCCGGTGCATGGATGATCGCCTGACGATGTGCGGGACGCGAGCTACGTCTTTGGTAGGAAACGGCGCGCGTGCTCGCTCAGCGGGAGCAGCTCCGCGCGGGGAAGGCCGTTTTCGATGGTGAGGATGCCCACGGTGCCGTGCTGGCGGTCGTAGTTGCTGGGGAAGGTCGGGCTGCCCGGGTTGACGAGGAGCACGCCCTTGAAATGCGACAGGTGGGCGACGTGGGTGTCGCCGAAGACGATGACGTCGACGGGCCCCCCGAAACGGCGCTGCATGATGGTCTCGAGGGTGCGTACGGGGGGCGCCTCAGGCAGGGCGAGGTCGTGCATGAGGCCGATGCGCAGGCCGGCGACGTCGAAGGTCTGGTCGTACTTGAGGCGGGGGTCGTCGGGCAGGTGCATGTCGCCGTTGCCGCGAGCGGCGATGATGGGAGCGATCCGCTCCAGACGGTCATAGACGGTCAGGATATAGGTGTCGCCCGCGTGGAGGATGAGGTCGACGCCGGCGAGGGCCTCATACGTCTCTGGGTAGAGGTCCTCGCCCTCGTGTCTGATGTGGGTGTCGGAGATGAGGCCGATCCTCACCATCGATCTACCCTGGTTTTTCCCGCCCACCCGCCCTGGAAGGTACTGGGGGACACCCCCAAGCCCCCGTCAGAGGGGGTCTCTCCCCCAGGAAGGCATCTGCTGGTTCTACGGT